>NZ_JBFRCK010000020.1:0-159672 GCF_040965775.1 Paraburkholderia sp. BR10954
TTCCTCCACCGCGTTCCCCGCCAGCTCCGGGTGTTCCGCCAGCTGACGACGATGCGCGGGATTGCGAGCGAGATAGAGCACCGCAAAGCCCATGGTGGACGCGACAGTGTCGAGTCCGCCGAAGATGACGTTGACCATCATGCCGCGGATCTCTTGCTCCGTGAGGGGCCTGCCGAATACGGTTCCATTCACTATCGCGCTGATCAGGTCCGTACCCGGCTCTTTCTGGCGCTCACGAATGATGCTCTCCAGGTAGCCGAACAGCATGCGCTGCGACCATTCGCGACGCTGGGGATCGTTGGCGCGAACGCTCGCCTCGGTCCACGCAAGCAGATCGTCCAGATCGGTGAGCGGGAGGTTCACGAGCCGCATGAAGATCGTGATGGGAAACTTCATCGCGAAGTCGGCCATGAATTCGCATCGGCCTCTTTCCCGGAAGCTTTCGATCAACGAGACAGCCAGTTTACGGATCTCGCCTTCCATGTCGCGTATCACTTTCGGCGCGAAGAAGCGGTTGATCAGTGCGCGATAGTCGGCATGCTCAGGCGGATCGGCCGAGAGCGGCAAGATCTGCATTGTGGTACTAGCGGGCAGCGTGATTTCGCGCATGGAGAACGGATCGTGATTGCGCTGCGCGAATTCGATGTCTTCCGCTCGCGTGAGAATCCAGTGACCGCCGTTGTACGGCGTCCAGATGATGTCCGGACCATCGTGCAGACGTTTCCAGGCGCCGACGATGTCGGCTTCGCCGCCGGGAGGCTTGCTGAAATCCCAATCCACCACGAGTTCGGGAGGAACATGGTCGGGAACTGGAACGAGTGGGACCGCGCTATGAGACATGTGTGTTCTCCGCGAACAGGTTTTTCGTCGTGGGTTTCGTCAGGTTTGCGAAGCGGGTAGCCGGACGACTAATCCATCGAGATCGTTGGTCAATTGAATCTGGCAACCGAGTCGGCTGTTGTTGTTGGTATCGATGGCGCCGCTCAGCATGTCGAGTTCCGCGTGTTTCGCAGGCGGAATCCTTGCGGTCCACATATCGTCGACGTAGCAATGGCAAGTCGCACAATTGCAATAGCCCCCGCAGTCCGCGAGGATGCCGGGCACCGAATTGTCGATTGCTGCTTGCATTAACGACTGTCCGGCAATCGCATCGACGATATGCTCGGTGTTGTCGTGCTCGATAAACGTAATCTTTGGCATTTCCGTGTCCTAATGTTTTGCAGTCGGGCGAGCCACGCAGTGGCAGTTACCTAGCTAACCGTGAAGCCGCCGTCCGCGGCGATGATCTGTCCGGTGACATAGCTTGCGGCAGGGCTCGCGAGGAAGAACACGCTTTGGGCAACCTCGATCGGGGCGGCCATTCGTCCCATCGGCACCCGGCCCGCACGAACGATGGGTCCTCGAATCTTGAAGGTCGCGCTGATGTTCTTGCCGCCTTCGCTGGCCATGCCGCCTGGGAGGATCGAGTTGACGCGGATGCCATCGGCTGCGAACTCGCTGGCGAGTGATCGCGTGATGCTATCAACGCCAGCCTTCGCAGCGTCGTAATGGGCATTGACGCCCCACAGCGTGGGTCGAAGTGCGCCAACGGAGGAAATGTTGACGATCGAGCCACCGCTGCCCTTTGCCTTCATACGCGTGATAGCCTCGCGGCAACACAGAAACGTGCCACGCAGTGTGACGTCCTGCATCTGATCCCATTGTTCGACGGACATTTCAAAGAATTCGGCTTTCGAACGGTGCGCGGCGTTATTGATCAGAATGTCCACACCGGCGAACTTTGCATCGACGGCGGCGAAGAGTGCCTTGACGGACGCTTCGTCGGCAACGTCGACTTTGCATGGAATCGCGATGCCGCCGTTGGCTTCGATCTCTGCTGCGGTTGCGGAAGCGGCATCCGGGTTCAGGTCGGCAATCACGACATTGGCGCCGGCCTCGGCAAGCAGTCGCCCCGTCTCGCGGCCGAGACCTTGCGCAGAGCCGGTAATAACGGCAGTCTTGCCCGTGAGATTGAAAATCTGCGCGAGGCGCGCGCCGATCTGCGTTTCGCTAAACATGAAATGCTCCGGTTTGATTGGTCGATGGAGGTCGGGCTATTCGGTTCGCTTCAGTCGTCGTAGTGCCACGGTGAACCGCCGACCCAGGATTCGCGGCAGCCGCCGACGCCTTCAGCTAATCAGAAATCCGCCGTCGAGCGTAATCGATTGGCCCGTCATATAGCGGCCCGATGGCCCCGCGAGATACAGCACCGCGGCGGCGATATCGGCGGGGTCGCCCCATCCGAGCGGCAGACGTCGCTCAGCATCCGTACCGGGTCCCGTAAGCTGTCCTGTCTTAAGGCGAGCCTGCATATCCGGATGAAACTGAACCTTGCCGGGCACCGCACCGGGCAGCACGCAGTTGACGAGAATCCGGTCGCGGGCATAGTCAAGTGCTGCGGACCGCACTAACCCCGCGACACCGGCGCGCGCGGCGCCATAAGCGCCGTTGCCATTGAGCACGGCATGCGTGGCGCCCATGGTGGTGACGTTCACGATGCGTCCACCCCGTCCTGCGGCGAGCATGTGCTTGATCGCTTCTCGCATGCAAAAGAACACAGACTTAAGGTCGATCGCCATGACTTCGTCCCAGGCGGCTTCTGAGAACTCTGTAAGCGGGCCGTTATTGGTCATCGCCGCGCAATTGACTACGATGTCCGGGCTGCCCCACGTGGCCTTGACCTGGTCGAATAAGGCAATCACCGAGGCTTCGCGTTCCACGTCCGTCTCAATGGCGATTGCCTCGCCGCCCACCGAATGGATTTTGTCGACGACCGGTTGCATATGCGCCGGACTGTGATCCGCGACTACCACTCGTGCGCCGGCCTCGGCCAGCACCGGCGCAATATCGATGCTGGAATTGCGTCCCTTGTCGGTAACGACAGCGATTTTTCCGCTAATGCCGAATAGCCGTTCAAGCACGGTCGTGGTCATCGAGTTGTCTCCTGGGGGCTCGGTTTAGGCCTTTTTATGAATTCTAGCCACAACACCCAATAGAAGATGGTTACTGGATGGAACGATTAGAGTGAAGAAATTTCACTAATCCAGCGCACTCGCGATCCGTAGCAATGAAGCCGGCTCGGCGCGGTGTTAGCAGACGAGTTTGAAGTGGTGCGCAGGAAAGCGTACGTCGTTCTAAAAAAGAAACGAAAATGCCAGCCGGGATTTCCCTCGTTGCGAGCCTTCAGACGTGCCGCGCAACATGCGCGTGGACGATGTCGAGCACGAACGCACACGGAACTCACAGGAGCGCGTCAAGATGAGTGTTGCGAAGAAAAGCCTCGCCCTGGCGGAATCACACGGGCCACACTCAGAGGCCGGCAGGCTTCCGTTGCAGGTCGAGGAGATCACACCTTCATGGCTGACCTCGGCGCTCGCCCAGTGCCACGAGGGCGTGGCGATTGAATCGCTGGCTATAGACGACGTGATGTACGGCACGGCGACCAAAGTCAGGGTGCGTCTCGCTTACAACGCAAGAGGACGCGAGCTTGGCATGCCGGAGTCTCTGATCGTCAAGGGTGGCTTCGTTCCCGAGTATCGCAATCTGAACGCCTACATATACGAATACGAGGCGAGATTCTTCAAGGAAGTCCATCCGTGCTTACTTGCGAATGTGCCTGCCTGCTTCTATGCAGAGACGGACAGTCGAAGCGGGCAGTCAATCGTGATCCTCGAGGATCTACGTTCTCGGCAAGTGGAATTCTGTCGCGTGCAGCGGCCGCTGACGTTTGCGCAGGCAGCGGCAAATCTGGATGCCCAGGCGCGGTGGCATGCGCAGTTCTGGCAATCGCCGGCGCTCGAGAACGGTGGCGAACTGGGCTGGCTCGCGGCGCAGGACCCGCTGCCCGACGGCGAGGCGGGCACGTATCACTGGGGTCAGCTAAAACCGGATGTGTTCGCCAGCTATACACAGTTGCCGCGCGGCGCCGCAGTGCCTAAGCGGTTTCATGATCGTGACTGGATGGAGCAGGCGCTCCTCGATCTGCGTGCTTTCGACCGGATCGGGCCGATGACGTTTCTTCACGGCGACGTACACCTCGGCAACCTCTATTTCGACTGCGACGGCACGCCCGGCTTTCTTGACTGGCAGTCGTATCGACGCGGACCGTGGGCCCATGACGTCACGTACTTCCTGATATCGGCACTCGATATCGCGGATCGGCCGCGATGGGAGCGTGAGTTGCTCGAATACTATCTCGAGCGGCTCGCTTTTCACGGCGTAGACAAGCCGCCGTCATTTGGAAGCGCGCTGGATGCTTACCGGCGCCACATCGTCTATGGGCTGTTCTTCTGGCTTGTGAATCCCGTGGAATGGCAGGCGGAAGTCAACAATTGCGCAGTTGCGCCTCGGTTCGCGATGGCGGCGCTCGATCACGAGATTCACGACCTCATGGGCCGATAACCTGCGTATGCGCTTGACGTAGCCACATCGGTAGGAGTACATTTTGGCGATCAGCATTCACATAAGTGAATGACGGCGTGATGAAGGAGGCAACGCATGTCGGAAATGGTCGCCCCGCGCAGCAGTACAACCTGGCATAGGGTGTATGCGTGGGCAGCGCTCGGTGCGCTTTTCGCTTTTGCACAAATCCGCGCCTATGTGGCGTGGATTCGTTCAGAGGACTTCCGCCCCGTGGAATTGGGCGCGGATCCGATTCCAGAGTCCGTGAAAGCGACGATCGACCATTACCAGTGGGTCAGCGTGCTGATCCTGATTCCAGTAGCGATCTGGTATGTCTACGGAATCGTCAAGAGTCGCCGCATCGACGCGGTGCGTTTGATGATGATCGGCTGGCTCTCAGCATATTGGCTTGATCCGTGGTTGGACTTTCTTCGACCGATGTTCACCTATAACGCCTATGCGCTGAACTTCGGCTGCTGGTGCCGGTTCATTCCATTCTGGCAATCGTCGCATGCTCGCATCGCCGAACCGATTCTGATCGACGCGCCAAGCTACTTCTATACCTTCACGGGCACCGCCGTGGTGGCGTTGTGGGCGATGCGTGCGACCCGCAAGTGTTGGCCTCGCGCCGGCAACGTACGACTCGCGCTCGCGGGCTTCGCCGTGATCTGGATGACAATGGGCTTGCTCGACATCGCTGCCAGCCGGTTCATGGGGTTCGACGCGTGGCCGGGGGCGTTCCAGAGCGCTTCTTTCTGGGGTGGTCACTACTACCAGTTTCCGGTCTATGAGTTCTTGCTGTTTCCGTCTGCTTTCGTGGCGTCGGCCTTCCTTTTGCTGAGCGTCGACAAGAACGGACATACGGCCATCGAGCGAGGCGTCGATCGTATCGAATGTCATCCAGCGGTTCGCACGGCGCTTCGGGTGTTGGCTTTCATCGCGTTTTGCAACGTACTGAACCTGGCCTACACGACCGCGATGGGTGTGCACGCGGTGTACGCCGATCCGTGGCCAGCGGATATGCCAAGCTGGCTTGCGAACAGCCGCTAGCCGCACCTTATCGGCCTCGTCAAACGCCATAACAAATAACAGATGACGCATTGCCAGCCGCAGCGCTTCGCCGACGTAACGTATCGTGTAGAAGACGACATCGCTATCGTCACGATGGACCATCCACCGGTCAACGGTCTAGGGCTGAGGCTCCGCCGTGGACTCGTCGCTGCGTTCGACGCAGCCCAACGCGATGCGCTTGCTCGCGCGATCGTGCTTACGGGCAGTGGACGCGGCTTTTCGGCGGGAGGCGACATTCGCGAATTCGGCACTTCTGCTGCAACGGCTGCGCCAGCGTTGTCGATGCATGTTCATCCGGTGATCGAGGCGAGCGACAAGCCGGTGGTAGCCGCTATCCACGGGTTCGCAATTGGTGGCGGCCTGGAAACCGCGCTGGTGTGCCACTACCGTGTGGTCGCGGACAGTGCGCAGATCGGTCTGCCCGAATGCAAGCTCGGCGTGATCCCTCTTTCCGGCACGCAGCGTTTGCCGCGCGTGCTGGGCCTCGCAAAATCGATCGATTTCATTCTTGGCGCTCAGATCGTGCGCGCAGGAACGTTCCGCGGCACCGCGTTATTCGACCGGATCGTCGAGGGCGATGAGGAGCACCTGTTGCGCGTTGCGATAGAACTGGCGCGTGAGAAGGTAGGGAGCACGTCATTGCCGTTGATTCGCCGGCTGCCGTTGCCCGATTGCGATCCGGTTTCCGTGGTTGCCGAGGCGCGCTCACGCCTCAGCTGTAGCGAGGCGGTAAAAAGCGAGTGTCTGAATGCCATCGCAGCCGCGGCCGAGTCGGCCGATTTCGATGCGGGTATGGCCGCAGCGCGTGCGATCTATGATCGGCTTATTTCGTCCGATGAGGTGCCAAGGCAGCGAGATCGGTTTTTTAAGCCTCGCCACGACGGCCCCGCTGGATAAGCATCGACCGACCCACTATTGCGCCGCAAGCTGCTTGCGCAAATCGCCTTTTTTCACCTTTCCTGAAGGCGTACGCGGCAGTTCCGAAACCACGCAAAGGTGTTCCGGCGTCTTTTGCTTCGCCACACCCGCAGCGGCAAAGTGGATCTGGACTGCGCTCAGATCGAGCGAGGTGTGTTCGTGCAAGACGACGACCGCACAGACTCTTTCGCCATATCGTGCGTCTGGCTGAGCGACGACGGCGACATCGCGCACGGCCGGGTGCGTGGCGAGCACTCGCTCTACTTCGAGCGACGAGATATTTTCTCCCCCGCGAATGACGATGTCTTTCTTGCGATCCGTGATGGTCAGGCAGCCGCTTTCGTCGACGCGGCCGATATCGCCGGTCCGGAACCAGCCATCGTGCGTGAACGCGGTCGCATTGAGCGCCGGATCGGTGTAACCGACAAACAACTCCGGTCCCTTGATCAGAATCTCACCGTCGCGTCCCGTAGGCAGGTCGCTGTCCAACTCGTCGACGACGCGCACCTGCGAGCCGGGTTGAATGCGGCCGTCCGTGCAGGCCCGGATATCAAAGGGAGAATCGGCCCATCCGACGCTCACTGTCGAATGCTCGGTCAGCCCGTAAGCGCGGGTTCCGGCGAATCCGGCGTGGTCGGCGATGGCGACGTGCTCCGGCGTGACGCCTGTGCCGCCCAGGCCGTAAGACACGAGGGACGCCAAACTGCGCCCGTCGCGGCGAGCGGCTTCTAGAAGTGCCTGGAGATGAAACGGTGTGCCGCCAGAAAGGCGCACGCGATACTCATCGACCAGTCGCGCGGCAAGTGAGGCGTCCCATCGGTCCATAAACACCATCTCGGTGCCGGTTATGAACGGACGCAACAGGAAATTGAAGCCTGCAATATGACCAGCAGGGAAGGGCGTCATATACGGCCCTGGCCCGTCGATGAACGGAATCTGCCACTCTGCGCCTACGGTGCGATGAGAGTGCTGCACTCCTTTCGGCGAGGCTGTCGTTCCCGACGTGTACAGCAGCAGGCAGATATCTTCCGACGTTGGCAGGTCGAGAGGGCGCTGATCATGCGTTGTCGCGGCGAGTCGTTGCAGCGCGTCAAATGTGATGCCGTTCGAGGGCGCCCGATCGCCAACGACGATAACGCGCTCGAGGTCGGGCGTGTTGCCAAGCGCGGCGACACGCTCCAGATAGTCGGTGCCGAACCAAAAGTCGGGCACGCAAAGAAATCGGGCGCGCGATTGTCGAAGGATGAAGCCGACTTCGGCGGGACCGTAGATGTGCACGATTGGCACGAGCACCGCACCAATCTCGAGTGCAGCCAGATACAGCAGCGCAGTCTCACGCTGCGTGGGCAGTTGTATCGCGATCACATCGCCTCGACGCAGGCCGATGGCTCTCAGCGCCCGGCCTATCTCTTTCGCGTCTTGCAGCAGGGACCGGGTGGTGCAAGTGTAGGCACCGCCCTGGGTATGAAAATGCAGCGAAGTGGCGCCGTGCTTTTCGACCGCGTGCGCAATCAGGGCCGCGAGCGGCTGCTCGGTCGACCACGGCGTTGTCATCGGTTCTCGCATGTCGGGGTTCATGCCAGCAATGCTCGTAGCAGGCTCACCAGCGCGAGTGGCTGGTCAAGCATCATGTGATGGCCTGCGCGTGGCATCGTGATGGGGCCCTTCGCGCCGGGAATCGCATCCACGATGCGGCGAGCGCGATCGGCGCTGACCACGCTGCTGCACTCGGCGTGAACATAGCTGACGGGTACTGTGATGCGACTCAGCAGGTCTTCTTCGCCTTCGACCGGCTGGAGAACCCGCAGCTTCGGGTCGAAGCGCCATACCCAACCGTCAGCGGTTCGACGAAGCGATGTTTGCGCGAGATGCTCGAGCAGCCACGGCTCGCAATCTTGTTCAGGGATGAGTCGAAACCGACTGACGGCGGTATGCCAGTCCGGATAGGGGCGTGGCGGCGGCCGTCTTTCCACCGCAGGCAAGTTGTCGCCGCGTAGCATGAAATACGAATCGAGCACGATTGCATGCGAGAGACGATCGGGAAAGGTCGCGCACGCCTGAAGCAGACGCGATCCGCCAAAGCTGTGGCCGACCACGACGCACGGTCCAGAGCCGATTGCATCCACGACGGCGACGAGGTCGCGCACGAAAATGCCGGCGCTGTATTCCTGCCTGTAGGCACTGTCCCCCATGCCGCTGAAATCCAAGGCGAAAACGCGAAAGCGATCGGTGAAGAACGGCGCAATGAAGTCCCACCAGTGCGCGTGCCCAAGAAAGCCGTGCGCGAAGACGAGGGGCGGCTTAGCTGTGTCTGCGGCATTCCACGAGACATAATGCACGGTAACCCCGCTGCCTTCGGTGAAGTGGGATCGACGCGGCTGCGTCATCGCGCCATCGAACCATGAGGGTGCACGGTCATTCATTGTGGATTTTCCATTGCCTGGGGCTTGCCCACACCGGTTCACAGACGGACGGTGCGGAACGAAATGACATACGAAGGACTTCTCGCGCGTGCGACAGATCGATTGCTTCGCAACGACCGCTATGCGAGTGCGATGCGCTGTCGATTCGCATCGATCCAGTCCACCATCGGAGTGAGCTGGACACCACGTTCGGAAAGCTCGTCGAGATCGACGCGATACCCGACCGCGTTGATCCATTCCTGTGCATTCACCCATCCCGGTAAGAGTCCCTTTGCTCTGGCTTCATCCGGTGATACGTGCGAAACGCGGATCTGTACACCCATTACGTTGGCGAGGCGCTGCGCGACTTCAGACATCGTGAGCTTTTCGGACGCCAGCGGCACGGTGTGACCGTGCCAGCGTTGCGGATCGTTTAGCGCGCTGGTCGCGAGCGCGCCCACGTCGTCGGCGGCAATCCAGTCGAGTCGTGCGTCGGGTAGTAATGCGGTGAGCAGCAGGCCTTCGCGCAGGTGCGGAAACATCGCGGCTGCTTTCGGCTCAGCCAGATTGTCCATCATGAATGCGGGTTGCAAGACCGTCCACGATTCGAAACCCGCCGAGCGAACGGCCTCTTCGACCTCCCATTTGTCCGTCCAGTATTTTCGGTTCCAACGCTTGTCGTTCCAGCCGGGAAACGTCTCGTGATTGCCCGCCTGCGCCACCGAGGTATGAACGAACTGCGCGACGCCCGCGTTACGTGCTGCGTTGATGAGCGCAAAGCCCTGGCGGCGTTCGCTGTCGCTGCGATCAAAATCAGGAAGGAGAACGGAGAAGACGGAACCGACGCCCTCCAGCGCTTTTTCGAGGGACTCGCTGTCGTCCAGATCTCCCTGTAGCGCCTGCGCATTCATTTCGACAAGTGCACGCGCAGCCGGCGAGTCTGGATTTCGCGTCAGGAAACGCACCTTGCGCCCAGCCGCAACGAGATGCCGAGCCGTGGCACCGCCTTGCATGCCAGTGGCGCCGATGACCAGTACCGCGTCGGATGAATCGATCATGACTTGTCCCGTGGTCGAACGATACGCAGGCCAGGCGGGTCATGCCTGGACGGTTCGCGCGCGATGCCGCTGATCCCGGTGACAGTGATTGCAGATGCGCGGCCTCGTGCTCCGAAGCACGCGTTCTGATATTAGCACGATGTTCAATTTATGTGCGAGCGGAGCGTGAGCCGATGCTTTGGAAACGTAAGGCGTGAGGTGGCGCGAAGACGATGCCTCGTCTTCGCGTCTGATACGACGATCAGTGCTGCGGCCGCAGCGTTTGAACGAGGCCGCCTTCATGCGCAACGATCACTTCGCAGCCCGGCTGATAAACGTCGGCGATTTCGTCTCCGCGCAGACGGTTGCCCTGGAAACCGCGCAGATAGCTCGTCTCGTCGAGTCGCAGCACATGTTCGCCATGCGCGTCGCGCACGACGATCTGGCCCGATGCGATCGACGTCAGCGTCCCCACATACGGCAGGCGCGGCTCGAACGGGAAACTTCCGCCGTGCGGCAAAATGCGCGTGTCGAGAGAAAGACGAAAACGGTCCGAATGATTGCTGAGGCCGGAGTGCGGCGTGCGCCGACTCATCAACAGGACGTCGCCCAAGCGGTAGTTCGTGCGGCGCCATGCATCTTCGGGCACGCTAGCGAGATCGATCGGGATGATCTTGTCGCCGTCTTTCCTGTGCAGACACGGAAGCTTGTGCAATCCTTCCGCTACGGCCAGCCCGCCAACTTGCGCATCGATATCGCTGAGCGGAATCCAGCAGATGATGAAATCGAGCCGGTCGCTGTAGATGGCATCTTCATGAATGAAGTCGAAGCGCGTGCGGCTTTTGTCGATAGCGGGCGGCGACGTGCGGTATTCGGTGAACGGCACCCAGTAAAGCGGTACGCCGAACAGCCGCTGAAAGAACGCACGAATCGCCGGGTCTTCCATCACGGTGCGTGCGGCACGCTGTTCATTCATCGCCTTCACAGGAAAGAAGCTGAAGTTTTCGCGTTCTTTGCCGGTCCATCGCACGTCTCGATCGTTGCGGTCCACGAAGCCGTGGCTGTCGAGGTGGTCAACCAGCAGACCGCGCATGCGCTCCAGCGGCTCATGGTCCAGAACGTCGCGGAAAAACAGGTAGCCGTCTTCGTCCCATCGTGCTTGCAGCGCGGTGTGATCGCCGATCAGGTCGTTGGAAACGTTGAATTCGCGCATTGCCGGCACGATATCCACGATTGGTGTGCTCATAACTTGTCTCCTTAGATCGCGGGGCGCTCCGATGGCGCCTTACAGCAAGCCGCGTTCTTCCGAGGTGCGGGTGGTGGTGTCGATGCCCAGTTCCCGCAGCGTCTCGAGAACCGCCGTGGTAGCGGAGGCGACGGCAGGAAAGCCGACATACGGGAGCGCCTGCATGAGTACACCTTCGAGTTCGCGTGCGCTCAGACCGTTGCGCACGGCAATGCGGACGTGGTTCTTCAGTTCGAGCGTCTGCCTGCTGGCGATGAGGATGCCCAGCGTGACGAGGCTGCGCTGCTTGCGCTCGAGTTTGTCGTCGCCCCATACATCCGCGAACGCGTAGTTGACGGCAAGGCGCGAAATGTCGGATCCGAAGCCGGTGGACTCGCTCGCGGCCCGCAAGCCGGCTGCCTTGTCTTCACCCATGATTTCGCCGAATACCTTCAAACCGTAGGCAAGCTTTTCTTCGAGGTTCTTCACTTCTGTCTCCTGTTTGACCGCGACGGCGCGGCTATTGGCAGCGGATGCGATTCCGCGTTCCCCGCCGTTCTGGTGGCAGGCGATAGCAACGATGATGCGTGCTAAGATCGCGGCGAAAGAGGATCAAAATCTGCATATTGGGGGATCGAAATTCGCAAGCCCGCCGCTCCGACTGAACCGGTAAAAGACGTTGCCGCGCTCGTGCTGCCAGGCAGTTATCTATCGAGCGTCGGCGCGCTCGTAGACGGATTCGCGCTGATCGCACGACACATATTTGGGCAGTTCGCTCCTCCCTACCGGCACACGATGAAGACCCAGGTGCGTCTTCTCGGCGCCAACGGGAACGACCTGGAGTTCGCCGGCGGACGAAGGATGGAGAGTGACGGGAACCTGCTCGGCGATACCGAGTACCGCATCGTCTATGTCCCGGCTTTTGCGGTCGCCAGTGAAGAGGCACTCGTTACGCTCCTCGACCACGCGGAGCCGGTGACGGACTGGTTGCGCTGGCAGCGTGCGCGGGGAGCAGTATTGGCAGCAAGCGGCACGGCAGGGGCGCTGCTCGCGCAGGCGGGCTTGCTCGACGGTGGCCCGGCAGCGGTCCCGCGAGTGCTCAGAAGCCTGTTCCGCTCGCGCTTTCCAAAGGTGCGCGTGGACCCGGGTTCCACGATCGCCGAGCATGACGGCGTGCACACTTGCAGCGTGCCGGCAAGCGAGTGGCAACTCGTGGCCCGTCTGGTCGATCGTGCGATATCGCCGCACACCGCCCAATGGCTCGCATCGACGACCGGCACCGACGGCGAGCGCGAGGAAGGCCGCCTGACGAGCGACGATCCGCTCGTGAGCAGCGCGCAATTCTGGCTCGCGCAGCGTTTCGCTCAGGACTTCAAGATCAGCGAGCTGGCGGACCTCCTCGCCGTCAGTCATGCCACGTTGCTGCGTCGCTTTACACGTAGCTTGGGCGTGACACCGCGTGCCTATGCGAGTTCGCTGCGCATCGAGTCTGCCAAGAGGATGCTGCGCAACACGCAGATCTCCATCGAGCAGATTGCCGTCATGGTGGGCTATTCGGACGTGCGCGCATTTCGCAACATCTTTCGCAAGCACGTTTCGACGAGTCCTTCCGCGTATCGGCGGCGCGGCACCGACCGCGAGTGAAGGCGGCCGGCGCTCAGGCCGAATATCTGTCGAGTTGCGCTTTGCCGAAATCGGTTGTCCGAAAGCGTTCGAGCAGGTAGTCCACGAAAACCCTGACTTTCGCGGGCAGATACTGGCGGTGGGGATAGTGCACGTAAATGCGTGGTCCCACACCCTCCGCCTCGTCTCCGCGCACCCTGTAGTCGGGAAGCACGATCTTGAGCGCTCCGGAGTGCAGATACGGCAGCACCACGGGCACCGAAGACGGCGTGATGCCGGCGCCGCTGAGAGCGGCGATCAGGCTGGTATCCGGCTGACCCGCGACGGTGAGGCGGCCGCGGGGATGATGGATGAACGCCTTTTCCCCGCGATTGGTTCGTTTTCGCGTACCGCCGGGCAAGCGTTCGAGATGAAGCGCCGCGAGCCCAAAAGGCATCCGGATGCCGATGAAGTCATGTGCGGCCAGTTGATCTGGCGATTGCGGCACGCCCTTGCGTTCGAGGTAGTCCTGACTCGCGACCAGTACGATTGGGTAGTCACACAGCGGACGGGAGACATGGTTGGTTCCTCGTCCGCGCGCATGCTGAATGCTGACGTCGACACCGTCATTGACCAGACTTGGCGCAACCTCGTCATAGCTGATGTCGATTTCGACGAGCGGGTAGCGTTGCAGAAACTCCGCGATCACCGGGGTCAGGCAATGCCTTCCGAACGTGGGCGTCACCGAAACCTTGATCATCCCCTCCGGATGCTCAGGGCTGCGCCGCACATCCGCGACGGCTTCGTCGAGTTGACTCAACAACGGCGCCACGCGTTGAAAGAACTGCCGCCCTTCGCTCGTCAGACTGAGCTTGCGGGTGGTCCGGTTGAAGAGGCGCACGCCCAGTTCACGCTCCAGAGCGGCAATGCTCTTGCTGACGGCAGGCGGTGTGACCTGGAGCCGGGTGGCCGCTGCGATGAAGCTGCCGCAACGGACGGCCTGAACGAAAGGCTGCAGGTTTCGGATTTCGGGCATCGTCAATTAATGAAAAAAAGTCACTCTAGATGTTCCGTTCGGTAAGCAGTGTAAAGCATGGGCCATCGCTAGAATCGCATTTATCAGAGCCGGCTCGCGTCGCGCGCCAGCCGGCCAGCATAACGTTCAGGAGACGACACCACCGACCACGACGGCGCGCCCGGCGTCTGTTCCTGCACGCGTCTTCTGCCTCCAGAAGTCAAACGCTCAATGGAACAGCACATGTCACTTTCCCCCTCGCACCAACACCCGCTCGACGTCCCCGGCCGACTCTTTATCGGCGGCGCATTTGTCGAAGGTGATGGCGACGCCATCGAGCATGTCAACCCTTCGACGGGGCGTCCTCAGGCCGTTGTGCGCCTGGCTAGCGCGAGCGACATCGACCACGCCGTCAAGGCGGCCAAGGCGGCCCAACGTGTGTGGATGGAGATGGGGCCGCGCGCGAGGACACGATGCTTCAGGCGCCTCGGCGAGCTGCTCGAAGCGAACCAGCAGCAGTTGGCATTTCTCGGTGCCCGGGAGTCCGGCATTCCAGTGGGACTGCCGCTGATGGACATGGCGCTAGGTTGGGTCGATCACTACATGGGCTGGATCGACAAGATCGAGGGTTCGTACGGCGAGTCCTATCCGGCGCCGGGCTTCAATTACACCCGGCGAGAGCCTTATGGTGTGGTGGGCGTCATCATTCCCTGGAACGGTCCGCTGATGGCGACCTGCATGATGGCGCTGCCGGCAATCGCGGCCGGCAATGGCGTCGTTCTGAAGCCGCCAGCGCTTGCGCCTTTCGTCGCGCTGCGAATCGCTGAACTCGCGCATCAGGCCGGCTTGCCAGCGGGCCTGTTCAACGTCGTGCCCGGCGAGGCCGAGGCTGGCGAGGCGCTCGTGGCTCACCCCGACGTCGCCAAGGTCACGTTCACGGGCGGTGAAGGCGTCGCGCGGCGTGTGATGGCGGCAGCGGCGGCATGTCTGAAGCCGGTCGCGTTGGAACTGGGCGGGAAGTCCGCCAATCTCGTCTTCGAAGACGCCGATCTCGACGCCGCAGCGATCCAGGCGGTGTATGGCGCATTGGGGCTGAGCGGGCAGGGTTGCGTGAACCCGACCCGTTTGCTCGTGCACCGATCCCGCTACGACGAAATGGTGGCGCGCGCCGCGGCGGTGGCTGCCAGCATGAAGGTAGGTGATCCCTTCGATTCCGGCACTGTCGCTGGACCGGTGATATGCCAGTTGGCTTGCGATCGTATCCTCGGCATCATCGCGCAAGCGCGACGCGACGCGAAGCTGGTTGCGGGCGGCGAGCGATTGGGCGGCGAACTGGCCGACGGCTTCTTCATCCAGCCGACCGTGTTCGCCGATGTCCAGCCCGGGAGTGCATTGGAACAGAACGAGGTGTTCGGTCCCGTGTTGTCGATCACTCAGTTTGCCGATGACGCAGAGGCGCTGGCGATCGCCAACGGTACGCGTTACGGGCTCGGTGCTTATCTGCACACCAATGATCTCGACCGGGCGCACGCATTCGCCGAGCGCCTCGACGCGGGCTACGTGAACATCAACGGCTTCGCGTCGATGGCACCCGTCGCGCCGTTCGGCGGATACCGTCAAAGCGGCTTCGGCAGGGTGGGTGGCTGGGCCGGTATGGAGGAGTATCTGCAGCTCAAGAACGTCTTCGTTGCGCGCAGAGAAGGCAAGCGATGAGAGAAAGCGTTTTCGACTATATCGTGATCGGCGGCGGTTCGGCTGGGTGCGTCGTTGCGGCGAGATTGAGCGAGAATCCTTCGACACGTGTGTTGCTGCTGGAGGCGGGCAAGGAAGGAAAGGGATTTCTCTTCGACATGCCAGCCGGCAGTTTCGCGCTGATGGGCAATCCCAAGGCGGACTGGATTTATCCGACCGCGCCCGATCCCTCCGCCGGTGCGCGCGTGACGACATGGGCAGCGGGAAAGGCGCTAGGTGGAAGCAGCAGCATCAATGGGATGGTTTATATCCGTGGCCAGCGTGGAGATTACGACGCGTGGCGGGACAGCGGGTGCCCGGGCTGGGGATTCGACGATCTACTTCCGTATTTCCGCAAGTCGGAGAATTTCACCGGTCCCGCGTCCCCGGCGCATGGCTCTGATGGTCCGCTGAGCGTCTCGCCGCCGCGCGTACTGCATCCATTGGCTCACACCTTTCTCGAGGCTGCGGGGCATTGCGGCATGCCAGCGCGTGCCGAGTATTGCGCAGGCGACGTGCATGGATCATTCATCGTCTATGGCACGACCCGGAAGGGCAAACGCTGCAGCGCTCGCAAGGCCTACCTCGAACCTGCGCTAGATCGGCCCAATCTCACTGTCACGACTGACGCGGTCGTGGACCATGTGCTCTTCGAACAACGGAGGGCGATTGGTGTCAAGGTGATTGTCGCAGGCGAGAGGCGCACTTTTACCGCTCGCCGCGAAGTTGTGCTGAGTGCGGGAACGATCGCTTCGCCCGGCGTGTTGCTGCGATCTGGCATCGGCACCGGTGCCGATCTGTCCGCGATGGGTGTTGAGATCGTCGCCGATCTGCCCGGCGTCGGCCGTAATGTGCAGGAACATTGCGGGGTTTCCCAGAGCCGACTGACCGACGTGCCGACGTACAACACAATGGTGGGTCCCCTGCGTCTCGCGGGACATCTGCTGAAGTATGCAACGGTAAAGAGAGGGATTCTGACCTCGATAGCCGTCCACGCGATGGCCTACGCGCGCAGCGCACCCGAACTGACCGAGCCGGACATTGCCATGAGCTTCCTGCCGCTGGCGATAGCTTTCGTCGGCGGACATCCCGCGCTCGCGAAGCAGGCAGGCGTGACGATCGGCTCGCAGGTGCTGAGACCCCACGGCCGCGGGCGTATCCGCCTGAAGGATCCCGATCCGTACTCGAAGCCGGTCATCGAGCATGCGTTGCTTGGTGATCCACGCGATCTTGCGTTGACCATCAAGGGCAGCCGTCTTGTGAGCGAGGTGTTCGCCGCAACCCCGCTGGCGAGACACGTGATCGGCGATCATGAACCTGCGTCGTTGCCTGAAAGCGATAGTGCGTGGGAGACGTACGTGCGCCAACGCGTGGGCATCGGCTACCACCCGGTAGGCAGTTGCCGGATGGGAGCCGACGACATGGCCGTTGTGGACACCCGGTTGCGGGTTCGCGGTGTCGAGCGGCTACGCGTGGTCGACGCATCCGTCATGCCGAACATCATTTCGGGCAACACGAACGCTGCGACGATCGCCGTGGCCGAGAAGGCGGCGGAAATGATTATCGCGGGTTGATCTGGACGATTTACCTGATCTGGAGCGCGCACATGAGCATTCCCAAAGTAGTGTTGGTACACGGCGGTCATTTTGCAGCGGATTGCTGGACTGCGGTCGTAGATGAACTCGAGGGAAACGCAATCGCTTTCGACCTGCCGGGGCGCGGCCGCTATCGCGGTGAATCGCTGGAGGGGATGACGCTGGAGCGGCACGCGCGCTCCGTGCTCCACGACATGGACGATGCCCACATTGAGCGCGCCGTGCTGGTGGGGCATTCGATGGGCGGCTCGGTGACTTGTGCCGTCGCCGCGTTGGCGCCCGAGCGCGTTAAACGCATGGTGTTCGTCTCGGCGCCAATTGCTCCCGAGGGAATGAGCAACGTCGAAGCTATGACGCCGGAGATCAGGACGGTGTTATTGAATAGCCGGGACGCTGGAGACATCGTCCAGCAAAAGACACCCGAAGACTTCACGCGCTATCTGTTCTGCAATGACATGCCCGCCGAGCTGGCCGACGCGACTTGCGAACTTGTCGTTGCAGACTCGATTGCACCATTGCTGGAGTGTGTGCCTTTCGCCGGAGTAACACCGGCTATTCCCCGCACCTTCGTCAAGCTGACGCGCGACGTCGCATTCACGCCTGATGCGCAGGACCGGACGATCGCGACCTTGCAACCCATCGACATACTCGAAATCGATGCAGGCCATATGGCCATGCTTTCAAATCCGACGGCAATCGCCCGGATTCTGCTGCAGTTCATCTAGCACTCCGGCTTTACGCGGCAGTTCCGCTCAGCAGCGCGTTTCGTTCGTCGCGGGAAAGCGTGAAAACGCACAGCATTTCGGCGAGTCGCTGGGTTTGCTGCTTCATGCTATCGGCTGCGGCCGTGTGCTGCTGAACGAGCGTTGAGTTCACCTGCGTCATGCGGTCCAACTGTTCTACCGCAACGCTGACCTGACTGACTCCGGCCGACTGCTCTCGCGATGCCTCCGCGATCTGGCTGACCAGATTGGTTACGCCACGAACTTGCGCGACGATGTCGGCAATCGTCTTGCCTGCCGAATCGACCAGCTTCGATCCTCCTTCGACCGTTTCGACGCTTTGCGTGATCAACGCCTTGATTTCCTTTGCGGCCTGCGCGCTGCGTTGAGCGAGATTCCGGACCTCGCCCGCTACCACGGCGAACCCACGTCCGTCTTCGCCGGCTCTGGCGGCTTCGACCGCGGCGTTCAGGGCCAGAATGTTGGTCTGGAAGGCAATGGCATCGATGACGGAGATGATGTCCGAAATCTTGCTGCTCGACTGCGTGATTTTCTCCATCGTCGAGATGACCTGATCTACTACTCGTCCCCCATCTTCGGCCGCCTGGCTCGCGCGGGCGGCCAGACTACTCGCCTGTCTGGCTGCGTCGGCATTGTGACCCACCGTCGAGTTGATCTGCTCCATCGAAGCAGCCGTCTCTTCGAGACTGCTGGCCTGCGTTTCCGTTCGTCCGGAAAGCTCGAACGTGCCCGCGGCAATATCGTTCGTTGCCTGTTGCATGGTCTTTACGCCATTACGGACGTCGAGCACGGTGGCACGCATGTTGATACTGACCTGATTCAGCGTTCGGAGCACATCACCGATTTCATCGCTTCGAACGCTGTGGCACGTGGCGCTCAGATCGCCTGCGGCAATCTTCATCGCAGTTCGCGCGGCTTCCTGCAACGGGGCGGCGATGACGCGAGACAGGAACACCCCCGCAGCGGAGGTCAGCAGAATCAGTGCGGCGAGTTCGCTCCCGAACGAGAACGAGGAAAGACCGTCAGCGCAGCTCGCCAGTCCGAGTATGTCCACCAGGGCGAGCACGCCGAGGACGCCCCAGATGTAGCGCTTCAGACCAACCGAGCGAATCCGGCCGGCGGCCTTGCCAACGATGCCGCGGCGCACGATGCGCCCTTGCTCCCATCCGAGCTTTCCGTCATGGTCAGAGCGAAAACGTCGATACAGTGCTTCGGTCTGCTCGATCTCACCATGAACCGGCTTGCTGAGAACCATTAGGGAGCCGATGTATCGTCCGTGCGAAACGAGTGGCGCCATGTTCAAACGGCACCACACGAGGGTGCCACGCTTGCAAGCGAGCTTGATCAGTCCGCTCCAGGGCTTGCCCTGCCTAACAGCCGCACCGAGGTCGGCCAGTACCGGTTGGGGAACGTCGCGTATGCGGTCCGCTCCCTGCGTAGCCTGGAGTTCCTGCAGCGAAAAGCCCGTGACACGCTGATAAACCGGGTTCGTATAGACCACCTGAGATTGCACGCCTACGCAGCAGACCATCAGCTCATGGTCCTGTAGCTCGTAATCGCGATTCGTATTGTCCTGTTGCCCCATATCTGTCCAAGCTCACCCGAGCTGTCTTTGGTTATTATTCGTATTGTAGAACGTCATTCTAAAATGTATGTGGATCGCTGCTTGACGTCAAGCTGGGGGAGCACCCGAGATGTCGTTGGGGCCCCCGCGTTCAACAATGTGACCAGGGTTCGTCCGCAGTGCCCCGCAATGGGACAAAGGCGATATGCTGGCGACACTCGATATCAAAGTCATATCAGCTCATGGAATTGCGGCATCTCAGACATTTCGTTGCGGTTGCGGAGACCCAGCACTTTGGCCGTGCGGCTGCGCGACTGGGCATGGCGCAGCCGCCGCTCAGCCAGTCGATCATGCGGCTGGAGGAGCAGCTTGGTATCAAACTGCTCGAACGCACACCGCGAGGCGTTTCGCTCACGCCCGCCGGAGCCGCGTTGCTCGCGGAAGCGAAGCCACTGATCGCGCAAGCCGAGTTGGCCGAGCGGCGCGTGCGGCAAGCCGCCGACGAACTGGCGAGTTTGAGCGTTGCGTTCGTGCCGATGTGCGCGGTTCGAATCATGCCGCTAGCCATTCAGGGGCTCCGCAAGCAATGGCCCGGTGTCGACGTCCGGTTGATCGAGCGCGGCAGTGCTTTGACCGTCGCCAGCGTGAAAAACGGCAGCATCGACCTGGGCGTGGTGGTCACCAGCGCCGCAGACGTCTCGGGTTTGGAAAGCGTGGTCATCGAGCGTCTGCGTGTGGTCGCCGCGGTTCCGGCGAAGTGGCCGGTGGCGACGCAGCGTTCGATTCGCATCGCGGATCTCGCGCGATATCCGCTCATCATGTTCCCTCAGCAGATGTCGCAGCCGCTCTTCGCCGCGTTCGAGGCCGCGCGCCGCGAGGCGGGGCTGTCGCCGCGCGTGACCCAGCAAGCGCGCCATCCTTATACGATGCTCAATCTGGTGGCTCACGAACTGGGTGTCGGCCTGATGCTGAACTCGGCGCGTTACTTGCCCGTGGAGGGTGTCGCCTACATCGACATCGAGGATGTTCCAGCTTCGGGCGAAACCGAAGTGTCGCTGGTGTGGGCGGATAGGCCTCACAAGCCCTATCATCGTTCAATGCTCGACATCATGCGTGAAATCGCGTCGTCGACTGCTACGTGATACCCGCAGTAGCTGCTCCTTCCGTCATGCGCATCCTCGTTTATCTTGACACCTTCAAACGGGGCGTTTATTTTTCCGAATGACGTTCAGAAAATAACTTGCTCGCGACGCGAGCCAAAAGGAGGAGCAGTGAGCACGAATGTGGCGAGTCTATTCAATCTCGATCAGAAAGTAGCGGTGGTGACAGGGGCAGGTTCGGGCATCGGACGTGAGACGGCCCTGCTGCTAGCGTCGGCCGGCGCGGCGGTGGTCGCGGCGGATCTGAACGAGGAAGCAGCACAGCAGACGGTCAAACAGATCGAAAGCGCGTCAGGCAAGGCTATCGCGGTCAAAGTCGACATCGGCGATGAAGCGTCGATTCTCGCGATGTACGAAACCGTGCAGGCGAAGCTCGGGCGCCTCGATATTCTCGTCAACAACGCGGGTATCTATCCGAAGACGCAATTTGTCGAGACGTCGGCCGAGAAGTGGGACAAGGTGCTCGGCGTCAACCTGCGCGGCACCTTCCTGTGCATGCGCGAAGCGATCAAGCGGATGCAGGGTGCCAAAAACGGCGGTTCGATCATCAATATTTCGTCGGTGGCTTCGCTGCAGCCGGTGATTTTCGACAACGGCGACTACGGCGCATCGAAGGCGGGTGTCAACAACCTCACCAAGGTCGCAGCTCTCGAATTCGCACCACATGGAATTCGCGTGAACGCAGTGCTGCCCGGCGGCGTGGCAACGGAGGGCGCGGCCGCATCGACGAAGGTTCATCAGGCCCACGGGCCGATTACGCAGCCTGGCCGCATGCCGCTCGGTCGCATCGGTGTCGCCTCCGATATCGCGAGGGCGGTGCTGTTCTTCGCGTCGCCGGCATCGGACTATGTCACCGGACAGCTTCTCGCTGTCGATGGCGGCTTCCAGGTCTCCTGATTGCTCGTCCGCGTCTCATTGCCGACCCCCGTTGCACACATGACCATGTGTGCAACGGGCCGCTCGCGCATGCGATTCGGTCTATCCCTTCACGGCTAGTGAAAACACCGACGCCATTAATTGAACGACTTGTTGCATAACAGTTTTCCGTGACCTAGGATGTCTATCTAGAGGCGCCATGCAAGCGCCCGCCAGGCATAAGTCTGATCGGAGACATGCGATGTACTTTCTCGACAGCGATTTACGAGGTCCACTTGCGGACTACACGTTCGACTATCGTCGTCAGCGCGCTGAAAACGGCGCTCCCTCGTCGAACGAATCGGCTCGCGCAAGACAGCCGAATTGGGTGACGCGCGCGCTGGAAGCAATGGCGCCTGGTAGTCTCGGCAAACTGCGCATGGGGGGCCGGACACGATGAAAACGCTGACTCGCGAGAGCGCACGAGAAGCGCGCAGAGTATGGCTGCCGCTCATTCTTCTGTCGATTTCGGCAGCAGCGGTCTGGCTGCTGCAACGTGACCTGCACATGGAAGAACTAGGTCGGTCCGCGCTGTTCGGCGTGGTGATGACGTTTGCCGTGCTTGGCTTGACGGCACTTGCGGGCATCATCGGATGCGCGATCGCGAGCCGTGCGCGAGCGCAGGAAACTGATTTGTCGACAGGCGAAGGCTATTGCTTCGTTGGCGCCGTGATTGGCGCGGTCGTCTTTTTTGTCGCCATGACCATCTAACGGTAAATACGATGAATGAAGAGTTGAACGCACGCGTGGAAGCGCTGTTGGACAAGCAGGACATACTCGAATGCGTGCACCGGTATTGTCGCGGGGTCGACCGCATGGACCGTGAGTTGACGCTGTCGGCATACCATCCGGGCGCCATCGACGATCACGGCGCATTCGTTGGAAATGCAGAGGAATTCGTCGACTGGGCTTTTGGATACCATACCGAGCATCAGTTGTCGCACCACCATATGGTGTTCAATCACAGCGTCGAATTGCAGGGCAATGAGGCGCACGCGGAAACGTACTGGCTTTTCTTCGGAGAAAATCGCGTCAAGCCGGACACGCTGGCGGTGGGGCGCTATATCGACCGCTTCGAGAAGCGTGATGGTGTGTGGGCGATCGCGGCTCGTGTCTGCATCTCTGAAGCTATCAACGAACTCACGCCTGCAGAAGTACCTGCGGCATGGCGTGAAATCCTCATGAGCAATGGCGTTAGTTCAAGAAGTCGTGAAGACGTTTCTTATGAACGGCCTCTAACGACGCGTCAACCCGCCGAGGTTTGAAACCGTACGCAAGCCTGTAACGACACTTGCCGCGGATACGCGAATCGATTTGCCCAAAAAGCCAACGTCGGCTGGAAGCCGACGTTGGCTTTTTTAGCTATTGGGTAATGGAGTATTCGCGCCGTGACCGACAATCGAGAGAAACTCGCGGCGCGTGGAAGGATCGTCGCGGAATGCGCCCAGCATTCGACTCGTCACCAGCGACGCGCCCGGCTTATGCACGCCCCGCGTGCTCATGCACTGATGTGCGGCTTCGAGAATGACGGCGACCCCCTTGGGTTGCAGCACGGTGTTCAACGCGTCGGCGATCTGAACGGTCATCTTCTCCTGAATCTGCAGACGCTTGGCATAGACATCGACGAGGCGCGCGAGTTTGGAAATGCCGACCACGCGATGCTCGGGCAAGTAGGCAACGTGCGCGCGTCCGATGATGGGCACCATATGATGTTCGCAGTAGCTTTCGAAGCGAATGTCGTTTAGCACCACCATCTCGTCATAGCCATCCACTTCGGAAAACGTGGTTGCCAGGATCTGCATTGGATCGGATTCGTAGCCCGAGAAGAACTCGCGATATGCGCGCGCGACGCGTGCGGGTGTTTGAATGAGGCCTTCCCTTTCGGGGTTGTCGCCTGCCCATCGGATGAGCGTACGCACGGCTTCTTCCGCTTGATCCAGGGTCGGGAGAACCGACGCTTCCTCAGCGCTAATCTCGTTGTCTCGCTTGTTCATCAATTCTCCTGATCGTTCATGCCTCGTGCAATCACATGCGTGTCCGCGAGTGCAGCAAATGAGCATCGGCAATGGAGGAGTGTATATAATTGCACGATGTTCGTAAATATAAACGAACGACGCATTTCACACGCGACGCTCGACCGCTGCACGTTGACGAATCAGGATGCACTTACACAGGAATCAGCAGATGAAAACGCGCATTACAGAGTTGCTTGGGATTCGATACCCAATTGTTCAAGGGGGCATGATGTGGGTGGGCCGCGCGGAATTGGCCGCTGCTGTCTCGAACGCCGGTGCGCTCGGCACCATCACCGCCCTCACTCAGCCCACACCGGAGGCACTGCGTAACGAGATAGCTCGCGTTCACTCGATGACGGATCGACCATTCGCCGTGAACCTGACAATCCTGCCGACGATCAAGCCGGTGCCGTACGACGAGTACGTGCAAGCGGTCGTGGAGAGCGGTGTGCAGATCGTCGAGACGGCGGGACGCAATCCCGAGTCATATATGCCGTCATTCAAGGCTGCGGGAATCAAGGTGATCCACAAGTGCACGTCGGTGCGTCACGCGCTGAAAGCCGAAGCGTTGGGTTGCGACGCCGTGAGCGTGGACGGATTCGAATGCGCCGGCCATCCCGGTGAGGACGACGTGCCGAATCTGGTCCTGTTGCCGGCCGCCGCCGCGAAGCTGCGCATCCCGATGATTGCCTCGGGTGGCATCGCCGATGCGCGCGGCATGGTCGCCGCACTCGCGCTCGGCGCGGATGGCATCAACATGGGAACGCGTTTCATGGCAACGCGGGAGGCGCCGATTCACGAGAACGTCAAGCGCAAGCTAGTAGAGCATGATGAGCGCAATACGGCATTGATCTTCCGCACGCTGAAGAACACGTCGCGTATCTTCAGGAATTCGGTAGCGGAGCGAGTGCTGGAACTGGAGCATAAAGAGGGTGCGACGTTTGCGGATCTCAAGCCGCTGGTCAGCGGGGAGCGCGGCAAGCGTATGTACGAGACGGGCGATACGGAAGATGGAACGTTCCCGGCCGGTCTGGCAATCGGGCTTATCGAAGATATTCCCACCTGTGCGGAACTCGTGAATCGGATGGTGGCTGAGGCGCGCGCACTCATTCATGACCGGCTGACCGCGCTCGTAGCAGAGAGCTGAAGTCGAAAGAAGACGGCAATCGAATGCGGCTGCCCGCGCTTGAGATTCAGGGGGGAGTGGACAGCCGATACAGGCATTACGAGCGCAAGCACGCGCGCGCGGTCAGATGACGGTGTTCGTCGAGCCGCTCCAGATGAGCCAGCAGCGACCGGAAAGCGGCTGGCCACAGTCTTTCGGGAACATCGGTGTAAGCAAGCCGCAGCCAATCGTCGATCGAACCGCTCGGCAGCGCCTTGACCGCGTCGGCGATCTTGGCTTCCCGGGCGAACCGGTGTGCCTTGAGGCGCGCGATCTGGTCACGCGCACGGTCGAGCACGTACCCGTGTGCGGGGAGAATAAATTCGATCTCACGTTCGGTACAGATCGCGTCGAGTCGGTCTAGTGACGCAAGGTACGCCGTCATATTGCCGTCCGGAGGATCGATGATGGTCGTGCTGCCATTCAGAATGTGATCGCCGCTGAATAGCAGTCCGTCCTCCAGAAGGACCAGGCACACGTGGTTGCTTGCGTGCCCCGGCGTGGAGACCACGAGCAATCGATGCGTCTCTCCGTCATGCACAAGCGTGAGCACCTCGCCGTCGAGCAATCCACGGTCGGGGACGAAGTGATTGCTTGCCTTGGCGGCAGGTCCGGACGGCACGCCGAGGATGGGTGGCTTGTGCGGGCACATCGACTGCAGCGGCCTCGCTCCGGGCGCATGGTCCAAGTGGGAGTGCGTGCAGACGATCATGCGAATGTCGCCGCCCGTTGCCGAGAAGATGCGTTGAAGGTGCGCCTGGTCGCCTGGTCCCGGATCGACGACGATGAAGCCAGTCGTCGCTGTGCCGACGATGTAGCTATTCGTGCCTGGACCGGTCATCAACCCGCCGTTCGTCGCGGTCAATCGCATCACGTTTCGCAGGAGTGGGATCGTTTCTGTGGATCGCCAATCGAGACAGTGGAGCACCTGGCCATCGGGGCACACGAGGCGCAGTTCGCCGTATGGGGTATCGCCTTCCATGCACCGCATGACACTGCCTGCTTTCATCCCACCACGCGGACAACTGCTCCAGAGTGACTTTTCCGCCCTACACGCGGCGAGCAGTGCATCAACCGAGTCGAACGAGCGAAGGCGCTCGAGCGTGCGCACCGTCGGGAAGATCATCGCGAA
Organism: Paraburkholderia sp. BR10954; assembly: GCF_040965775.1. Taxonomy (NCBI): domain Bacteria; kingdom Pseudomonadati; phylum Pseudomonadota; class Betaproteobacteria; order Burkholderiales; family Burkholderiaceae; genus Paraburkholderia; species Paraburkholderia sp. BR10954. The sequence goes on from NZ_JBFRCK010000020.1 coordinate 25,731, forward strand.
GTCGCCAGCGGCATGGCGTGCCAGCGCCTCGTCGGGACGAACCCACAAGGGTTCGAACTGCTCGGCGCCGTCCGCGACCGCGGTTTGATCGACCGGCATGCGCGCCACGAAAAACTGGACGTCAAAGCGCCGCGGCAGATCACGGTCGGTGATCCAATGAGCAAACGGATAAACGCAATCCGCAGCGAGCGTGAGCCCATGCTGCGAGCAATGGTCCTCGATCGCTGTTGCCCGCTCGAGCTTCGCAATGTCGTGGTCGTCGACGAGCACACCGTCGTGTCGCCATGCCAGCAGCACGCCGAGTTCTTCGAATGTTTCCCGAATGGCAGCCACGGCCTGAACCGCCTGTGCATCGTCTTGCGTGGCGCGCCGTCGTGCGCTGCGGGCGATTCGTGCATCGGAGGAGTCGATCGCTCCGCCGGGAAAGACGAACGCGCCCGGCGCGAAGCTCGCCTGCGCCGACCGTCGTGTCATCAGCACTTCGATGGTTGGCGAACCTTCGTACAACGCGTCGCGGACCAGGAGTATCGTCGCAGCGGGGCGTGGCGCCGCCGGCTGTCGTTGCGCGTGAAGCAGTTGTTCGGGACGTACCACGTCTCTCCCTCTGGTTGAACGGATAACGCTGCGAAAGCCTTAAATGCGCTCGAAGATGGCCGCGATGCCTTGGCCCCCGCCGATGCACATCGTCACGAGCGCATAGCGGCCGCCGCAACGATGCAACTCGTGAATGGCTTTGACCGCAATGACGGCGCCGGTCGCGCCAATCGGATGACCGAGCGAAATACCCGACCCGTTCGGGTTGACCTTGGCGCTGTCGAATTCCAGTTGCTTCGCCACAGCGCAAGCTTGCGCGGCGAAAGCCTCGTTCGCTTCGATCACATCGAGGTCGGCGACGGTCAAACCCGCGCGCTGCAGCGCCTTCCGTGTTGCAGGCACGGGACCAATGCCCATGAATTGCGGGTCGACGCCCGCGTGAGCCCAGGAGACCAGTCGCGCAAGAGGACGAAGGCCACGTTGTTCGGCGGTGCGGCGGGCCATCAGCAGGACAGCTGCGGCGCCGTCATTGAGACCGGACGCATTGCCGGGCGTGACCGTACCGTCTTTCTGGAACGCCGGGCGCAATTTGGCGAGATCGGCGAGGGTCGTGCCCGACCGCACATGCTCATCGGTATCGAAAGCGATTTCGCCTTTTTTCGTACGCAGGGCGACCGGCACGATCTGCTCGCGGAAGTTGCCGTCGTGAATGGCTTGCGCAGCGCGCCGGTGCGATTCGACGGCGAGCGAGTCCTGATCGTCGCGCGTGATGCCGTACTTCTTCGCGACGTTCTCTGCGGTTACGCCCATATGGCAAGCGCTGAATGGATCAGTCAACGCGCCGACCATCATGTCGATCAGACGGATGTCGCCCATGCGCGAACCCCAACGCGCGCCGGTCGCCACGTAGGCTGCGCGCGACATGCTTTCCGCACCTGCGCCGATCGCAATTTCGGTGTCGCCGTGCGCGATGGCCTGGGCGGCGGAGATGATTGCCTGGAGGCCGGAGCCGCACAGCCTGTTGAGCGTCAGCGCCGGTGCTTCGGCGCTGACGCCGCCTTCCATCGCGGCGACGCGCGCGAGATACATGTCGCGAGGCTCGGTATGGATCACGTTGCCGAACACCACATGACCTACATCTTCACCCGGCAGATTCGTACGCTCGAGCAGCGCGCGAACGACGGTTGCGCCGAGCGTCGTGGGCGGAACGCTCGATAGCGCGCCGCCAAAATCTCCAATAGCGGTGCGAACGGCAGCGGTGACGACGACCTCATCCGACATGATGGCTCCTTGGTCCCGAGAATCGGTTACGATCCGGTTCGTGTTTAACAATATGAATGCTGTTCGAAAAGTAGCGCATTTTCGCTTTCGTGTCCACGCAATTGTGCAGTGCGCAAGGATGAGATGGTGCCGAGCATTTCGTGCTTCATTCGCGCCGGATCGCGGGTTGGATATCCGGCTTCCTTGTGGGTGACAACGGATAGACGCGGGTTCGATTTCGCGCTATGCTGGTTCAACATGATGATCGACGTTCAATTATTGGTTTGTCTTGATCCGCGAGATTTGCGTGTATCGGATGGCGATGCGAGCGCGCGCGGGACATGACTTGCCAGATAACAACAGGACGATTCAGATGGATGCAGGTACGGCTTCGCACGATGCCCTGATGGATGTGCCGTTTCGCCCGATCCGCCTCGGCAGCATGGACGCGATCGTCGAGCGAAGGCCCGATGGAAGCGTGGTGTATGAACTGAAGGAACCGCTCGAACCGTATCCCGTCCGCTTGACGGAGCGGCTCGAACACTGGGCGAGTGTCACACCCGAGCGTGCGCTGCTTGCGCGGCGGACGCCGGACGGCAAGTCATGGGAGTCCCTGACCTATCGGCAGGCGTTCGACGGCGCGCGTGCGCTGGGGCAGGCGTTGCTCGACCGAGGCTTGTCGCCGTCCCGTCCGTTGATGATTCTTTCGGATCGGAGCTTCGAACACGCGCTGTTCGCGCTCGCCGCATTGCACGTCGGGGTTCCCTATATTCCGGTGACGCCCGCATACTCGCTCTTGTCGCAGGACTTTTCGAAGCTCAGGCAACTCGCTGCCGTATGCACGCCCGGCCTCGTCTTCGCTGATGACGGCGCGCAATATGGCCGTGCATTGCGCGAGGTGTTCGGCGACGTCGAATGTGTCGTCGTCGGTCCGTTGCCGGAGGGGCGTGCCGGTTCGCGTGTCGCCGACTGGCTGAAGACGCCGGTTACGGCCGACGTCGAAAAAGCGTTCAACGCGGTCGGCCCGGATACGGTGGGCAAGATCATGTTTACTTCGGGAACGACGGGCGCACCGAAAGGCGTCATCTACCCGCAGCGCATGTTGTGCAGCAATCGACAGCAAGTCGCCCAGGTGTTCGCGTTTCTTCAGGATGGGCCACCGGATCTCGTCGACTGGCTGCCGTGGCATCACACCTTTGGCGGCACGCACAACTTCGGCATGGTGCTGTATGGCGGGGGTACGTACTACCTGGACCCAGGCAAGCCGACGCCGGAGGAAATTGGTCCGACGGTGCAGGCGTTGCGCGAAATCGCACCGGTCGTCTACCTCAATACGCCCCAAGGGCTGGCCTCGCTGATTCCGCATCTGAAGGCGGACGACGCGCTGCGCAAAAAATTCTTCAGCAAGCTCGCGCTCATCTACTACGGCGGCGCTAGCCTGCCGAAGCACATCTGGGCGCAACTCGACGAGCTCGCGGTGCGAACCATCGGCCAGCGTGTTCTTATCATGTCGGGCATCGGCGGCACGGAAGCGGGCCCGACGCCAATGTCGGCAGCCTGGGATCCGCGACGCGAGGCGATCGCGGGCTTGCCCGTGCCCGGCGTCAAAGTGAAAGTGGCTCCGGTGGACGAGAAGCTGGAAATCCGCTTTTTCGGCGACTGTGTTACGCCCGGCTACTGGAAAGATCCCGAGCGCAGCGCCGCCGCGTTCGACGATGAGGGCTATTTCCGCTCGGGTGACGCGGCAACCTTCATCGACCCGCAGCGTCTGGAACTTGGACTGCGTTTCGACGGACGCATCGCGGAGAACTTCAAGCTATCCACGGGTACATGGGTCAACGTCGCGGAGTTGCGACTGTACGCGCTGAACGTGTTTGGCCCGTATGCGCGCGACATCGTGATCGCCGGGCACGACCGCGAATACCTGAGCGCGCTCGTCTTCCCCGACATCGAAGCGTGCCGTGCGCTTTGCGACGACCTTCACGATCCGATGCCGGACGTCGACCAGATCATCAACAGCCGCGGCGTGCGCGCCTTCTTCCAGGCGGGGCTCGACAAGCTCGCCGCGCGTGCTGGCGGTAGCTCGGCCCGCATTGTCCGCATCGTGCTCGAAAGCGAGCAGCCGACGCTCGATAACGGCGAATTGAGCGCGAAGAGCGCAATCAGCCAACGCAATGTGCTCGAGCGGCGGCGTGGCGTCGTGGACGAGCTGTATCGCGTGCCGCCCACGCCGCGCACCCTGGTCGGTAACGCTGCCGCGGCAGCGGATGCAGATCGAGTTCAACGTACTGAAAACGCCGGAAGCTAAACAATGGATTTTCGCGTAGACCCTGCGGACATGGCGTTCCGTGAAGAAGTTCGGGCGTTTCTCAAGCAGCATCTGCCGGCGGATATGGCCTTTCGCGGGCAGCAGGGGTTTCTCGCAGGCGACGACGATTCGCAGCGCTGGACCCGCATTCTGCATGAGACGCGCGGATGGTCAGTGCCGCATTGGCCGGTTGCGGACGGCGGCACAGGCTGGAGCGCGATGCAGCGCTACATATTCGAAGAAGAGTGCTATCTGGCGGGTGCGCCGGCGCAGAACCAGGCGGGTGTGTCGCTAGTCGGCCCGGTGATTTGCGAGTTCGGCAATGAAGAGCAGAAGCGCCGCTTTCTGCCGCCGATTCAACGCGGGGAAGTGTTCTGGGTGCAGGGCTTTTCGGAGCCGGGCTCGGGCTCCGATCTCGCGTCGCTGCGTACGACGGCGGTTCGCGATGGAGACCATTACATCGTCAACGGGCAGAAGATCTGGACCAGCTTTGGCACCTCTGGCCAATGGAATTTCGTGCTGGTGCGCACGGATACCGAAGCGAAGCCGCAAAAAGGCATTTCCTTTTTGCTGCTCGACATGACGTCGCCGGGTGTTACCGTGCGCCCCATTGGCTCGCTCGACGGCTGCAACCACCTTGCCGAAGTGTTCTACGACAACGTGCGCGTGCCCGCCGAAAACCTGATCGGCGAAGTGAACAAGGGCTGGGGGTATACGAAATTTCTGCTCTTCAACGAGCGCGCGTTCCTCGGCGCCGAGGCCCCGGCGCTCAAGCGCTATCTGCGCAAGATCCGGCACTACGCGTCGCGCGAGCACGCGGCCGGCAAGCCGTTGATCCAAGACCCGACGTTTGCGGCACGTCTTGCGCAGTATGAGCTGGAGGTTCGCGCCATCGACATGGCGGTGCAGAAGATCCTGCATCAAGGGATCGACGAGCGCAGCGGCGGAATGGCAATCGGCTCCATGCTAAAGGTGCGAGGCTCGGAGCTCCATCAAAAGCTGACTGAGATGCTGCTCGAGGTGATCGGCGACTACGGTGCCGTGTTCTATCCTGATCCGAACGAAGAGCGAGCGCTGCGCGACTTGTCGTTTATCGGGCCCGAGTACGCGCCGGGCCTCGCGGCAGAGGTTTTCTATCGACGTGCTTGCACGATCTATGGCGGAACGGCCGAAATTCAGCGAAACATCATCGCCAAGGCGATGTTCGACCTGTGAGCTCGAGTCGATCCACGAACATCCGTCGATTCCCGTTGGGGGGAATCGCATCAATTGCCGGCAGAAAGAGGGTGCAGCATGGATTTTGAGTTGAGCGACGAACAGCGGATGCTGCTGGAAAGCGCGCAGCGCTTTGTGCAAAAGAGCTATACGTTCGAACATCGCCGCGATCTGGCCTCGAAAGAAGGAGGCTTTTCGCGCGACACGTGGCGCACGCTCGGCGAAATGGGCTGGCTCGGTATCGCCGTTCCGGAGAAAATGGGCGGGCTCGGTTTCTCGCCCGTCGAAAGCGCCATTGTGGCCGAGCAGATGGGCCGCGCGCTGGTGTTGGAACCGTATGCGATGTGCGGTGTGTTTCCCGCGTCGTTGGTGACTCGCTGTGGGCGCGAAGGGCAGCGCGAGACGCTGCTTGCCGGGATCGTCTCGGGGGAGGCTGTTTGTGCGGTCGCGCACAGCGAACGCGAGGCGCGAGGCCAGGTGCACTATGTGACGGCCACCGCCACGAAGACCACCGACGGGACGTGGAGGCTGGATGGCTACAAGACGCTCGTGGTGGGCGCACCTGTCGCCGATCGCCTCCTCGTCGTCGCACGCACGGCCGGTGCGGCCGGCGACAAGGACGGCATCGGTATTTTCGTCGTCGATCCGAAGCAGGCAGGTGTGACGCTCAAGACCTGCGCGTTGCTCGACGGCACGCCATCGGCCGACTTGCTACTCGAAGGCGTCGTGGTGGCGCAATCCGATGTCTTAGGCGAAGCGGGCAATGCCTTCGAAGGGCTGCAGGCCGCCGTCGACGAAACGATCGTCGCGATCTGTGCGGAACTCGTAGGCGATATGGAGGATGCCATCGAACTCGCTTCGGAATATATGAAGACCCGCAAGCAGTTCGGCGTCGCGATCGGCAGCTTCCAGGCGCTGCAACACCGGATGGCCGACATGGCGATCGATGCGATGCAGGCGCGAGCAACACTGCATCGCGCATTGCTAGCGCTCAGCGAGAACGGGCCAAATAGAAGCGTCGAGGTTTCAGGCTGCAAGGCGCAGACCACTCGCAGCGCGAAGTTCGTGACGCAGCAAGGCATCCAGTTGCACGGCGGTTACGGCATTACGAACGAATACAAGGTGGGCCATCACTATCGCCGCCATCTGGTACTCGACGCGTTGTTCGGCAACATGGACTATCACCTGAATCGTTACGCACGGCAGATTCAGTGCGAGGTACTGGCTGCGCTGGCGTGAACCCTAGCGAGGAATTGCGATGGACGCGAAAGTAACCGATTTGCTCGGCGTGACTCGAGAAGACGCCGTTCTTACGCTGACACTGAATCGGCCCGAGGCTCGCAACGCGCTGAACCTTGCATTGACCGAAGCACTCGTCGGCGCGTTGAACCGCTTCGAAGCGGACGAAAGCCTGCGTGTGCTGATCGTGACCGGCGCAGATCCGGCCTTTTGCGCGGGGCTCGATCTGAACGACTTCTCGGCGCCCGATGCGCCGCGCTCGTGGGTCGCGGAAATGATCGATATGTGGCCGCGCATCACCAAGCCGGTGATCGCGGCGGTCAACGGCGCTGCCGTTACTGGCGGTCTGGAACTTGCGATGGGATGCGATTTCATCATCGCGTCCGAGCGCGCGCGCTTTGCCGATACGCATACGAAAATCGGCGCGCTCGCCGGCGGTGGCATGACTGCGAGATTGCCATATATCGTGGGTCCGAGGTGGGCCAAGCAGATTAGCTTTACCAGTGACCCGATTGACGCGGCCACGGCGTTGCGCATTGGCCTCGTCAACGAGGTGGTCGGCCACGATCAACTGATGGAGCGGGCAAGCTCACTCGCGAAGACGATCGCGAGCCGCCGGCCCGATCTCGTCGCGACGGTCAAGCGTGTGATCGATCAGGGTGCGCTAACTTCACTGGAAGAGGCCTTGCGAATCGAGAAGGCTGCATTGGCGCAAAGAAAGAAGAATGGCGGCATGGCGTGGCAGGTGGGGAAATAACCGGCTGCCCAACCAAAGCGCTTAACTCAAGGGACGTATGTACCCGCATGGCAAATCTCTACGATCTTCCAGACGATATTCAGGTGACAGCCGCCGGCGGCCTGCGCATCATCACGCTCAATCGGCCAGACGATCTGAACGCGTCGACCACGGAGATGCTGTTCAGCTATCCAAAGCTTTTTGCTGCGCTAGCCTCGGACCCCGACGCGCGTGTCGGCATTCTCACCGGTGCGGGACGAGCGTTCAGCGCTGGCGGAAACATGAATCACTTCGTCAAGACGCTCGACGACCCCGAGTTCGCCGCGCAGGTCCAGGAGAACGCGCGTCGAACGATACACGGCTTCATCGACGTGCCGATTCCGCTGATCGCTGCGGTCAACGGGCCGGCCGTCGGCTGGGGCGCGACAATGGCCACCTTGTGCGACATCGTTCTGATGTCGGAGAAGTCGTTTCTCGCGGAGCCGCATATCAACATCGGGCTGGTCGTCGGCGATGGGATCTCGGTGGCGTGGCCGCTCTACACCAGTCTGCTGCGAGCGAAAGAACTGATCTTCACCGGCGACCGCATCACACCGCAGCAGGCGGTCGAGTTCGGTCTCGCCAATCGCGTCGTCGAGCCCGAAAAGCTGATGGACGAGGCCTTGGCGCTTGCTGAAAAGCTGCTCAAGCAGCCGCGCAACGCGCTGCGCGAAACTAAGAAGCTGATGAACCTGCATCTTCATCGCAGCGCGGCGCAGATGCTCGACACGACGCTTGCTCGGCAGTTGGAGGCGACGCTCAGCAACGAGCATCATCAGATCGCGTCGTCTTTCATCGCTCGGCAGAAACGCAAACAAGGCTAATTCCGCTCGCCGAGCCTCGTGTTCATCCGTCCGCTCATTTCGGGAGTACCAATGCGCTCATCACTATTCGACCTCACCGACAAGGTCGCGATCGTCACCGGATCGAGTCGCGGCATCGGTTACGCCAGCGCCCTCGGCATGGCGGAGCACGGCGCGAAAGTCGTCATTTCCGGCCGGAACGCCGACGCCTGCGAAACTGCCGCGCAAGCCATCAATGACAAGATCGGCAGCCACGTGGCCATGCCGTTCGCGTGCAATATCGGCCGTAAAGCCGAACTGCAAGGACTAGTGGCCGCGGCGAACGGCGAGTGGGGCCGAGTCGATATCGTGATGGCGAATGCGGCGATTCATCCGTGGATCGGATCCACCCTGGATCTGCAAGACGAAACCTTCAACAAGTTCATGCAGGTCAACGTTCAGAGCAATATCTGGCTCGCGCAATTGACCGTGCCCGGCATGATCGAGCGTGGTTATGGGCGCTTCATTTCGGTGGCATCCGTGGTCGGCCTTTTCGGTGATGCCGCGACGGGAACTTACGGGCTCACCAAAGCCGCCGACATGCAGCTCGTGAGGAACCTCGCGATGGAATTCGCAGCAAAGGGCGTCACCGCCAATTGCATCGCGCCCGGAACGTTCAAGACCGAGATGGCGCGATCGCAATGGGAGGACGAGGCGATGGTCGAATGGTACCGTGGCCGCAATCCATCGCAGCGCTTCGGCGAGGTCGAGGAGATCGCCGGGCTCGCCGTGATGCTCGCTTCGCCTTCGGGCGGTTATATCAACGGCCAGACGATCGCGGTGGATGGCGGCCACACGATTTCGTTTCGCTGACGTGCGGGAGGAAATGGCATCGTGCGCCCCCACACGTTTAGCACGCGAATCACCGATCTGCTCGGTATTCGCCACCCGATTCTTTGCGGCGGTCTCGGGCCGCGCGTATCCGACGCACGGTATGTCGCGGCGGTGGTCAACGCAGGCGGCATGGGCTTCATTGTCGGCGCGGGCTTTCCCGATTCCGACGAATTCCGCAATGAGTTGCGCACCTGCCGTGAGCTCACCGGTGCCAGCAACTTCGGCGTCAATCTGTACATATCGCGGCAAGCGGGTGGCGTGGAGCGGGTCAAGCAACAGATCCGCATTCTGATCGAAGAGAAGGTCGCCTGCGTGGAGACGGCCGGTGCGAGCCCGGAAGCGGTCGTGCCGCTGCTCAAGGAGGCGGGCATCAAGGTTTTGCACAAGGTGCCCGCCGTGCGCTATGCACATACGGCGGCGCGGATGGGCGTCGACGGCGTGATCGTCGTCGGTAATGAATGCGGCGGCCATCCAGGCGTCTACCAGATCGGCAGCATCGTGCAGGCCGCGCAGGCGCCGCGGGAAATCGGCTTGCCGGTCGTGATCGGCGGCGGCATCGGCACCGGGCGGCAGCTTGCAGGGGTGCTCGCGATGGGCGCCGACGCGGTCCTGATGGGTACTCGCATGATGGTCGCCGAGGAGCTATGGATTCATCCCGAGGTCAAAGCGAAGGTCGTGGAGGGCGACGGCAGCGAAAGCGTCGTGGTCAAGTCTGCGATTCGCGATCACCACCGCGTGCTGCGCAACGAGAGCGCCGAGGCGGTCATGGAACTGGATCGTGCGCAGGTGAGCGAGTTCGAGCGGTTCCGTCCGCACGTGATGGGCGCGCTCGCGCACGAGGCTTACGTGACTGGCGACACACGCAAAGGCATGATCGACTACGGGCACGCCGCGATCTTTGCTGACGCGGTCCGGAAGGTCGAGGCAATTTTCGATGAGATCATCGACGACGCGGTGGCGGCGTCGAGCCGGTTGAACAGACTGATGACCTAGACGGCCAGCGCGGCGACGATAGAGCGAGCAGCAGCGCGTCACGAGGCTCAGGCGGTTGCGACCCCCAGGCTACAATCTGACGCAAAGTGGTTCCAATACCGGCGAACCATACGCATCATCTATCGACAAGTCATGAGCGCAGAGAAAGGGTCGCGAGCCGCGCGTAAGGGGGAGGCTTTACCACGCGCAAAACGGGGTCGCCCATTCAAGGCCGATGCAGAGAGGCGCCAGGACGAACTGCTCGACCATACGCTGGAACAGTTCATGGCCGTCGGCTATCGAGCCGCGACGATGGACGGCATTGCGGCATCGTTTGGCGCGAGCAAGTCCACGATCTACCGGCGCTATGGAAGCAAGGCGGGCCTGCTGCGCGCGGCGATGGAGCGCGGCGTTCCGCTGCTGCTCGATCCGCTCACCAACGTGTCCACCGACGCACGTCGTTCGCCGCGCTCCGTGCTGCGCGACTATGGGGAAATCATCCAGTCCTACCATGCGGACCCGAGCATACGCGCGATGTGGAGGGCGGTAAGCGAGGCGCGAGAAGAACTGAACGAGATGCTCGAAGACGTCGTCGATCAGCAAGACAGGGCGTTGGCTCCGATCGCTGACTATCTCGCTGCGTTGGCACTCAACGGAAAGATCGTGGTCTCCGATCCGCGCGCGGCGGCCGCGTGCTTTGGCGCGCTGACGAGCGGCGGCCTCGCCAGCTTCCTTGGCGAGCCGCTTCGCGATAAAGAGCGGCATGCCGCGCTAGAGCTCGCACTTACGCTGTTCCTCGACGGCATACTGCCGCGCGCAATGGATCGGAAGTAGTCGCGATTTCCGTTACGGCATTAGCCAAACAGTTTGCGCAAGGTGCCGCCCATCGGAACGGGGAGCGTTGCGCCATCGTCGTATGGCCAGCGCAACATGCCGAGGGCGGCCGCGGCGCCTCCATCCACATGCAGCACCTGACCCGTGACCGATTTCGCAAGGTCAGACGCGAGGAACAATACGGCATTCGCCAGATCGTCCGCACTCGGAGGAGCTTGCAGCGGGATGTACATCTCGAAGGCCTTCGCCCACCACTCGGGCGGGGCATCGGCGTTGAGCGAGCGCCAGGGTTCGGGAATAGCCGCGGCGTTGCCCGCGCTGGGCGTCGTGTCGGGCGCAATCAGGTTCACGCGGATTCCGAGCGGACCGAGCTCCCAGGCCATTGCCTTCGAGAAGTGGGTCGTTGCGGCCTTCGCGCCAGCGTAGACTGCGAAGCCGCCGGCGCCGCGATGCGCTTCGATGGTCGTAAAGTTCACGATCGAGCCGCCACGGCCGCCGCGCTGTAACAGCGGCACTGCGTGACGCATGGATTCAATCACGTAGCCGAAGTTGCGCTGAATGTCGTCCGCGCAATCGCGCTGCGTGCGTTCGATGAACGGCTGCATACCAGTGCCGCCAACCACGTTCACGAGTAGATCGATCGCATCGAAGAAGCCCGCAGTCGCGTCATAGAACTGCGCGAGCTGCTCTGGCTGTGTGGCATCCGCGTGCATGCCGAGCGCGCGGCGGCCGAGCGCTCGCAATTGCGCCGATGTGTCCGCAATGCCTTCGTCATCGATGTCGCACAAAGCGATATCGACGCCGGCCTCGCCTAGTGCCAGAGCGACCGCTCTTCCAATTCCTGCGGCGCCGCCAATCAACACCGCTCTGCGACCTTCAAGTGCGCCTCTGCGATCCAGAATATCCATTCGCCTTGTCCTTTCGTTTAGTGATGTGCGCGACCGAAGCGTGTCGCAATCTCATGTATTGAATAATGGTACTGGCGGTGCTATTGTTGATCAAGAACATCAAGGCAATCAGCGGAACACGCGACAGCGGGTTTCGATAAAGACTCCGATGCGACCGCGTCGATCAATGGAGGAACCCGAGTGACCGACATCGAAAAGCTCGTTGCAATCGAGGAGATCAAGCAACTCAAAGCGCGCTATTTCCGTTGCATCGACACAAAGAACTGGGACGGCTTCAAATCCGTGTTCGCGCCCGATGCCCGGTTCGATATCAGCGATGACGTGCCCGGATGCATTCTCGTCGGCAGGGAAAAAATCGAACAGGCAGTCAGCGTTCCTCTTGCGGAATGCGTGAGTGTTCATCACGGCCATTGTCCGGAAATCAAGATCACGTCGGGCACGACGGCGAGCGGCATCTGGGCGATGGAAGACATGTTGCGCTGGGAAGCGGACTCGGGATATCCGAATCGCACGCTCCACGGCTACGGCCACTATGTCGAGACCTACGAGAAGATCGACGGCCAGTGGCATATCAAGAGCATGAAGCTGCAGCGACTGCGCGTCGATGTCGGAGCGCCGGCATGAACGCGCAGGACGTGTTGGATGCGGATTCGACAATTCGCTTCGACGGCCGCGTTGCGATCGTGACTGGCGCGGGAAGCGGATTGGGCCGCGACTATGCGAAGGCGTTGGCGGCGCGTGGCGCCGCCGTCGTCGTGAACGATCTGGGAACCGATCCGCGCGGCAATGTGCTGTCGGACATCGGTGCCCGGAGCGCGGCTCTGGGTGTCGTCGAAGAAATCGAAACCGCAGGTGGCAAAGCGATCGCCTGCCATGAAAGTTGCGCGACGAGAGCCGGTGGAACTGCAATCGTGGACGCCGCGCTGAACGCATTCGGCAGGGTCGATGTCCTCATTCACAACGCCGGATTTCTACGCAACGCGCCATTTGAGGAACTCACCGACGAGCAGATTCGCTCGATCATGGACGTTCACCTGATGGCCGCATTTTTTGTGGGCCAGCCAGCGTGGCGTGCGATGCAGGCCGCGAAATATGGGCGAATCGTCCTGACCAGTTCCGCATCCGCGATGTTTGGTTCCGTGTGGCAAGCCAACTACGGTGCCGCAAAAGCGGGTTTGGTGGGGCTGATGAACAGTATCGGCGCGGAAGGCGAGAAGTACGGCATTCAGGTCAACGCGTTGCTGCCGTGCGGCGCCAGCCGGCTCGGTCAGGGCAGCGATGAATGGCCTGCCGATTTCCATGACGGTATGCCGGAAGATTTCGCACTGGTCGCGCCGGGCATCCGCAACGAATTTGTCGTGCCGATGGCGATATGGCTGGCAAGTGAACGGTGCAAGGCCAATCGCGCGCTCTACACGGCAACGGGCGGGCGGTTCGCACGCGTTTTCGTCGGCGAGGCCGATGGGTGGTTGAGCCAGCACGGCCGTCCTCCTACGCCGGAAGACATCGAGCGACATCTGGCCGAAATCGATGACACGACGCACTTCGACCAGCCGCAAAGCGTTTGGGGAGAGTTCGAATCGATCATCAGCGGCTATCGCGCCGAGGCAAAGCGGCGGCTGGACCCGACAGGCCTTTGACCAACGACAGGGAGCAACGAGACATGGAGAAACGATCGTGACACGCAGAATCGGCATCATCGGCGCCAACTGGAGCCTGAAAGTGCATGGCAGCGCCTGGCGGCTATTGCCGGATGTGGAGGTGGCGGCAGTCTGCACCGCGCACCGCGAAACCGCCGAAGCAGCGGCGAAAGCCTTCGGCGTGCCGCGCGCCTATTGGGACGTCGCGGATCTCGTCGCCGATCCCACTCTCGACATCATCGATGTCGGCAGCCGGCCTTCGTATCGCTATGACATGGTGATGGCCGCGCTCAACGCGGGCAAGCACGTCTATGACGCGCTGCCGTTCGCGGTCGATACGGAACATGCGTTCGCGCAGAGCGAACTGGCCGCGAAAAAAGGGCTGGTCGGTGTGGTCGACGCGCAGTTCCGCTGGGTGCCCGCGGCGATGCACATGCTGAAGCTTGTTTCAGAGGGCTTCCTTGGCGAGCCACTCGGTTTCAATTTTCAGCTTCTTCAGCCATTGCGTAACCACGACGGTTTCATTTATCCCCATGCCTCCTATCCCGGCGGCGGCGTGTCGCCGTACAAGTGGTTAGCCGAATCCACAAGCGGCGGCAGCGCATGGCGCAATTTCGGCAGCCACATGGTCCTGTTTCTGATGCCATTGCTCGGCCGGGTGAAGGCGGCGACCGGGTCGGACACGACGGGCATCAAGCAATGGCGTTTGCCGGACGGTAGCACGTACGCGCCAGACACCGCCGATCTCGGCTGCGGCGTGTTGCGCATGGAAAACGGCGCGTTGGGCACGATCCAGACAAGCTGGGCAGTCGCCGACGGCCCCGGCATTCGTGCCGAATTGTGGGGAACGAAAGGACGCCTGCTCTACGTCGATCCTACGTTCGGCGATGGCATTTCATCGCGTCTCTATGCGGGCAAGCCGGAGCCGTTCGAGTTCGGCACGGCCGCGGGCGAATGGCTCGAAACCCCGGAGCACTATTTCGCGGTGCCGGGAACGGGGTTCTCGAAACAGAATGCTCCGTCGTACATGGTGTCGATGGGCTGGATGTTTCACGACATGCTCGAAGCGATCAAGCACGAGCGCACACCCTCGCCGAGCTTCGAAGAGGCTGCCCACGCGCACCGGGTAGTGGAGGCGGTGATCGAGTCCGGCCGCAGCGGACGATGGATCGAGATCGCCGATCGTTGAAGCGGCCAGCGTGGCCCCTCACTACTCGAGCCAGGTGGGCGGGCGGCGGTTCGCACGCCCGTCGCCCACGCTTCTTCTTCACTTACTTCACGTACTTGCGGAACTCCGGCTTACGCTTTTCGCGGAACGCATTGCCGCCTTCCTTCGATTCGTCCGTGTCGTAGTACATCGCGAGCGCCTGCATTGCGAATGCGCCGATACCGCGGATATTCTCGGTGTCGATATTGAACGAACGCTTCGCCAGCGCAATAGCGGTGGGACTCATCTGCAGAATCTCGTCACACATCTTCTTCGTTTCGGCGTCGAGCTGTTCGGGCGGCACGACGGCATTGATGAGCCCCCAGTCGAGCGCCTGTTTCGCGCTGTATTTGCGGCACAAATACCAGATTTCCCGCGCGCGCTTCTCGCCGACGATGCGCGCGAGGTAGGCGGTACCGAAACCGGGATCGACCGACCCGACCTTCGGTCCGACCTGGCCGAACACTGCGGTCTCGGAAGCGATGGCGAGATCGCAGATCGTCACGAGCACGTTGCCGCCGCCGATTGCGTAGCCGTTCACCCGGGCAATCACGGGCTTCGGAATGTCGCGGATGATGCTTTGCAGTTCCTCGATCGGCAGACCGACGGTGCCGCGCCCGTTGTAGCCGTCGCCGGACTGGTCGCCGCCCGTACAGAATGCCTTGTCGCCGGCACCCGTGAGCACGACGACGCCGATATCCTTGTTCCATCCCGCGAGGCCGAAAGCCTTGATGAGCTCTTCGACGGTGTTGGCGCTGAATGCGTTGTAGACCTTCGGGCGATTGATGGTGATCGTCGCGATCCCATCCGCCTCCTGATAGCTGATGTCCTTGAATTCCATGTCGTAGTCCAATGTTGTTGGTTGTTTGCGGCAGCGGTGCCTTTTAGCCGGCCATCGTCAAACCGCCAGACACGCTGATGACCTGGCCGCTGATGAAGGCGGCGTCGTCACTCGCGAGGAAGACAACCACGCCCGGGATGTCGCTCGGGTCGCCCATGCGGCCGAACGGTACGGCCTTCACGAGGGCCGCCTTGATGCGCTCGCCTTTCTCGCCTTGCGCGAGGTTGTCGAGAAGAGGGGTCGCGGTGGGACCCGGGCAAACGACGTTGACGGGAATCATCTGGCGAGCCATTTCGCGCGCCATCGTCTTCGTGAATGCGATCAGGCCGCCTTTGCAGAACGAGTACACCGCTTCCATCGAGGAGCCCACGCGCCCCGCATCCGACGAGATATTGACGACACGGCCGCGGCCGCGCTCGGACATCCGTCGCAGCACGGCATGGTGCATGTTCAGCGGACCGTACAGGTTGATCGCAACCACCTTGTCCCAGAACGGCTTCTCGGTTTGCAGGAAAAATGCGCCCATGTCCCAGCCGGCGTTGTTCACGAGAACCTCGATTGGTCCCAGTTCTTCTTCGACTCTCGCCACCGCGGCATGCACGCCTTCATGGTCCGTGATGTCGACGCGGTACGCGCGCGCCTTGCCGCCCGCTGCTTCGATCTCCGCCGCAACACGCGCCGCGCCCTCTTCGTTCAGATCGAACAGCGCGACGGTCGAGCCTTCCTCGCCGAACCGCTTGCTGATGGCCGTTCCGATTCCGCCTGCGGCGCCGGTGACGATGACGACCTTCTCCTTGAGCCCCTTCATTGATTCCCTCCGTGATATGCGAGGCGCTTTCGCGCCAGTTAATCCTTGCTCAGCGCTTCGGAAACTTCGTCGGCTTTGCCCGTGGCCCGGGCGAGCAGCGCGCTGGCCTCGTCTTCGCTGTAACCCGCTTCGATCAGAACCTGGATGCTGTGCTCGCCGAGATTCGGCGGCAGATAGCGAACGTTGCCGGGCGACTCGGAGAAGTGCACCGGTATCGAGGTCATGACCATGTCGCCTTCGGTTGGGTGCTCGAAACGCTGGAAGAAGCCGGTCTCCTTGATGTACGCGTCGTGCATCAGGTCTTTCAGGTCGCGTACCGGGCCGTGCGGCACGTCGGCGGAGGCGAAGATCGCGTTCCATTCCGCGGTGGTCTTGTTGCGGATCGCGTCGCCGACGATGCGGTACAGCTCGTTGATGTTGCGCATGCGCTCGCTCATGTGACAGAAGCGCGGGTCGTCGAGCAGATGCGCGGCATCGATTGCGCACAGCACGCGGCGCCATTGCTCGTTGTTCACGGCGAGCAGGCAGATATGCCCGTCTTTCGTCGCGTAGGGCCGGCGGTGCGGCGAGAACATGCGCGGATAGCCGAGACCGGTTCCGTCATTGGAGCCCAGCGCGCCTTCCCAAAGATGCTCGAACAGATTGAATTGCAGCATCGTTTCGAACATCGGCACATGCACGAGTTGGCCGACACCGGTCCGCTCGCGGTGATAGAGCGCCATGCCGATCGACGACGCCAGCACGTAGCCGCAGAACTTGTCGACGATCACGGTGGGGAAGTAGCGCGGCGAGCCGTCCGTGTCGCGGTTCATCGAGGCGATGCCGCTCTCGCCCTGGATCACGTCATCGAAAGCGGGGCGGTCCTTGTAGGGACCGTCGATTCGATAGCCCGCGCCCGACGCATAGACGATGCGCGGATTGCGCGCCCGCACCGTCTGATAGTCGATGCCGAGGCGCTCGGCCGCGCTCGGGCGCATGCTGTGCACGATCACGTCGGCGGTCTCGACGAGCTTGAGCAGCGCTTCGCGGCATTCGGCCAGCTTGAGATTCAGGATCACACTCCGCTTGTTGCGGTTCATGATCGTATAGAACACGGCCATGTCGGGATTGCGGCCGGGACCGTTCTTGCGGTTCTGGTCGCCTTCGGGCGGTTCGATCTTGATGACGTCCGCGCCCATGTCGCCGAGCAACTGTGTGGCGACCGGACCGAGCACGTTGATGGTCAGATCGATCACGCGGACACCGGCTAGCGGGCCGGTCGCCTGTTCGAGAGGTTGTTGTGGATTTTCCATGCTCAGGCCTTGTACTCCTTGCCCTTAACGAGCCTGAGCGGCGTGTACACCATCACTTCCGTGCCGTCCTGCTTGACCACGCGGTTGCGGGTGCGCACGAGCCCGAGGCCGGGACGCCCCTTGCTAGGCCGGCATTCGATCACTTCGCATTCGACATGGATCGTGTCGCCCACGTAGGTCGGGCCTTTGATGTCGAGCTCCATGTTCAGGAACGCAAAGCCGACGCCCTGCATGGTGGCCTGCGTGAGCAGCCCTTCCATGAGCGTAAACACCAGCGCTCCCGGCGCGACACGGCCCTTGATGGCGGATTGCTCGCGCAAGAACTCGGTGTTGGTGAACAGGACTTCCAGCATGCCGGTCACCGAGACAAAATTCACGACATCCGTTTCCGTGACCGTCCGGCCTACGGTTTTGAACTTGCGTCCAACGGGCAGATCCTCCCAGTGAATCCCCAGACCAACCGTTTCGATTTCTACCATTGCCTGTCCTCTGTTGTTGTCGCTCGATTGTTAGATCAGCTGTCGTCGTCAGTTCTTCTTGATGCGGCCGAGCACGTTGTCCGCGACGATGTTGCGCTGAATCTGGTTGGTGCCCTCGATGATCTGCACCACCTTCGCGTCGCGGAAATATCGATTGATCGGGTACTCGTTGGAGATGCCCGCGGCGCCGAAAAGCTGTACGGCGTCGGTCGCGACCTTCATCGCGACATCCGATGCGAACATCTTCGCCATCGCCGCCATAGGGGCGAGTTCACGGCCTCTGACGCCCGCGTCGACGAGCGACGCCGTGCGATAGACGAGCTGGCGCGCAGCCTCGGTCTGGGTGACCATGTCAGCGATCATCCAGCGCACGCCCTGAAAGTTGCTGATGCTCTGACCGAATGCAACGCGGTCCTGAATGAATTTGACGGTGTGATCGATCGCGCCCTGCGCGATGCCTACCGCGCGCGCGGCCACGATGGGGCGGCTCGTGTTGAGCGTCTCCATTGCCACCTTGAACCCCTGGCCGCCTTCGGGCCCGAGACGATCTTCCGTGCGGATGAAAGCGTCGTCGAAATAAAGCGGACACGACGGGACGCCGCGCGCGCCCATCTTGTCTTCTTCGTTGCCGATCGTCAGACCCGGCGTGTTGCGATCGACGATGAATAGATTGATGCCGAGCGGCTGTCCTTCTTCATCGAGCGTCTTGGCGGCGACCAGAATGAAGTCGGCGATATGCGAATTCGTGCACCAGATCTTCGAGCCGTTGAGCAAATATCCGCCATTCTTGCGGCGTGCCGTGGTGCGAATGCCCGAGACGTCGGAGCCGCTTTGCGCTTCGGTAATCGACAGAGCGCCCCGCAAGTCGCCGGAGGCGAGTCCAGGCAGAAGGCGAGCCTTCTGTTCTTCGGTGCCGCCTTCGAGAATCGCTCCGAACGGCGTCCATTGCACGACCAGCAGATAGCCCGTGTTGTAGCAAACCCGCCCGAATTCCTCGACGGCGATACAGGCCGACATCAGGCTTCCAGCGCCGCCATACGCTTCGGGAAACGGCAGCGTGAAGAGGCCCAGTTCCTTGAGCAGAGCGTACATATCGTGCGGATACTCGGCCGTACGGTCGATCTCGTCGGCGCGTGTCGCCACGCGCTCCCTTGCGACGCGGCGGATGAGGTCGCGGATCTGAACCTGGTCGTCTGTTAGTTCGTATGTCACTTCGAGCTCTCTTGCTAGCGGTTTTTCTGGGGCGGCCCCGGATTCGTCACCGGAGAGGGGACACGTCGCCCCCGCCGACCTCTTCCGACTCACGCCGGTCTCTTCAGGTAATTGAACAATGTTCGATAAATTAAACGAATCGCTTGCCGGTCGTCAAGCGCTGAAACCTGCGGCCGCGGGTTTCTCCGAGGTGCGCCAGCAATTTGGTCGGGATGTAGTGGCAGCCTTGCGCGACGGGGCGTGGCAGGGGTTTTCCGGCGTTGACAGCATCCTTCCAATCCGTTTAAGATTTGGAACAGTGTTCGGTTATGTGTTCCATTTTGACCCGACAGAGTGGCTCGATTCGGCGCGAGCCCGTGGCAAAACGATTTGGAGGAGCGGGGAATGGACTCTCTTTGTCCTGAAGTCGATTATCAGAAGTTTCTGGCCGAGGGCCGCTTGATGATCCAGCGTAGCCGCAGCAGCGGTCGCTATGTGTTCTACCCGCGCGTAGCTGAGCCGGTTACGGGGATGCGCGACCTCGAGTGGGTCGAAGCCTGCGGGAATGGCACGGTTTATTCCACCACCGTGGTGCGCCAGAAATCGCCCGCGCCAAGCTACAACGTCGCCGTGATCGATCTGGAAGAAGGTGTGCGCATGCTCAGCTGTGTAGAGGGCATCGAGCCAGAGGCCGTGCGAATTGGTATGCCCGTGCAGGCGAAGATCGTGTACCGGGGAGATGGGGCACTGCTTGTGTTCGAACCAGCCTGACGCCCGCTAACCGCAACCGGCCGTCAAGAGCCGGTCGCACCGATGAAAGGTAGATCGATGGAATTCAACTTGCGCGGGCGTACCGCACTGGTGGCAGGCGCCACCTATGGCATTGGGGAAGCACCTGGCTTGTCGTCGCTGGATCTTGCTGCGCGTGCCTCCGTTGACGCGCTGGCTCAGGTAGGGCTGACGCCTGGCGATGTCGACGGGCTTTTCGTGTGTACGCCGGACGACATGCTCTCGGGCCTCACGTTTGCCGAATACCTCGGTATTAACCCGAGGTTCACCGACAACAATCGAAGCGGCGGCTCGGCGTTCGAAATATACGCGCACACCGCGGCCATGGCGTTGTGTACGGGACAGATCGACGTTGCGTTGATCGCATATGGAAGCAATCAGCGCAGCGCGGCGGGCAAACTGGTGCAATCGTCGCGCCCCTCGCCGTGGGAGAGCCCGTACAAGCCGATGAATCCGGTTTCGTCATATGCGCTTGCGGCGGCGCGGCATATGCATCAGTACGGCACGAAGCGCGAGCATCTCGCCGAAGTGGCCGTAGCCGCGCGCAACTGGGCGCAGCTCAACCCCGAAGCGTACATGCGTACGCCGTTGTCGATCGAAGATGTGATGGGCGCACGCCTCGTGTCCGACCCGCTTTCCGTGCGTGATTGCTGCCTCGTGACCGATGGCGCGGCGGCGGTCGTCATGGTGCGCGCCGATCGGGCGCGCGATCTGACCGACAAGCCGGTATATCTATTGGGTGCAGCTTCGGCCACCTCGCACCGCGAAATCGCGAGCATGCCGGACCTCACGGTGACCGCCGCAGCGGAATCAGGCCGGCGTGCGTATGAGATGGCGGGCGTGAAAGCAGGCGATATCGACGTCGCGATGCTCTACGACGCTTTCACGATCAACACCATTCTGTTTCTCGAAGACCTCGGCTTTTGCGCTAAAGGCGAAGGCGGCCACTTCGTAGCGGATGGCGGCATCGCGCCGGGTGGCCGGCTGGCGGTGAACACCAACGGCGGCGGTCTGTCCTGCGTTCACCCCGGCATGTATGGACTCTTTCTGATGGAAGAATCGATGCGGCAATTGACGGGCCGCGCCGGCGAGCGCCAGATCCCGGGCGCGAAGCTGGCGATCGCGCACGGCAACGGCGGCGTGCTGTCGAGCCAGGCCACGGTGATTCTCGGAACACAGGAAACGCTGTAAGACACGCCGCCCGCCAGGGTCACTGTCAACAGCTTTGCATGGAATCAGAGTAAGTGCTACAGCGCCAACTCTGATCGACAGGAGACGGACAGATGAGCGAAGAGACCAGCAACGATGCAGCCGAGATCGTACAGGTCCGGCAAGACGGTGCGATCGCGATCGTCACATTGAACTATCCGCAACGGCGCAACGCGTTTTCGCTGAAGATGCGCGAGACCTTATACGCGCAGCTTTATCGCCTGATGCATCACGAGGAAACTTGCCGTGCGATCGTATTGACTGGCGCGGGCAATACGTTTTGCGCAGGCGGAGACATTTCGGAGATGCAGGCGCGCAAGGTACTCGAATACCGCCAGCGCAATGAACTGCCGCTCGATATTTTCAGGCTGATGGTCGAAGGACCGAAAGCGGTTGTCGCCGCCGTCGAGGGGTTTGCGTTCGGCGCCGGCCTCTCGCTCGCCGCCGCGTGCGACTACGTCGTCACGTCGTCGGCCGCGCGATATGCGAGCGCGTTCATCAAGGTGGGGCTGCTGCCCGATACGGGGCTCTATTGGTCGCTGTCGCAGCGCGTGGGCGGCGGTCTTGCACGCGAACTGATGCTGAGCGCGCGCGAGTTCGATGGCGTCGAAGCAGGCGAAACCGGTTTTGCGAATCAGGTCGTAGAGCCCGGCGAGGCGCTGAACGCCGCATTGAAGGTGGCGCAACAGTACGCGGAACTGCCGTCGGTGGCCACCGCGCACCTGAAGGCCGCGCTCGCGACGGGCATCCGCACGCTCGACGATGCGATCGAAACCGAAGTCAACCTGCAGCCTATCCTGCGCCGCAGCCGCGAACACCAGGAGGCGGTGAGCGCCTTCATGGAAAAGCGCAAGCCGGTATTCGTGGCCGACTGACGGAAGGCGATATGAGCGAAAAACAAACGGCAGAAAACGAAGTGACGTCGCTGATCGAGGTGACCCGCGAGGGACCCGTCGCGATCGTGACGCTGAACAATCCCCGGCGCCGCAACGCGATGGGACGCCAGATGCGCCAGTTGCTGCGCGACACCATGCATCGGCTGATGGTCGACGATCCGGATTCGCGCGCAATCGTCCTCGCGGGTGCGGGCGAGCACTTCTGCGCGGGCGCGGACATCTCCGAGATGACGAAGCGCACGATCCTGCAAAGCCGCGAGATCCTGGCGGAGTCGTGCGTCGTGGTGCGGGAAATGCAGGCTGGACCGAAACCGGTCGTGGCGGCGGTGGAAGGCGTGGCCTTCGGCGCCGGTCTGTCGCTCGCGGTGGCGACCGACTACGTCGTCGCGGCTTCGACTGCGCGGTTTTGCGCGGCGTTTCTGCGTGTAGGTCTGATTCCGGATACCGGCATTCTGTGGACGCTGCCGAAACGCATCGGCATGGCTCGCGCGCGCGAGATGCTCTCGCTCGCCACCGAGATCGACGGAGACAAGGCCAAAAACATTCACCTTGCGAACGAAGTCGTCGAGCCGGGTACTGCGCGCGCGAAGGCAATCGAAGTGGCGCGCGGCCTCGCCGAGCTGCCGCCGCTCGGCGTGGCGCTGCTGAAGGACGCGCTGACCAACGCCGCGACGACCATGGAAGGCGCGCTGAGAGCCGAGATCGACTTTCAGCCCATCCTGCGTCAGTCGAAAGACCATCAGGCTGCCTGCAAGGCGTTTATGGAAAAGACCACACCGGTCTTCACGGGCGAGTGAGCGCGGGGAGCAATGCGATGACTATCGAGCAGAAAGAAAAGGCTGCGGACGAGATCGTGCAGCTTCGCCGCGAAGGCGACGTGACCATCGTCACGATGAACTATCCCGAGCGCCGCAACGCGTTCTCCATGAAGATGCGTCTCGCGCTGACCGAGGTGTTCCAGCGGCTGATGCACGACCACCCGGATACCCGCGCGATCGTGCTGACGGGCGCGGGCGGCCATTTTTGCGCGGGCGGCGACCTGTCCGAAATGCACGCGGCCACGCCACCGCTGCTGGCGCTTCGTGAGCGTATCGCAGTGGGTGTGCGTCTTTTCAAGCTGATCTATACGGGCACGAAACCCGTCGTTGCGGCGGTAGAGGGCACATGCTACGGGGCGGGGGTGTCACTGGCTGCCGCATGCGATGTCGTGGTAAGCGCCGATACAGCGAGATATTCGTGTGCCTTTGGCAAGGTTGGGCTGTTGCCCGATACCGGCATTCTGTGGACGCTGCCGCAAAAGATCGGCGGCGGCAAGGCGCGTGAGCTGATGCTCAGGGGCAATGTGATCGACGCCGCCGAGGCGCGCCGCCTCGGCCTCGTCAGCGAGGTGGCCGCAAGCGGCGGCGTGCTCGATGCGGCAATCGGGACCGCGGCGCGCTTCGCGAGTTATCCGCCAGTGACGCTGGCGCTCCTGAAGGCGAGCCTCGTCAACGCGGGCAATTCGATCGAAGACGCATGCCGCCTCGAAACCGACCTCAATCCGCTGACCCGTCAAACGAGCGACCACACGGAGGCGGTAAAGGCCTTCATGGAAAAACGCAAGCCGGTTTTCACGGGCGCCTGACGCTGCCATTCTCCGTTGCTGTCTCTACTGGAAGTTCAACGCATATGTTTACGCCCGACCTGCTGAAGAACAAACGAATTCTCATCACCGGAGGCGGCACTGGCCTTGGCAAGAGTATCGGCCGACGCTACCTCGAACTGGGCGCCGAACTCGTCATCTGTGGTCGCCGCAAGGAAGTGCTGGACGCGACGGCCGACGAGTTTCGCGGCGCGGTGCCGGGCGCCCGTGTCACGACGGTGCAGGCGGACGTGCGCAGCGCGGAGTCCGTCGAGTCGATGATGGACACGATCTGGCGGGACGGTCCGCTCGACGTGTTGCTGAACAACGCGGCGGCCAACTTCATCGCGCGCACGGAAAGCCTGTCGGCGCGGGCAGTGGATGCGGTGCTCGACATCGTGCTGCACGGCAGCTTCTATTGCACGATCGCGGCGGGCAAGCGCTGGATCGACGCGGGTCACCCGGGCAACGTGATCAGCACGGTATCGACGCCCACGATGACGGGCTCGGCCTTTACCGTGCCGTCCGCCGCGGCGAAGGCGGGTGTTCTGGCGATGACCCGCAGCCTCGCGGTCGAGTGGGGCCCGAAGGGCATTCGCCTGAACGCGGTGGCGCCCGGACTTTTCCCGACGCCGGGTGCATGGGAGCAGTTGTACCCGCCGGGATCGCAGGTCGAGCCGCAGGAGCGCTCGGTGCCGCTGCGGCGCTTCGGCGATCACACGGAACTCGCCGATCTTTACGCTTATCTGGCGTCGGATGGCTCCGGCTACATCACCGGCGACATGATCGTGATCGACGGCGGCCGCTGGATGCAGGGCGTGGGCGGTCCGACCTTCCGCGCCATGCAGGACTGGACCGACGAGCAATGGGACGCGATGCGCGCCCACGCTCGCAAGGGGTGAACGATGGGGCCGCTTGCAGGAGTTCGAATCGTCGAGCTGGCGGGCATCGGGCCGGGGCCCATGGCGGCGATGCTGCTCGCCGATCTGGGTGCCACGGTGTTGCGCATCGAGCGCCGCCAGCCGGTCAAGCTCGGTATCGAGCGTCCGCTGCGCTACAACCTGTTGCTGCGCAACCGAAAGACGATTGCGCTCGACCTGAAGGACCCGCAGGCCGTCGAGCTCGTGCTCGGTCTGGTGGAGCGCGCCGACGCACTGATAGAAGGTTTCCGGCCGGGCGTGACAGAACGACTCGGGCTGGGCCCGCAGGTCTGCCTCGAACGTAATCCGAAGCTCGCTTACGGACGCATCACCGGGTGGGGCCAGGAAGGTCCGCTCGCGCGGTACGCCGGGCACGACCTGAACTACATCGCGATCACCGGCGTACTCAACGCAATTGGCCGCTGCGACCAGTCACCGTCGATACCGCTGAATCTGATCGGCGACTATGCGGGCGGGTCGCTGTACCTGGCAATGGGACTGCTCTCGGCGATTCTGCATGCGCGCAACGGCGGCGCCGGGCAGGTCGTGGATGCCGCAATCGTCGATGGCACCGCCAATCTCGCCACCACGTTCTTCGGCATGCAGGCTGCCGGCATCTGGCGTGACGGCCGCGGGACGAATGTCACCGACTCGGGATCGCACTTCTACGACGTGTATGAATGCGCGGATGGTAAGTGGATCACGGTCGGCCCTATCGAGGACAAGTTCTATGTCGAACTGCTTCGCCTGCTCGACATCGATCCGCAAACGCTGGGAACGCAGCTCGACGCGAGCAACTGGCCCGCGGCACGCGCGCTGTTCGCGCTCAAGTTCAAGAGCCGCACGCGCGAGCAGTGGTCGACTCTGCTCGAGCATACGGACGCGTGCTTTGCTCCCGTGCTGTCGTGGACCGAGGCACCCGAGCATGCGCATCTGAAGGCGCGCGGCACGTTCATCGAAGTCGACGGCATCGTGCAGCCCGCGCCGGCGCCACGCTTTTCCGCCACCGTGCCCGCGAAGCCTACGCCGCCCGAGGCCCCCGACGCGTCCACGGTCGAGGCCGCGCTGGCCGCATGGCTCGATCCGGCCCGCATCGGCGAGCTGAAAGAAGCGGGAACGCTGGCCTGATCCGCACCGTCAGGCGACCCATCAAGACGAAACGAGACACTCATGGATCTGCGATATACCGACAAAGAGCTGGCGTTCCGCAATGAGGTGAGAGCCTTCTTCAAGGAAGCGCTGCCCGCCGACATTCGACGCAAGGCGACCTTGGGGCAGCGTTATTCGGCGGCCGACCTGCGCCGCTGGCAGCGCATTCTGTACGAACGCGGCTGGGCGACTCCCGCGTGGGACAAGGCGTGGGGCGGGACGGGCTGGAGCGCGGTGCAGCAGTACATCTTCAAGGAAGAGCTGCACATGGCGCCGGCGCCCGAGGCGCTGTCGTTCAACGTGAACATGATCGGTCCGGTTTTGATCGCGTTCGGCAGCGA
Source organism: Paraburkholderia sp. BR10954 (assembly GCF_040965775.1). Classification (NCBI taxonomy): domain Bacteria; kingdom Pseudomonadati; phylum Pseudomonadota; class Betaproteobacteria; order Burkholderiales; family Burkholderiaceae; genus Paraburkholderia; species Paraburkholderia sp. BR10954. The sequence continues at coordinate 51,835 of NZ_JBFRCK010000020.1, forward strand.
AGAGCAGAAGCGCCATTTCCTTCCTCGCATCGCGAGCCTCGAATACTGGTTCTGCCAGGGGTTTTCCGAGCCCGGCGCCGGTTCGGACCTGGCCGCGCTGCGAACCCAGGCGGTCCGCGACGGCGACCACTACGTGATCAACGGGCAGAAGCTGTGGACTTCGACCGCGCATCACGCCGACTGGATGTTCTGTCTCGTGCGCACGGATTCGAGCGGCAAGAAGCAGCAGGGCATCACGTATCTGCTGATCGACATGAAGACACCGGGCCTGACCGTGCGCCCGATCATCACGATCGACGGCCACCATGAAACCAACGAGGTGTTCTTCGACAACGTGCGCGTGCCGGTTGCGAACCGGGTCGGCGAGGAAAACAAGGGCTGGGATTACGCGAAATATCTGCTTGGCAACGAGCGCAGCGGCATCGCGCGCGTGGGCGTTTCGAAGATGCGCGTGCGTCATGCGAAGGAGCTCGCGAAGCGCGTGCCCTGCGGCGACGGCGTGCTGTGGGACGACCCGCGTTTTCGCGAACGCGTCGCGGCCGTCGAGGTGGAGCTGAAGGCCCTGGAAATGACGCAGATGCGCGTGATCGCCGAAAGCAGCGCGCAGGACAGCCACGTGCCCGACCCGAAGACTTCGATCCTGAAGATCAAGGGTTCGGAGCTGCAGCAACTCGCGGCTGAATTGCTCCTCGAGGTCGCCGGGCCGGACGCGTTGCCGCTCGATCTCGACTTCCTGCGCGGGCTTGGCGATCCGGTTCGGGAACCCGAATGGGGGCTCACGATCGCGCCGAATCACTACTTCGCGCGCCACGTCTCGATCGTGGGCGGCTCCAACGAGATTCAGAAGAACATTCTCGCCAAGTCCGTGCTCGGACTTTGAGCGACCGGCGAACTGCGGAGAAGCATCAGATATGGACTTTGATTTCACCGATGAGCAACGCATGCTCAAGGACAGCGTCGAGCGGCTCGTCAAGGACGAGTACGGCTTCGAGCAGCGCGCGAAGTATCTCGCTGAGCCTGACGGTTTCAGCCGGGCGCTCTGGGCGCGTTACGCCGACATGGGTCTGCTGGGCCTTTCGTTCGACGAGGAATACGGCGGCAGTAACTGCGGCCCGGTCGAAACGATGATCGTGATGGAGGCGTTGGGCCGTGGGCTCGCAGTCGAACCGTATCTTGCGACGGTCGTGCTGGGCGGCGGCTTCGTGCGCCTCGGCGGCAACGCGGCGCAACGTGCGGCGATTCTGCCGCAGATTGCGCAGGGTGAGCTGCAGATGGCGTTCGCCCACAGCGAGGCGCAGTCGCGCTACGACCTTGCGGACGTTGCGACCACCGCACGGCGCGACGCCGACGGCTGGGTGCTCGACGGCGCCAAGCGCGTGGTGCTGCACGGCGGCAGCGCCGATCTTCTGGTGGTGTCGGCGCGCGTGTCGGGCGGCAGACGCGCGCGCGACGGCATCGGTCTGTTCGTGGTCAGCGGCGACGCGGCTGGCGTGACGCGCCACTCGTATCCGACGCAAGACCGGTTGCGTGCGGCAGACATCGAATTGTCCGGCGTGCGCGTTGCGGATAGCGACGTGCTGGGCGTGGCGGGCGCCGCGTTGCCGCTGATCGAAGCGGTCGTTGCGCACGCCATCGCGGCGGTGAGCGCGGAAGCCGTGGGCGCAATGGCCGCCGCGCACGAAGAAACAGTCGAGTATCTGAAGGTCCGCAAGCAGTTTGGCGTGCCTATCGGATCGTTTCAGGCACTCCAGCATCGTGCGGTCGACATGCTCGTCATGGTGGAGCAGGCGCGCAGCATGGCGCTCTTCGCGACCATGATGAGCGAGGAGCCGGATGCGGCCGAACGCGACCGCAGCATGTCCGCGGCGAAAGTGCAGATCGGACGCTCGGGCCGTTTCGTCGGTCAGCAAGGCGTGCAACTTCACGGCGGCATCGGGATGACCGAAGAGTGCAAGATCGGCCACTACCTGAGACGCCTGAGCGTGATCGATATCCAGTTCGGTTCGACCGAACATCATCTGACCCAGCTCGCCAATGCCGGCGGGCTGATCGATGCAGCAGCGTGAGCCGCGCGTCCAGCCAAGCAAACGGAATCCATTCATGAGCCGAATTTCCAAACCCGATCAATATCAGGAACTGCGCGACGCGTTGCGTGACCTCTCGAAGGAGTACCCGGACGAGTACTGGCGCCGTATCGATCATGAGCGCGTCTATCCGGAGGCCTTCGTCGACGCACTGACGAAGGCCGGCTGGATGGCTGCGCTGATTCCCCAGGAGTATGGCGGTTCCGGCCTCGGGTTGACCGAGGCGTCCGTGATCATGGAGGAGATCAACCGCAACGGCGGCAACTCCGGGTTCTGCCACGGCCAGATGTACAACATGAATACGCTGCTGCGTAATGGCTCGGAAGCGCAAAAGCGCAAATACCTGCCGAAGATCGCGAGCGGAGAGTTGCGTCTGCAATCGATGGCCGTGACCGAGCCGACCACGGGAACGGACACGACAAAGCTGAAGACCAACGCTGTAAAAAAAGGCGGCCGTTACGTGGTCAACGGCCAGAAGGTGTGGATATCACGCGTGCAGCACTCGGACATGATGATCCTGCTCGCGCGCACCACGCCGCTGTCGGACGTGAAGAAGAAGTCGGATGGGCTGTCGTGCTTCCTCGTGGACCTGCATCAGGCGATCGGCAATGGCCTGACCGTGCGACCGATTCCGAACATGGTCAACCACGAGACCAACGAACTGTTCTTCGATAATCTGGAAATCCCTGAAGAGAACCTGATCGGCGAGGAAGGCAAAGGTTTCAAGTACATCCTCGACGGGCTCAACGCCGAGCGCGCACTGATCGCCGCCGAGTGTATCGGCGACGGCTACTGGTTCGTCGATCGCGCATCGAAGTACGCGAGCGAGCGCATCGTGTTCGACCGGCCGATCGGCATGAATCAGGGCATCCAGTTTCCGATTGCCGAGTCATACATCGACGTGCGTGCGGCCGACCTCATGCGCTACAAGGCTTGCGAGCTGTTCGACAATCATCAGCCGTGCGGCGCGGAAGCGAACATGGCGAAGCATCTCGCGGCCACGGCTTCGTGGAAGGCCGCCAATGCCTGTCTGCAGACACATGGCGGTTTCGGGTTCGCCTGCGAATACGACGTCGAACGCAAGTTCCGCGAAACGCGTCTCTATCAGGTGGCGCCGATTTCGACGAACCTGATTCTGTCCTACGTCGCCGAGCACGTGCTCGACCTGCCGCGTTCATTCTGAGCTTTGGAGGGATCTCATGCGCTTCGAGACCATTCTGTACGACGTCAAGGACCGTATTGCAACGATCACGCTGAACCGTCCGGAACACATGAACACCTGGAACGACCAGGTGGCGACCGAGGTGTACGAGGCGATGCAGGCGGCGGGCGCGGATCATGGCGTGCGCGTCATCGTTTTCACCGGTGCTGGCAAGGCGTTTTGCGCGGGCGGCGATATTCACAGCTTTGGCGGCGACCCGGCCGCGCTGATGACGAAGCTGCCGCGCCCGTTCGACATGCGCAAGCGCGCCGACTGGCAGACGCGCTGCTCGTACTATCCGGCCATCCCGAAACCGGTGATCGCGATGCTCAACGGTGCGACGGTCGGCATTGGCCTGATCCACGCGCTCTTTTGCGACCTCCGCTTTGCGTCGGAAGACGCCACCATCACGACGGCATTCGCGCGCCGGGGCCTGACCGCGGAGTACGGCATGGCCTGGATACTCGCGCGCCACGTCGGCCAGGCGCACGCGCTCGACCTGCTGATGTCGGGACGCAAGATCAAGGGACGTGAAGCCGAACGGATGGGACTCGTGAATCGGGCAATCCCGGCCGACAAGCTCGTCGAGGAGACCTATGCCTACGCGCGCGAAATGGCCGAGTACTGCTCGCCGCGCTCGATGCGCATCATGAAGGAGCAGGTCTGGGAGGTGCCATTCCAGACGCCCCACGAGGCGGTGATGTACGCCGGACTGGACATGCCGATCGCCAACCAGTGCGATGACTACAAGGAAGGCATGGCGAGCTTCCTCGAGAAGCGCAAGCCCAACTTCACGGACCACTGAGCACACATAGGACTATCACCTCATGCTGAACTACGAAGTCGTCAAGAACTGGCCGATCGAGGATGTTACGCAGACGTACAGCGAGCGCGACGTGATGCTGTATTCGCTGGGTCTCGGGCTGGGCGGAGACCCGCTCGACACCGAACAGCTGCGCTACGTGTACGAAAAGGACCTGCAAGCGATGCCGACCTGCGCGGCCGCGTTCGCGTGGCCGAAATCGTGGATGCGCGACCCGCGCACCGGCATCGACTACCTGAAGCTCGTGCATGGTGAGCAGGACGTGCGTTTCGTGCGCCCGATGCCGGTGGCGGCGACCATCGTCAGCAAGACGCGGGTGAGCCGCATCTCGGACAAAGGCGCCGGCAAAGGCGCGATCGTCGAACTCAAGCGCGACATCATCGACGCCTCGACGGGCGAACCGCTTGCCGAAGTCCGGCAGGTGTCCTTTCTGCGTGGCGACGGCGGATTCAGCGCCGAGTCGGGCGCGAGCGACGCGCCGCCCGAAGCGCTTCCGGCGGTGCCCGAGCGTGCGCCCGATGCGGAATACGTGTTCCCGACCGGTGCCCATGCTGCGTTGATCTACCGCCTTTCGGGCGATGCGAACCCGCTGCACGCGGACCCGGAGGTAGCGTCGAAGGCCGGCTTCAGCCGTCCCATTCTTCACGGCCTCGCGACCTACGGTATGGCGGGTTACGCGGCGATTCGCAGGTTCGCGGGCAACGACGCATCGCGCTTGAAGCGACTGGCGTTGCGCCTGACTTCGCCGGTGTACCCCGGCGAAGAAGTGCGCTTCCAGTTCTGGCGGGACAGTGACACGCGCCTGCATTTGCGCGCGCGCGTCGACGCGCGCGACGCGGTGGTGCTGAACAACGGCATCGTGGAAATTGCCTGAAACCGCGCCCGGCAACGCCGACGTGCTTTGCCGGGCAGCGACTGGAGCCTGAAATGAAACGAACCCCATGCTCACTGTTGTTCGCGGCCCCCCGGGAGGGCTTCAGCCTCCCTTGCGGCGGCCCGGCGGGAGGCTGAAATGGACCTGAAAGAGAGTCCCGCCGACAAGGAATTTCGCGCCACGGTGCGCGAATTCGTAGCGACGCACTTGCCCGACGACATTCGCGAACGGGTGCTGAACTTCCGCCATGTGCCGCGCGAAGACTATGTCCGCTGGCAACGCATTCTGGCCGGGAACGGATGGGGCGCACCTGCATGGCCCGCCCAATTCGGCGGCGCCGCCTGGAATGCCGCGCAGCGCAACATTTTCGACGAGGAATGCTTTACCGCCGGCGCGCCGCGCCAGATGCCGTTTGGCCTTTCGATGGTCGGACCGGTGATCCAGAAGTTCGGCACCGACGCGCAGCGCGAACGGTTTCTGCCGCGCATCGTCTCGATGGAGGACTGGTGGTGTCAGGGTTACTCCGAGCCGGGGGCGGGTTCCGATCTGGCGTCGCTCAAGACGCGTGCGGACCGCGTCGAGTGCGACGGTCAGTCGTTCTACGTGGTCAACGGCCAAAAGATCTGGACCTCGTTTGCCCAGTGGGCGAACTGGATTTTCTGCCTGGTTCGCACGGATGGCAGCGGCCGTCCGCAGGAAGGCATCTCGTTCCTGCTGATCGATATGTCGACGCCCGGCATCACAGTCAGACCGATCCGCACGCTCGACGGCGGCCACGACGTCAACGAAGTGTTTTTCGATAACGTGGAAGTGCCGGTGAGCAATCTCGTCGGTGAAGAGCATCGCGGCTGGTCGATCGCAAAGTATCTGCTCGGCCATGAGCGGACCAACATCGCGGGGCTTGGCAACTGCAAGCGTTTCATGCGACGTCTGAAGGAAATTGCCAGCACCGAGCGTAAGCACGGCAAGCCGCTCATCGAGGACGTCCGCTTTCGCGATCGCATCGCCAGGGTGGAAATCGATCTGATCGCGCACGAATGGTCGCTGCTGCGCGTCGTCTCGGCCGAAACCGCGGGACGTCCGATCGGACCGGAGGCTTCGGTGCTGAAAATCCGCGGCTCGGAGATTCAGCAGGAGCTTACGGAACTGATCATGGAGTGCGCAGGCCCCTATGCGGTGCCTTTTGTAAGCGAGGCGCTGGAGGCGGACTGGCAGGGCGAAACCGCGAACGGCGAGTTGCTCAACGCGCTGGCCGCGCACTACCTGGACTGGCGCAAGATTTCGATCTACGGCGGTTCGACTGAAGTGCAGAAAAACATCATCGCCAAGCAGGCGCTCGGCATCTGAGGACACGCCATGGACTTCACGCTGGTTGAAGAGGAACAGATGCTGGCCGACGTGGTCGGCCGTTTCGTCGAAAAGGAATACGACTTCGAGGCGCGACGCCGTCTCGCCGCTACGCCCGAGGGCTGGTCGGCTGCGCACTGGACTACGCTGGCCGAAATGGGCGTGCTGGCACTGAACGTGCCGCAGGATCATGGCGGCCTTGGCACGGGGCCGGTCGAGACCATGCTCGTGATGGAAGCCTTCGGCCGTGGACTCGTATTGGAGCCGTTTGTTTCGACCGCGGTGCTCGGCGCGAAGCTGATCGGGCGCGCAGGACACGAGGCGCGCAAGGCCGAGTTGCTGACCGGCATCGCCGACGGCAGCCTGAAGACCGCGCTGGCGACGCTCGAACCCGGCGCGCGTTTCGATTTGTGGAATGTTGCGACGAGGGCCGAGCCCGCGCGTGACGGGTTCATCCTGAACGGACGGAAGGGCGTCGTATTGCACGGCGACAGTGCGGACATTCTGCTGGTATCGGCGCGTACCGCGGGCGAGCAGACCGATCAGCACGGCATCACACTCTTCGCCGTCGATGCGCGAACCCAAGGCGTCCGCGTCAGAGGATTTCCCGCACTCGATGGCCAGCGAGTCGCCGAGGTGGTGCTGGAGAACGTGCGCGTCGATGCAAAGGCTGTCATCGGCGCGGTCGATCAGGGCTACCCACTGCTCGAGTGGGCGGTCGATCAAGGCATTTTTGCGCTGTGTGCGGAAGCGGTCGGCGCGATGTCGCGGTTGAGCGAACTGACCTTTGAATACCTGCGCACGCGAAAGCAGTTCGGTTCGCCGATCGGCAAATTCCAGGCGCTGCAGCATCGCGCCGCCGATATTTTGACCGCGGTAGAGCAGGCGAAATCGATCGTCTACTTTGCCGCCGCCAAGCTCGGCGAGGACGACGACCGCGAAGCCCATCGTGCCGTCACAGCCGCCAAGGCGCTGATCGGCCGTAGTGCGCGCTTCGTGGCACAGCAAGCGGTGCAACTGCACGGCGGGATGGGTATGACCGACGAACTGGCGGTGGGGTGGTACCTGAAGCGGCTCACCTGCATCGATATGACCTGGGGAAACACCGAACACCATCTCGAACTGTACGGAGCGTTTCTGTAATCGCAGTTTGCCCGACGACCCAGAATGGTCCCGACCGCCGATACCGGTCGATTCGAAAAAGGAGACAACAGATGTCAGTAGCTGCTCATGGCGCGGCTCCGGAGCTCGCGCCAATTCCCGCGCACGTATCGCCCGAACGTGTGTTCGACATCGATATCTACAATCCGCCGGGTGCCGAGGACGACTATCATCTGTCGCTCAAGCAGTTGCACGCCGAAGGCATTCCCGACATTCTGTGGACACCGCGAAACGGCGGACACTGGATCGCGACGCGCGGCGATGACATCTATCACATCCTCAAGGACTACGAGAATTTCTCGTCGAAGCAGCTGACGGTGCCGCTCGTCGAGCATCAACCGTTGCCGCCGATCTTCTTCGATCCTCCGCAGCACACCGCCTATCGCGCGCTGATCGCGCCTGCGTTCATGCCGCAGGCAATCGGCAAGCTCGAGGAGAAGGCGCGCGAAATGGCGATCGAACTGATCGAGGGTTTCTATCCCAAAGGCGAGGTGGAATTCGTATCGGGGTTTGCGCAGCATCTGCCAATCGGCATCTTCATGAACATGGTGGCGCTGCCCGCCGAGGATCGCGAGTACTTGCTCGGCCTCGCCGACAAGATGGTCCGCCCGGTCGATGCCAACGAGAAGCTCAAGGCGCTCGGTGCGATTTTCCAGTACCTGGGGGTGAAGATCGCGGAGCGCCGCGCGAATCCGGGTGACGACCTGATCAGCAAGATCGTCCATTCGAAGATCGACGGGCGTGCGCTCACCGACGAAGAAGTGCGCGGGCTTTGCGGTCTCGTGCTGATTGGCGGCCTCGACACGGTTGCCTCGGCAATGGGTTTCATCGCGCGATTCCTCGCCGGCAGCCCGGCCCACCGCAAGCAGCTGATCGACAACCCCGAACTGACGCAGAAGGCCGTGGACGAGCTACTGCGGCGCTTCCCGGTGGTCAATCAGGGGCGGCGGATCACACACGACTTCGAATACAAGGGCGTGCAGATGAAGGCGGGCGACATGATCGTCATGCCGACCACGCTGCACGGTCTGGACGAACGAAAGTTCGACGATCCGCTGACGGTGGATTTCACTCGGCCCACGCCGATCCATTCGACGTTCGGCAATGGCGCGCATCGTTGTCCCGGCTCGTTCCTGGCGCGCGTGGAGTTGAAAGTTTTCCTTCAGGAATGGCTGAAGCGGATTCCCGATTTCCAGATCAGGCCTGGCGAGAAGGCGGGTGTCCACGGAGGTGTGAACGGCACGCTGTACCACTTGCCTCTGGTCTGGGACGTGGCCCGTTGAAGAACGGTTGCGATGGCCTTAGCAGGCCATTGTGACCATGGGCGTCTGTAGAAGACTATCTACGGCTCGGTACGCCCGTCATATCGCCCACGCCTCGTTCTATGGCGATGCCTTGCTCAGCGCGCGCCAGACAACCTTCATGGCGTGACGGAACGAGTCGACATCGAGTGTGTTCGTGTGGGCCCGGCGAAGATAGACGACGAGGCCCTGAAGATGTGAAAGGAGCAGGGCACCGCGCAGCGTACATTCTCTCGCCGCCAAGGTCGGGTTTATCTGTGCGATCAGTTCCGCCAGCAAAGCCTGGAAATCCGCGGTGGTTTTCGCCATCAACGCATGCAAGACGGGCTCGTGCTCCGCCAGACTCCACGTTTCCAGAACAAACGCGCTAACGCGCTGGCCGCCGGGCGCCGTCAGCACAGAGAACGCCTCGTCGACGATGACTTCCAACCGGGTCTCCGGTGGCCGCCGTTTGTCTTCTGCGATCGTCCGATAGTGTTCGAAATAGCGATCTGTAAATGCCTCGATCGTGGCCCGCAATAGTTCTTCGCGAGTGCTGAAATAGTGCTGCAAGGTCCTCAGTCGGATTCCCGCGTCGCTGGCAATGCGGCGTTGGGTGAACCCAGCGTTACCTTCCGATGCAAAGACCTCGATCGCCACTTCGATGATGGCGGGCACGCGGGTGGTTCGATTCCCTCGCCGTCTTGGTCCGTCTTCCGCCGTCTTGTCGAGATCTGCCGATGAGATAGTCAGGTCTTTCATCTGTTGTGCTCTCCTTCGCGTCTGCTGCCTGTCGCGCGCATTGTCAGTCCCGGATATGCAAACCTGCAGATCATTCCCCACCTGATACGAGCATCGCTCGATCCAGATCGGCCAGCCGCGACTTTTTGATCTGATGATAGTCAGCTGACGAATAAGAATTCGTCCATCGACTAATTACTTTTCAGACGGCGTCTCGTCCATTTAATTGCTGCGTCACATATCGTACTCCACTGCAGCGTGGTTCTGTCCATACCAGCATTTCCCCTGGTGCCACTTGGGCTTGATAATGGGTCGGCTGACCACTAGTATTTAGTCAAACGACACATTACGGCAGAAGCAGATTTTTCTCGCAGCGTCGGAAGCCGGAACGGAGATTCGCAGCTGTCAGGCCGGGCCGGTCAAGGTCGCCAATTTTTGCGTTCGTGGCAGCGATTGCCAGCGGCGCACACGGGGCGGTTGAAGGAGCAGGACATGAAGCGTGGAGAAAGTTCTTTGCGTTCGCTCATCGAAAAGTGGCTCGCGCCAACTGCGACCACCCCGGTGCACGTAACCCGATGTACCTTCGCAAATTCGAGTCAGACGAGGTGTGTGCTCGCGCGGTCGTCTGCCTCGGAGAGGTCCCTCGCGATATTCTTCTTTCGGCACGACGACGGAGCGTGGCGAGTGTTCCCACCGCCTCCCCGAAAACCAGAAATGCACTCCTGCCCAGGCGCGGGATAAGGAATTTTGTCTTGTCGCGATTTGTGGTCAGAATATATGGATGCACTTCCAGGGAAACTGATCCAATCGCACAAGCGTTTTCGGCTGCTTCCGCGATTCGTCCTCCTTTCGCGTTCGAAGTGACAGACGAAAGACTACCTCGTCCCTGATCTGCATCGCGTACCGGACTTGAGCCGAAAAATCCCGGCTGCGTGCGGCCTGCAGATCGATTCATGATCCGCTCTCGCGGATTGCCAGGAAGCCACCCATGGTTTGCATCGCCATTCCTCGCAGGCGACGCGGATGCCTTGTCAATGCAAGCGTCGCCGGCATCCCGTTTGCGCGACGCGCTGGCCACGCATCTGGCACCGATGCGTGCTCCGGTCATGCGCGCATCGCTTCGAATTCGTCACCAATCGCAAACCCACGTTTACCCCGAATTTCGAACGGCGTTCGAAAAAATGCATCACGTAGGGGTGGGCGAGCGTTGACAGTCGAGTTTCGAGCGTTTATCTTTGCGAACAGCATTCGTATTCTGGTGACGTGGTAGGAGGTATCTGAAACGCGATGCTGATGAGGTGGGGGAGGCCGGTTTCGCTTCATTGCTAAGACTGCGGGAATCCAACGGCCTTGGCCTTTTCTGCGGCAGTTCGACAAAGACAAGAGGAGACGCATGAAACAGAAGAGTCTTAAGCCAAGGGCGATCAGCCTTGGCGTACACGCCGCCTGTATCGCCGCGGCATGCGGGTTGTGGAGCGCGAACGCCAATGCATTTCACTTCGATGTGCCGAACCCGGACATCGATATGCAATGGGACAACACGGTGCGCGCGGACTACGGCATCCGGCTGCAGAACCCGGACCAGTTCTACACCAGCAGTCCGACGTTCGATGAAGGCAATCTGTCGACGCCGAAGTTCAGCACGATCCAGGCGATGCTGAACCTCTACAGCGAGTTCGATTTCAAGTACAAGGAAACGTCCGGCTTCCGCATCAGCATGGACGCGTGGTACGACCCGACGTTCAAGAATCACAATACGAGCAATCCGGCGTTTCTGCCGAACTATCCGAACAACGAGTACACGAGCTACATCAAGAAGTACTATCAGGGGCCGAGCGCCGAACTGCGCGATGCGTTCGTGTTCAACACCTTCGACCTCGGTGGTCACTCTGTAAACGTCAAGCTCGGCCGGACGGCGATTACCTGGGGGCAGTCGGCGTTCGCTACGCTGGGTGGTGCGAACTCGGTGGCGATCGGTCAACAGCCGCTCGACCTGATGAAGCTGACGCAGAGCCCGAGCGCTTCGCTCAAGGAAATCGTGTTGCCGACGGCTCAGGCCGCCGTGACGGCGAACATTACCGACACGATTTCCCTCGGGGCACAGTACACGTTCGAATGGAATCACGACCGGCTGCCTGAAGGCGGCACCTATTTCGGCGGCGCGGATCCGATCCTCTACGGCCCTCCGATCGCCAGCTACGAAACCATTCCGGGGCTGGGCACGTTCGGGATTCCTCGCATCGCGCCGACCAAAGGTCAGATAGGCGACATCGGCCTGAACGGCAAGTGGCGAGTCGATTCGCTCGCAACGACCTATGAATTCACGTACCGCCACTTCGCCATGAAGATGCCATGGGCGGCGGTGCTGCTCCCGGGTGCGGGACCGCAACTCTTCCCTGGCTTCAACCTGCCCGGTGTGACGGCGAAGTACGGCAACAACGTGAACCTGATCGGCGCTGGCTTCAACAGCGCGATCGGCAACGCGGCAGTGGCGGGCGAACTGTCGTATCGCTGGAACATGCCGCTCACAGCCGTCAATACCACGACGGTCAACGACGCGCCGACGGGTCGCACGCTGCACGGTCTGCTGAACGTCACGCAGTCGTTCGGCAAGACGCCCTTGTGGGACAACATGTTCCTTCAGGCTGAATTCGCGTTCAACCAGCTGCTGAGCGTGACACACAACGCGGGCAACTTTGCGAATTCCAGCTATGACACGACCGGCCAATGCTCAGCATCGGGGAACAACCCCTTCAACAACTGCTCGACGCGCTTCTGGGCTGGAATCGGCATTGGTGCGAGCCCGCAGTGGTATCAGGTGTTCCCGGGGGTCGATCTGACGATGCCACTGTTCGTCAATCTGAATCTGAAGGGCTACTCTTCGGTCATTACGCCAGCGGCCGAAGCACAAGGGCAGAACACGTTCGTGGTCGGGCTTGATTTCACGATTTACAACAAGCACCAGGTGAACGTGACCTACACCTATTACATGAACAAGAAGGGGTACTCTACGACGGGAGCCGCGACTGCACTCGGCGCACCGTATAGCGACAAGTCGTGGATCGGCATCACCTATCAGACAACGTTTTGATGATGGAGGCACCTGTGAAAAGACTCCCAAAGCTTCTTAAGGCGCTGGCGATACTCGCCGCCGTTTGGGCTTCACCCTATACGCTGGCAATCGAGAGCGGGATTACCCCGTTCGGAGCGGAAATTGCCGGCAACAAGGACGGCACGATTCCCGCCTACACGGGCGGCATCAAGGAATTCCCGGCCGGCTTCAAGCCCGACTCCGGGAAATGGGCGGACCCTTTTGCCGGTGAAAAGCCGGTTCTGCAAATCACGGCCCAGAACTATCAGCAATACGCCGACAAGCTGAGCGCCGCTTCGATCGAACTGTTCAAGCGCTATCCGACTTACCGGATGGACATCTACCCGACGCACCGCTCCGTTTCGTATCCGGATTGGTACCTCGAGAACTCGGAGAAGAACGCGCAAAGCGCCAAGCTCGAAAAGAATGGCCTTTATATTTCGGGCGCGTTCGGCGGTAAGCCGTTCCCGGTCCCGAAGAACGGTCAGGAAGCGTTGTGGGACTGGGAATTGCGTTATGTGGGCACGGCCCAGAAAAACAACGTGAAGACGTGGCTCGTCGATTCGAGAGGCACTCCGATTCTTGCTGCACAGTTCAAGAGTTCGCTGCTCTATCCGTATTTCGAGCCTAAGTATGAAGCGGAGTTTCGCAAGAAGGGTCCCCTTGCGATCTGGTATCAGGTCTATAACGACTACGCTGCACCGTCCCGTCTGATCGGCGAGACGTCGCTCTTCTGGTACTTCACGGATTCGGCCGATCACGATCAGCAATCGTGGGCATACAACCCGGGCCAACGCCGCGTGCGCGTGGCGCCCGATCTCGCCTATGACACCCCGAACCCCGGCTATTCCGGCGCGATCACGATGGATGACATCCAGCTGTTCTACGGGAAGATCGACCGCTGGGACGCAAAACTGGTCGGAAAGAAGGAAATGTATATCCCGTACAACGACTACAAGCAGCAGTACGATACGCCTGCAAGCAAGATCCTCACGTCGAATTTCGTGAATCCGGATCATGTGCGCTGGGAACTGCACCGCGTGTGGGTCGTGGACCTGACGCTCAAGCAGGGCGCGCGTCATATCTACAGCAAGAAGACACTGTATTTCGACGAGGACGGCGGTGGCGGAATGATGGACGCGTATGACCAGTCGGGCAAGCTGTATCGCGGTGGCTTCGAAACCACGGTGCCCGCCTACGACTACAAGGTTCCGTATTCGCTCGGTAACTGGTTCTACGACTTCAACAGCGGCATCTATATTTTTGGCAGCCATCCGGCGGAGTCGCCGGGGATCATGTTCAACGTGAGCTTCCCGAACGACTACTTCACGCCGGAGCGTATGCAATCTGCGGGTGTGCGCTAGTTGCGCGCTGAGTCGAGGATAAGGTATTGAGTGAGACGTCCCGCCCGGCTTGCCTGGCGGGACGTCTCACCAGCAGTGGCTGGATCGAGTCGCACGCATCGAAAGTAGTGTGGTTGCTTTTGGTATTGGATCAATCTGGAAAGTGATGGAGACAGTTTTGAAGAAGCACCGGCTGTTGATTAACGCGTTCGCGCTTGCTGCAGCAATTTGCGCCGCGCCGATGTCGAATGCGATCGAAAACGGGATCACGCCTTTCGGGGCCGAAGTCGCCGGGAACAAGGACGGGACGATTCCCGCCTACACAGGCGGTATCACACAGTTTCCGACCGGATTCAAGGCAGATTCTGGCAAGTGGGCAGACCCGTTCCCGGATGAGAAGGCAGTGCTGCAAATCACTAACCAGAACTATCAGCAGTACGCGGACAAGCTGAGCGCGAGTTCGATCGAGCTGTTCAAGCGTTATCCGACCTATCGGATGGACGTCTATCCGACCCATCGCTCGGTGTCGTATCCGGACTGGTATCTCGAGAATTCGGAAAAGAACGCGCAGAACGCGAAGCTCGAAAAGAATGGCCTGTTCGTTTCCGGTGCGTTCGGCGGCAAGCCGTTCCCGGTGCCGAAGAACGGTCAGGAAGCATTGTGGAACTGGGAACTGCGCTACGTGGGTACGGCCCAGCGCAACAACGTGAAGACGTGGCTGGTTGATTCGAGAGGCACGCCGATCCTCGCCGCGCAATTCAAGAGCTCACTGTACTACCCATATTTCGATCTGAAACAGGAAGGCGAATTCAGGAAGAAGGGCGGTTTCGCAATCTGGCAATACATCAACAACGATTTCGTTGCGCCGGCGCGAATGATCGGCGACACCACGCTCTACTGGTTCTTCACCGATACGGCCGATCACAACCAGCAATCGTGGGAATACAACCCCGGTCAGCGCCGCGTGCGCGTGGCGCCTGACCTTGCCTACGACACGCCGAACCCCGGCTATTCGGGCGCGATCACGATGGACGACATCCAGCTGTTCTACGGACGCATCGATCGCTGGGACGCGAAGCTCGTCGGCAAGAAAGAGATGTACATCCCGTACAACGACTACCAGCAACAGTATGAAACGCCGGCGAGCAAGATCCTCACGCCGCATTTCGTCAGCCCGGATCATGTGCGCTGGGAATTGCACCGTGTGTGGGTCGTCGACCTGGCGCTCAAGCAGGGCTCGCGTCACGTGTATGGCAAGAAGACGCTCTATTTCGACGAAGACGGTGGCGGCGGAATGATGGATGCCTATGACCAGTCCGGCAAGCTGTATCGAGGTGGCTTCGAGACCACGGCGCCTGCATACGACTACAAGGTGCCGTATTCGCTGGGCAACTGGTTCTACGACTTCAACAGCGGCATCTATATTTTCGGCAGCCATCCGGCGGAGTCGCCTGGGATCATGTTCAACGCGAGCTTCACGAAGGACTTCTTTACACCTGAGCATATGCAGTCGACCGGCGTGCGATAGCCGATACAGGTGCAAGGAAAGGCGCAGTATGTGCGCCATGCCGGGTATCGCATGGCGCACAGAGAAGTTTCATAAAAATCCAGGACTGTTCGCGTGACCGATCGCCAGTTACTGTGAAGGAGACACAATGCGCAATACCCTGTTTCGTTGGCTGGCACTCGTCGCGGCGGCATGCGCCGCCAGCGGGTCGGTCCATGCCGAATTTGCCGATCCGATGCGTTCGCCTGCCGTGGTCAACCTGCAGGCCGCGCATGAACCGCTGATCGCGTTGGCCCAGGCCGGACAGCGTCTGGTCGCGGTAGGCCCGCGCGGGGCGATTCTGGTTTCGGACGATATGGCCATGCACTGGCGCCAGGTCCAGGTGCCGGTGAGTTCGGATCTGGTCGCTGTCACGTTCAAGTCGGCCGCGCTCGGCTGGGCGGTCGGACACGACGGCGAGGTGCTCCACACCACCGACGGCGGCAATACCTGGACACGGCAGCTCGACGGCCAGCAGGCGGCGAAGCTGATGAGCGCCTACTACGCGAAGCAGCAGGGCGATTCACCCGATCTGAAGGCGTCGCGCGAAGAGGCAGAGCGCTTCGAAGCAGACCAGGGGGGACGTCCTTTCCTCGACGTCTGGTTTGATGATGAGCGTTCGGGCTGGGTCATCGGCTCGTTCAACATCATTTTCCACACCGACGACGGCGGCAAGAACTGGGTGCCCTGGTTCGATCGCGTCGACAATCCCAACGCGTTGAACCTGCATGCAATGCGCCGTATCAACGGGACGCTTTATATCGTGGGCGAACAGGGGCTGCTGCTCAAGCTCGATCCGGGCAAGCAGCGTTTCGTCGCGGTGCCTACGCCGTCGAAGGGCAGCCTCTTCGGTCTCGCTTCCACGGGCAACGCGTTGATCGTCTACGGTCTGCTCGGCAACGCATATCGCTCCATCGACAGCGGCGCGACCTGGGACAAGATCACGCTGCCGACCGGCGCGAGCATCCTGGCGTCGGCTGAACTGCCGAACGGTCACCTTCTTCTCGCGACCCAGGCGGGTGAGCTGCTCGAGAGCGCTGATCAGGGGGCAACGTTTCAAAAACTTGGCGCGAGCCAGCCGGGCGGCATCTTCGCGATGGCGTTGCGCGGCGACACCGCGGTGCTGGCTGGTGCGGCCGGCCTGTCGCGGATCACATTGTCGAAGTCGAACTAAAAGGGAGCAGACATGGCTGGCGGCAACAATGCCCAATTCGACAAGATGCCCGTTGTGGCGGATCTTGCCCAGTTCGATTCACGTTCAGGCAACGCGCTTGAACGGTTGATCTTCAACCGCCGTCCCTGGCTCATCGTCATCTGCGCGATCATCACGGCGGTGCTAGGGTTTCAGGCGCTGCGTCTCGATGTGAATGCGAGCTTCGAGAAGATGATTCCGCTGTCGCATCCGTACATCAAGAATTATCTCGCCAACAAGGCGGATCTTAAAGGGCTCGGCAATTCGCTGCGGATCGTCGTCGAGAATCCCTCGGGCGATATCTACGATCCGAAGTATCTTGCCGCGCTGCGACGCGTCAATGATGCATTGTTCCTGATTCCGGGCGTCGACCGTCCTGGCGTGAAGTCGATCTGGATGCCGATCGTGCGCTGGAACGTGGTCACGGAGAATGGCTTCGCGGGCGGCCCGGTGATGCCGGACGGCTTCGACGCGTCCGCGCAGGCCATCGCACAGCTGCGCACGAACGTGGCGCGCGCAAACATCGTGGGCAGCATCGTGTCGAATGATCTGCATTCGAGCATGATCCAGTTGCCGCTGCTCGATCACTATGCCGATACCGGCAAGGCGCTCGACTACGCGAAGCTCTCGCACCAGATCGACGAGGTCATCAAGAAGGAGGGTCACGGCGAGGTGCACGTGCACGTGGTGGGCTTCGCGAAGCTGATCGGCGACCTGATCGACGGCCTCAAGCTGGTTGCTATGTACTTCGGCGTGGCCGCGGCGATTGCGCTCGGCGTGATCTTTCTGTACACGCGCTGCTATCGCAGCACGCTGCTGGTGGTGGCGTGCTCGCTGATTGCGGTGGTCTGGCAGCTCGGCATCATTCGCTCGCTCGGCTACGTGCTGGATCCCTATTCGGTGCTGGTGCCGTTTCTCGTTTTCGCCATCGGCGTATCGCATGGCGCACAGAAGATGAACGGGATCACTCAGGACATCGGGCGTGGCACACATCGCTACGTAGCGGCACGCTACACGTTCCGGCGGCTCTTCCTCGCCGGTCTCACGGCGTTGCTCGCGGACGTGGTTGGCTTCGCGGTGCTGATGGTCATCGACATTCCGGTGATCAAGGATCTTGCGTTCACGGCGAGCGTTGGCGTGGGCGTGCTCGTGTTCACGAATCTGCTGCTGCTGCCGGTACTGCTCTCATACATTGGCGTCAGTCCGTCGGCGGCACGACGCAGTGTGCGCGGCGAACAGAACGAGGCGCGCGGCACCTCGTCGGCAGGCGCGCTGTGGAACCTGCTCGACCGCTTCACCGAACGCCGCTGGGCCGTGGGTGCGATCGTTTGCGCGGCCGCACTTACGGCGTTCGGCTGGTCGATCAGTCAGCATCTGCAGATCGGCGACCTCGATTCGGGCGCGCCGGAGCTTCGTCCAGACTCGCGCTACAACCTCGACAACGCTTACGTCAACACGCATTTCGGCCTGTCGAGCGATCTTTTCGTCGTGGCTGGCAAGTCGTCGCACGGCACGTGCGACGCCGACAATTTCCCGCTCGTTCTCGAGGCTGACCGACTCGAAGCCACACTGCGCAACGTGCCGGGCGTGCAGACGACGACTTCGGTCGGTGGCCTCGCGCGCTGGGTGACGGCGGGCTTCTACGAGGGCTACCCGAAGTGGTACACGGTCGACCGCGTGCCTTCGATCGTCAACAAGACGGTGTGGCAGATCCTGCTCGATCATCCGGACCTACTGAGCCAAACTTGCGGCACGGCGCCCGTGATCGCCTATCTGACCGATCACAAAGCCGCGACGCTCTCGCGTGTCATGGAGGCGGCGGAGGCATTCGCGAAAGAACATAGCGACGCCGACCACCAGTTCCTGATGGTTGCCGGCTCGGCCGGCATCGATGCAGTGACGAACGTGGTTGTCGCGAAGGCGAACCGCACCATGCTGTTCATGGTGTATGCGGCGGTGATCCTGCTGTGCTTCATCACGTTCCGCAGCTGGCGCGCGGTCGTGGTGGCCGTCGTGCCGCTCGGAATCACTTCGGTGCTGTGCGAGGCGCTGATGGTCAAGCTCGGCATCGGCGTGAAGGTGGCGACGCTGCCGGTGATCGCGCTGGGCGTGGGGATTGGCGTCGACTATGCGCTCTATCTGCTGAGCGTGCAGCTCGCGTATCAGCGTGCGGGGCAGCCGCTGCGCGTAGCATATCGTCATGCGGTGCAGTTCACGGGCAAGGTCGTGGCGCTGGTCGGCGTGACGCTGGCTGCCGGCGTAGTGACGTGGGCCTTCTCGCCAATCAAGTTTCAGGCCGACATGGGCATCCTGCTGACGTTCATGTTCCTGTGGAACATGATCGGTGCGCTGATCCTGATCCCGGCGCTGTCGCATTTCCTTCTGCAGGGAATTTCGCGCAAGGCGGTGGCGAGGGGCGTAGCGGGTGGTTCGGCGAGCGTCGAAGCTTGTAGCGGCGAGGTCACGCTGCGGTAGCGAGTATGTGGCGGTGCCGCGCGTTGCGCGCGGCACCGCCTCGCAGCACAAATAAGTTGGCCCGCTGGCCGCTCGTCCTTACACCACGGACATCGAAAAGCTCAGGATCTCCGAGACTCCGCCGTCGACCATCAGCATCTGGCCATTCATGTAAGAGCTGGCCTGCGACGCGAGAAACACGGCGACGCCGCCTAGTTCCTCGGGATTGCCCCAACGGCCAACCGAAATGTGCGAGCGCACGATCTCCTTCATTTGCGGATTCGATGTGACGGGCTCAGCCATATCCGTGAGGAAGTAGCCGGGGCAGATCCCGTTGCAACGAATGCCGTGTCGCCCCAGCTCCGCACCGAGCGACTTGGTGAGTCCGGCAACGGCATGCTTACTGGCCACGTACGCTTGAAGCTTCTCACGGCCGAGCACCGACACATAAGACCCGACGTTGATGATGCGTCCGTGTCCGCGTTCGATCATCGGGCG
This sequence comes from Paraburkholderia sp. BR10954, assembly GCF_040965775.1. Lineage (NCBI taxonomy): Bacteria > Pseudomonadati > Pseudomonadota > Betaproteobacteria > Burkholderiales > Burkholderiaceae > Paraburkholderia > Paraburkholderia sp. BR10954. The sequence continues at coordinate 71,470 of NZ_JBFRCK010000020.1, forward strand.
CGCCACTTCCTGCGCGAGCAGGTATGCGGCCGTAACGTTGGTATCCATCGTTCTTTGCCACATATCGACGCTCGACTCGAGAAAGCCGCTCCACTCGCAAATGCCCGCGTTGTTGAGCAGTACGTCGATGCGGCCATGGCGCGCAAGGACGTTGCGAACGCCGTTTCGGATGGCGTTCTGATCGGTGAGGTCGAACGGTTCGATATCGACGACGCCGCCTGTTTTGCGAATCGATTCCGCGGCGGCTTCGAGGCTCGTACGCGAACGCGCGCAGAGGATGACGGTCGCACCGGCCGACGCCAACGCCGACGCCATGGCAAAGCCGAGACCGCGCGATGCGCCCGTGACGAGCGCGATTTGTCCTTCCAGTGAAAAGAGCTTCATTGTCTGACTCCCGTGGATGACGCGAAGGCTGATTACTGGTGGCGAATGACGATCTTGCCGAAATGTTTCTGGCTTTCGAGGTGCCGAAGCGCATCCGGTACATGCGCGAAGTCATAGACCGAGTCGATCACCGGCCGCAGTTTGTGCAATGCGATTGCGCGGTTCATCGATTCGAAGTCCTGGCGGGAGCCGACGCGGATCGGTGCGATCGTCAGTCCGCGCGCGAAGAATCCCTCGCCGGGGGAGGGGGCACCGGTCAGCAGTCCGACGACGCTGATCCGGCCGCCGTCCCGTGTGCAAGCAACCGACTTGCCGAACGTTTGAGCCCCGCCCACTTCGACGACGAGATCGACCCCAAGGCCATTGGTCAGGCGCAGCACGGCGTCTTCCCAATTGGGCGTGTCGCGGTAGTTGATGGTCGCGTCTGCGCCCAGTTCGGCCAGGCGTTTCAGTTTCGATTCGCTGGACGAAGTGGCGATCACGCGGGCGCCGAAAAGACGTGCCAGCTGCAGAGCGAAGATCGATACGCCGCCGGAACCTTGCACGAGGACGGTCTGGCCCGGCAGCAGGGGCGCATGCTGACACAGTGCGTTCCATGCGGTGACGGCGGCGCAAGGCAGTGTTGCGGCTTCCTCGTCGGAAAGGTGCTCGGGAACACCAATCAGCTCTTCCTCGCTCAGTACGACTATGTCGCGAAGCATCCCTTCGACGATGGCGCCGCGGCCCAAAGTATCTGCGTGTTGCGGGCGCGCTCCGCCGTGCCAGTTCTCCGCGAAGTTGGCCATCACCCGGTCACCCGGTTTGAAGCGACGTACACCTGCGCCGACCGCGAGCACGACCCCCGCGCCGTCCGAGGCCGGAATGAAGTTCGGTGCCATCCAGTCGCGAAACGCTCCATTCATCAGCAGCAACTCACGGAAATTCAGCGAACTCGCGTTGACCTGCACCGATACCTGATGAGCGCCAGGTGGCGCCGGATCGGGTTCCTCGCATAACGCCAGTCCCGCAATGCCTTCGAAACGCTCGCATCGATAGAGCTTCATTTGTCGTCTCCTTGGTGTTGAACGAGGGCGTCGAATTGATTGCTAAGTGACGCTTTCCTCATTCTTCTCGTTGACAGCTACAAAAAGAACGGTTCAGAATATAGAACATTGTTCAACAAAGCGTTCGGAGCGTCAAATTGAAGATACTGGTCGCGGTGAAGCGCGTGATCGACTACAACGTGAAACCTCGGGTCAAGTCCGACGGCTCGGGCGTCGATCTGGCCAACGTAAAAATGGCCATGAACCCGTTCGACGAGATCGCGGTGGAGGAGGCGGTGCGCCTCAAGGAAGCAGGCGTTGCGACTGAAGTCGTCGTGGTATCGGCGGGCACCGCGCAATCGCAGGAGGTACTGCGTACGGCACTCGCCATGGGGGCGGATCGTGCGGTGCTAGTGGAGAGCGATGCGGATCTGCAGCCGCTCGCGGTCGCAAAGCTGCTGGCCGCCGTAGCCGCGCGGGAAAACCCGCAACTGGTCTTGCTCGGCAAGCAGGCCATCGACAACGACGCTGGCCAAACTGGGCAGAAACTCGCCGCATTGCTCGGCTGGCCGCAAGCGACGTTTGCGTTCAAGACGGAAGTGGATGGTCAGCAACTGCTCGTCACGCGTGAAATCGATGGCGGTCTCGAACGCGTCGCTCTCGATCTGCCCGCGGTGATCACGACGGATCTGCGCCTGAACAGTCCACGCTATGTGACGCTGCCCAACATCATGAAAGCGAAGAAGAAGCCTCTCGATACGCTGAATCCTGAAGCGCTGGGCGTTGACGTCGCGCCTCGCCTGAAGGTTCTCGAAGTGACCGAGCCACCGGCGCGCAAGGGCGGTGTGATGGTTCCGGATGTTGCAGCGCTGATTGAAAAGCTTCGAAACGAAGCGAAGGTGATCTGATTATGACTATTCTCGTTATCGCCGAACACGACAATGCGACCCTGAAGCGCGCCACGCTCAACGCCATCACGGCGGCGGGCGCAGTGGGTGGCGACATTCATGTGCTGGTGGCGGGCCACGGCGCGTCGGCCGCCGTCGAGCAAGCCGCGAACGTAGCCGGTGTCGCCGAAGTGCTCGTCGCGGAAGCACCCGAATACGCGCACGGGTTACCGGAAAACCTCGCCGCACTCGTGGTCTCGTTGGCCCGCGCTTATACACACGTGATCGCAGCGTCCACGGCGGTGGGCAAAAACTTCATGCCCCGTGTGGCCGCGCTGCTCGATAGCGCGCAGATTTCCGATGTCGTTGCCTTCAAGGCTGCCGATGTTTTTGTGCGTCCGATCTATGCCGGCAATGCACTGGCAACAGTGCAATCGTCCGACCCGATCAAAGTCATCACCATTCGCCCGACCGCGTTCGATGCAGCAGCGACCGGTTCGACCGCCGCGCCGTCACGCGCTGTTGCATCGGCGCCGGCTTTCGATAAGGCCCGTTTTGTCGGGCAGGAACTCACGAAATCGAGCCGGCCGGAGCTTGCGGCGGCAAACATCGTGGTGTCGGGCGGCCGTGGCATGCAGAACGGTGACAACTTCAAGCTCCTCGACGCGCTTGCGGACAAGCTTGGTGCGGCCGTGGGCGCGTCGCGTGCGGCGGTCGACGCCGGCTTCGTGCCGAACGATTATCAGGTCGGTCAGACGGGCAAGATCGTCGCGCCTCAGTTGTATATCGCGGTGGGCATCTCGGGAGCGATTCAGCACCTCGCCGGCATGAAGGATTCGAAGGTCATCGTCGCGATCAATAAAGACGCGGAGGCACCGATCTTTCAGGTGGCCGACTACGGTCTCAGCGCGGACCTGTTCGAAGCTGTTCCGGCACTGACCGCAGCGCTCGATTGACGTTCGCCCGGATTGACAGCAATCCGGGCGTCAGCCTAGCATCTGAACGCCGTTCACAACAATTGAACCGGTCGTTGCATATCGATTGCGAACCACTCGGCCACAACATAAAGAGTCGGAACCGGCGCCTACGCCGGCCACATCACGAAGGAGATAGCAATGGGTAACAGAGGTCCCGATTCGGGTGAACACACGGTCCGTCTCGATTTTGTGCCGAAGGACAGTTACCTGTCGAAGCAATTTCTCGAGCGGGAGAACGAGCGCCTGTGGCCGCACGTGTGGCAGGTTGCATGTCGGCTGGAAGAAATTCCCAACGTCGGCGACTACGTCACCTTCGACGTGGCCGGCGAGTCGATCATCGTGGTGCGAACGGCGGCTGATCAGATCAGGGCCTTTTTCAACGTCTGTCAGCATCGTGGCCGTCGCTTGACCAACGGCAGCGGCAAGGCCTCGAAATTTCACTGTGCCTATCACGGATGGCAGTGGAATCTGGATGGCAGCGTCGCGCGCGTGCTCGATCGTGACGACTGGGCCGGCTGCGAGGAAATGACTGACGGTGATCTGCGTCTCACCGATGTTCTGGTGGACACGTGGGGCGGCTTCGTGTTCATCAACATGGACCCGAACGCGGAGCCGCTCGCTAAATTCCTCGATCCGGTACCGGAGATCACGAACTGCTTCGAGTTCGAGAAGATGCGCTACCGCTGGTACAAGTCGATTCGTCTTCCGTGCAACTGGAAGGTTGCACTCGAAGCGTTCACCGAGGGTTATCACGTCGCGGCAACACATCCTCAGTTGCTGGATGTCGCGGGAGATGACGTAACGCGAAGCTTCGCCTACGGCCGCCACGGCATGTTCGGCTACTCGACGGCCACGCGCATGATCGGCGCGCCGTCACCGCGAACCGGCAAGCCGATGCCGGAGGACGTGCGTCAGGGTCTCGTCAACTTCTTCCGTGTGATGGAAGAGACCCTGAAAGCAATCAATACCGCGCGCGACTACGAAGCGGCGAAGCGGCTGATGACGGAAATGTCGCCCTCAGGTAACCAGTTCGAAGTCCTCGCGAAGGCAATGGATTTCCAACGCGAAGCGGCGATCGCCGAGGGCGCCGGCTGGCCGGAGATCACTTTCGAGCAACTCGGTCGCGCGGGCGCGGACTGGCATGTCTTCCCTAACCTCGTGTTTCTTCCGTACCCCGACGGCGCGCTGTTTTACCGCGCACGCCCGGACGGCGACAACCCCGATTCGTGCATCTACGACATCTGGTCGCTGCAGCGCTTCGCGCCGGGCGCGGAGCCGCCGCTCAAGCGCGAGTTCTACTACGGTGTTGACGACTGGAAGGAAAACGCTCAGGAGAACTTCGGCCTGATCCTGTGGCAGGACTTCCAGAACATGACCAACGTGCAGCAGGGGATGAAGTCGCGCGGCTTCAAGGGTTCGCGCACGAATCCGCTGCAGGAAACGTCGGTTTCGAACTTCCATCGCGCGCTGCGCGAATTCATCGCGCGGGAGGAGTGATGTCGACGAGCTGGGACGCAACGTACGACTTCGTGGTGGTCGGCAGCGGCGGTGGTTCGATGTGTGCGGCGCTTGCCTGCAAGTCGGTGGGCAAGGAAGCGCTGATCATCGAGAAGCAGGCGAAGGTCGGAGGCTCGACCGGCTATTCGGGTGGTGTCTGGTGGCTGCCGAACAATCATGTGATGAAGCGCCACGGCGTAAGCGATTCGTATGAGCGCGCACGGCAGTACTTCGACGCCGCGGTGACGTATCAAGGTCCGGGCACCTCGCATGCGCGACGCGAGGCTTACCTGCGCACCGGGCCGAAGATGGCCGAGTTTCTCGAGCAGCAGGGGATGCAGTTCGTGTACGCGGACGGCTGGTCCGATTACTACGACACGCTGCCCGGCGGGGAACCCCGTGGCCGCTCGCTCTTGGCGAAGTTGTTCGACGTGAAGGAACTGGGCGAATGGGCGCCGCGCTTGTCGCGCTATAAAGGCCCGTCGATGCCAGCCAACTCGGACGAGTACCCGACACTATTTCTGATGAAGCGGACGTGGGGCGGCAAGCGCAAGGCGATGCAGCTCGGCGGCCGCATGCTTTACCAGAAGATCACCGGCAAGGAGCTCGTGGCCAACGGTGCGGCGATTCAGGGGCGCATGCTTCAGATGGCGCTGCGCGCGAACGTGCCGATCTGGACGGACACGCCGGTACGGGAGTTCATCGTCGAGGAGGGGCGGGTGGTCGGCATTGTCGCAGTGCGCAGCGGCCGGGAGTTGCGCGTGCGCGCTCGCCAGGGCGTCCTGCTCAATACGGGCGGCTTTTCACACAACGCGGAGATGCGCCGCAAGTACCAGCCGCAGCCGTCGTCCGCGGATTGGACCAATGCGAATCCAGGCGATACCGGTGAAATCCTGCAAGCTGCGATCGCGCTCGGCGGCGCGGTGGATTGCATGGAAGAAGCGTGGTGGGTCGTGACGTCGCTCGGCCCCAACGAGGAACTGCCGGAAGGTGCGCGCGCTCCGGATGGTTCGCCGTTGCCGTTCATGCATCACCTCGACCTCTCTCTGCCGTTTTCGATCATGGTCGATCAGGATGGCGAGCGCTTTTGCGACGAAGCGGGAGCGTACATGGAGATCGGTCAACGCATGTACGAGCGCCACAAGCAGACTGGAAAAGCGGTGCCCGCGTGGGTCGTGATGGACAGCCGCCAGCGCAAGTACTACCCGTGGGGTACGGCGATGCCGGGCCAGATTCCACAGAAGTGGCTCGACAGCGGATACATGATCAAGGCTGACACGCTCGAAGAACTGGCCGCGAAATGCAGCATCGACCGTGCTGGTCTGCTCAAGACGGTCCAGCGCTTCAACGGCTTCTGCAAAACGGGCGTCGACGAAGACTACGGCCGCGGCTCGCGCGCATTCGATCGCTGCCATGGAGACCCGACCATCAAACCGAACCCGAATCTCGGGCCGATCGAGGAGGGCCCGTTCTACGCGGTGCGCATGTATCCAGGCGATGTCGGCACTGCTGGCGGTCTCGTAACCGACGAGTTCGGACGTGTGCTGAAGGACGACGGTTCGCAAATCCCTGGGCTGTACGCCACCGGCAACTGCACGGCATCCGTGGTTGGCCGGTGTTATCCGGGCGCCGGCAGCAGCATCGGCGCATCGTTTGTGTTCGGTTACATCGCGGCGCTGCATTCGAGCGGCGCGCAAAAGATCTGGTGACACAGGAGAGTGACGAATGAATGCCTATCAGCCGCCCACCAGCGAAGTCCTGGTCGACATCTACAGGCGCATGACACTCATCAAGCAGAACGATGAGCGCTTTCGCGCCGTGATCAAGGCCGGCAAGCTGGTGATGCCGTACTACTCGCCGCGCGGGCAGGAAGTGATTCCGTCGGCGACGTCGGTGTGTCTCACCGATGACGACTACATCTGCACGATCTACCGCGGCGTTCACGACATGATCGCCAAAGGTGTGCCGCTCAAGGAACTCTGGGCCGAACTCGGTGGACGAGTGACCGGGACCTGCAAGGGCAAGGGCGGTCCGATGCACGTTACCCATCCCGCTTCCGGCGTGATGGTCACGACCGGCATCGTCGGCAGTTCGATGCCAATTGCGAATGGCCTGGCGCTTGCCTCGCAGATTCGCGGTGAACGGCGCGTGGCAGTCGCTTACTTCGGCGATGGCGCATCCAACATCGGCGCGTTCCACGAGTCGCTGAACATGGCATCGGTCTGGAAACTGCCGGTGATTTTCGTCTGCCAGAACAACGGCTACGCCGAGCACACCAAATACGCTTACGGCACGTCCGTGTCCAATATCGCGCAACGCGCGGTTGCGTACCAGATGCCCGGCGTGACGGTGAACGGCAACGATCCGATCGCGATGCACAAGGCGGCGCGCGAGGCGGTCGAGCGTGCGCGCGACGGTGGCGGCCCGACGCTCATCGAAGCGAACACGTTCCGCTTTCAGGGCCATGTATTTGGCGATCCGGACGCATACATGGACAAGCACGAAAAGGCGGCCTGGGTCGCCAAGGACCCCGTGCCGCTGTTCCGCCAGTGGCTCATCGATGCAAAGCATGCGAGCGAAGAGCAACTGGCCGCGATGGAAGCCGGGCACGAGGCGCAGATCGACGCTGCGGTCGAATTCGCGTTGTCGAGCGAATATCCCGATGTCGCTGAGCTTCGTCGCGACATCTTCAAGGACGAGGTGCTTGCATGAGCCAGATGCCAACCAACATCAACACTATCCAGGCCGTCAACTTCGCGCTCGACGATGCAATGGCCGCCGACGTCAACGTGATCGTGCTGGGTGAAGACGTTGCCGACGGTCAGGAAGGCGGCATTGTCGGCGTAACGAAGGGACTGTCGTCGAAATACGGCACGTCGCGCGTGCGTTCGACGCCGATCTCGGAGCAGGCCATCATCGGCGCTGCGATCGGCGCTTCGATGGTCGGCATGCGCCCGGTGGCGGAAATCATGCTGATGAACTTCACGACCGTCGCGATGGACATGATCGTGAATCACGCGGCGAAACTGCGCTTCATGTCGGGTGGGCAGACCAATGTGCCGATCGTGATCCGCACGATGACCGGTGCCGGCTTCGGCACGGGTGGTCAGCACGCGGACTATCTTGAAGCGTGGTTCGCGCACGTCGCCGGCATCAAGGTGGTCGCGCCTTCGAATCCTGCCGATGCGTATGGCCTGATGCTGTCCTGCATCCGCGATGACGACCCGTGTCTGTTCATCGAGAACATGCCGACCTACTGGAACCCGGGCAATGCGCCGGAGCGCGGCGTAGCGATTCCGCTTGGCAAGGCCAACGTCGTGCGCGCAGGCACGGACGTCACGTTGATCAGTTACAGCCGCCGCGTGCAAGAGGTCATGGTCGCCGCGGAGGCGCTCGCCAAGGATGGGATCGCCTGCGAAGTGATCGATTTGCGCACGGTCTCGCCTCTGGATACCGAAACCATCCTGACTTCGGTTGCCAAGACAGGGCGCGCCGTCGTGGTGCACGAGGCCGTCAAGCCGTTCGGCGTGGGTGCTGAAATCGCATCTCGCATCTACGAGGCCCTCTTTCGCGAACTCAAGGCGCCGGTGCAGCGCGTAGGCGCGCAATTCTGCCCCGTGCCGTTCTCCAAGCCGCTCGAAGACGCGTTCGCGCCGGGCGTGGCAGACATCGAAGCGGCGGTTCGCGCGACGCTGAAATGACAAGCACGCGCTCCCGGAATTTCCATCATCAATAGAGCAAGCTCATGACCACACAAGTTCTGCTGCCCAAACTGGGCTTTTCCATGAATGAAGGCACGCTGGCCGAATGGCTGGCGGAAGACGGCGCGACCGTGAGCGAAGGGCAGATTCTCTACGCGCTCGAGAGCGACAAATCGGTTCAGGAGGTCGAGTCGCCGGCGTCGGGCACGCTGCGCATCGTTGCCCAGGTTGGCGAAGTGTATCCCGTCGGCACGGTGCTGGCGGAAATCGTCTGATTGGCCGCAGGCCGGTCACGCTATTCAAGAGTCGTTTGAAAAGGCATCCGCGATGAGTGTCGAATCCGTAGCTACCCGAGCGCAGTCCAACGTGAATACTGGTTCGGGCGAGGCCGCAGCCCCAGCACTTGGTGCGCATTTGCCGCCTTGGCCGCAGGTCGATTTCGCCGAATTCGGCGAGGTAGAGGTCAAGCCAGTGTCGCGCATTCAGAAGCTCACAGGAGCCTTCCTATCGCGCAACTGGCTGACGATTCCGCATGTGACCCACCATGACGATGCCGATATTACGTCGCTCGAAAGCTATCGCAAGGCGCGCAACGACGCGAATCCGGCGGTCAAGCTGACGCCGCTCATCTTCCTGATCAAAGCCGTGGTGCGGGCTTTGCAGGAGTTCCCGCAATTCAACGCGTCGCTCGACGGTGACGGCAAAAACATCGTTCTAAAGAAGTACTTCCACATCGGGGTCGCCGTGGACACGCGCTTTGGATTGCTCGTGCCGGTGCTGCGCGATTGCGACAGGAAGAGTGTCGAAGAACTCTCGGTGGAACTTGCAGCAATTTCGCAGAAGGCCCGCGAAAAGGGACTATCGATGGCAGAGATGTCGGGGGGCTGCTTCTCGATCAGCTCGCTGGGCGGCTACGGCGGGACTGGCTTTACGCCTATCGTCAATGCGCCTGAAGTGGCGATTCTCGGTGTGACTAAAACCCGGCTGGCGGCCGCGCCGGCGGATGACGGCGGCGTCAGCTGGCGCAAGATGCTGCCCTTGTCGCTCAGCTACGATCACCGCGTGATCAACGGAGCCGACGCGGCGCGCTTCGCTGCATTCATCGGCACCGTGCTGGCCGATCCGCAGACGCTCGCAGGTTAACAGACGATCTGACACAACAACGACGGGATTGAGATGAGAACCCTTGGCGAGATGATCGAGCGAAACGCTCGCTTGCATGCCGACCACACGGCGCTCGTGTATGCGGAACGGCGTCTGACGCACGCTCAGTTGGCGGAGCGTGCAAGACGCTTTTCGGGCGCGCTGTATCAGCGCGGCCTGCGACGTCAGGATCGGATTGCGATCCTCGCAATGAACTGCGCGGAGTACTACGAGACCTACCGTGCATGCGAGTGGGCCGGTTTTATTCTCGCGACCGTCAATTTCCGGCTGGCGCCCGCGGAGATTCTCTACATTCTGAAGGATGCGGCGCCCAAAGCGCTCGTCTTCGAGGCTCAGTATGCCGAGGTCGTGGACGGACTGCGTTCGCAACTGCCCGGAATCGAGCAGTACATCTGCATCGGCGACGCGCCTGATTGGGCCGTTTCATTCGAGGCGGTGATGGAAGCCGGCCCAGTGGAAGGACCTCCGATCCGCTCGAATCCCGAGGATTACGCGTATCTGATGTACACGAGCGGCACCACAGGGCGTCCCAAGGGTGTCGTGCGCACTCACCATGCGATGTGCGTCACCGCGGAAAGCTGCGCGCTCGTGACGGAGTTTTCTGGCAAGACGCGTGTGTTGCAGACGACGCCGGCGTTTCATGTCGGCGGGATCGGCTTCGTTAATGCGGTCGCATGGATCGGCGGCACGACGGTCATCCATCGCGCCTTCGATCCGAAGCAAATGCTCGAGACGATCGCGCAAGAACGCATCACCTTCACGTTCATGGTTGCCGCGATGCTCCAGGCGGTCCTCGACGTGCCGGAGCTGTCGAGCTATGACGTGTCGAGCATCGAAAACATCGTCACTGCGGCTGCACCGGTGCCGCCGCCACTGCTTGTGCGTGGCATTCAGGTGCTCGGCCCCGTGTTTTCGGTGCAGTACGGCATGACCGAGAGCAATGCCTGCTGGCTGCCTGCGCACGAGGTGAAGCCTCAAGGGTCGCCGGAACAGGTACGGCGCCTCGCATCGGTGGGGCGTGCGTGTCCGGGCATCGATCTGCGCATCGTCGACGATCACGGCAACGATCTGCCGCAAGGTCAGACCGGCGAGGTCTGGCTGCGCTCGCAGACGCAGTTGAGCGGCTACTGGAACAACAGCGTGGCGACGGTGGAAGCACTGCGCGACGGCTGGTACCGCTCGGGCGACATGGGCTACCAGGACAAGGACGGCTATATCTTCCTCGTCGACCGCAAGAAGGACATGATCATTTCCGGCGGCGAAAACATTTATAGCCGTGAAGTCGAAGATGCGCTCGGGCAGCATCCGGCGGTCATCGACGTGGCGGTGATCGGCGTGCCGCACGAGAAGTGGGGAGAGTGCGTGAAGGCGATCGTCGTGTTGCGGCGGGGTGAGCAAGCGGGCGAAGCTGAGCTGATCGAGTTCTGCCGCGGCCTGATCGCGAGCTACAAATGTCCGAAGGCCATCGCCTTCGTCGACGAGCTGCCGAGACTGCCGACTGGCAAGATCAGCAAGGTGAGCTTGCGCCAGCAGTTTGCCCAGTGAACGGCAATCGCCTCATTTGGAGAGAATCGACCATGGCCAAGTGGCTGAAGAGTTCGGAATGCGTGAAGTTTGAAGTAGCGGAACGGGTTGCGCGTATCACGCTGAATCGTCCGGACAAGCGCAACGCCATCAACAATCCGCTACTGCAGGAACTCAAAGCGGCGTTGCTCGAAGCCGACGACCTCAAAGCGGTGAACGTGATCGTGCTGTCGGGCGCCGGCCGCGATTTCTGCGCGGGCTACGATCTCGTGACGACGTATTCGGACCGTGCCGCGGACGCCGTTGATCCGGGTGACTATCGCGGCACGATTCGCAGCTTCGACGACGACTGCTGGTCGATGGAGCGGCAGTCGGAGACGGTCAATCTGATGGCCGAAATCCACAAGCCGATCATCGCGCAGGTGCATGGCAACTGTCTTGCGGGCGGCACGGACCTGGCGCTCGCGTGCGACATGGTGATCGCCGCCGACGATGCGAGGATCGGTTTTCCCGCCACGCGTGCGAACGGCTCGCCGCCTGCGCATATGTGGTTCTATCACGTGGGCCCGCAGTGGGCGAAACGTCTGCTGCTATCTGGCGACTCGCTGACGGGCCGCGACGCCGCGAAGATTGGGCTGGTCATGGATGCGGTGCCGGCAGAACAGCTCGACGCGGAGGTGAACGAGCTGGCGCGCCGTCTGTCGTTCGTCGATGCCGATCTGTTGGCTGCGAATAAGCGCATCGTCAACCTCGGCCTGGAGTTGGCCGGCTCGCGCACGCTTCAACGCATTGCGGTCGAGAACGACGCCCGCGCTCACCAGAGCCAGGGGCCGCGGCGCGCGCAATTCAAGGCAGACATGGAAGCGGTTGGCCTCAAGGAGGCGCTCAAGCGCCGCGACGAGCCATTCGGCGACGGGATGATCCGGCTGCACGCTCGCGGCAGTTGACCCGTCGTTCGAAGCGACCACTCCAACCCAAACGAAGATCCGAACATCATGGATGTTGAACTCACATTGAACGGCGCGGTTGCGACGCTGTGTCTGAACCGCCCCGAGAAGCTCAACGCGCTGACGCCGGAGATGCTCCAGCTGATTCTCGGCCACCTCGATCGCATCGAACAGGACCCCGAGATTCGCGCGGTGATCCTCACCGGCGCAGGCCGCGCTTTTTGCGCCGGCGCCGACATCAAGGGCAGCGGCGCCGCGCCGCCGCAGATGAGCGTGGCGCACGCGCGTGCATCGATGGCGGTGTATCAGAAGATCGCGCTGCGGTTGTACAACCTCAACAAGCCGATGGTCGCGGCGGTACGGGGTGTGGCGGTGGGAATTGCATGGAGCTTTTCGTTGTGCGCGGACCAGCTCGTCGTTTCCGACACTGCGCAGTTCATTCCCGCATTCCTGATGCGCGCCACCTTGCCTGAAGGTGGCATGGTGCATCTGCTCGCCCGTCATTGCGGCGAGTTTCGCGCGAAGGAAATCATGTATCTGAATCGCCGGCTGAGCGGCAAGGAAGCGCTCGATATGGGTCTGGCGAGTCATCTCGTCGAAGACGGCGACCTAGATGCGGCTGCCGAAAAGCTGGCTGGCGAGCTTGCGGCCGGCCCGACTTTTTCGCTCGGGCTGACCAAGCAGTTGTTCAGGTTGAACACGGGCAGCATGGAAGAGTTTCTTGCTCAGGAACTCAACGCGGTGGCGCTTGCGGTGAACTCGGAGGATGCGGCGGAAGGACGGCTCGCGGCCAGAGAAAAGCGCGCACCCGCGTTCAGGGGCCGCTAGGCGGAACCCCGCACGAGCGCGGCACAGCGGCGCGGCAGAGCAGACAAAGGCGAAAGAGATTCAGGAGTCAGGCATGCATTTCGGCTACAGCGAGGAAGACGAATCATTTCGTCAGGAAGTCAGGAAGTTTTTCAACGAGCATGCACCGGCCGACATCTCGCGCCGCTGGCGTGATGGCGTGCATCCGCCCGCGCGCGATGATATCCGCAGATGGCAACGCATTTTGTACGAGCGCGGCTGGGGCGCGCCCCATTGGCCGGCCGAACATGGCGGCACTGACTGGAGCGCGTTGCGCAAGCACATCTTCATGGAAGAGCTGTACAACGCCGATGCGATGGACTACGGTTGGCAGTCCACGCAGATGGTGGCGCCCGTCATCATCGCGTTTGGCTCGGACTGGCAGAAGGAGCGTTTTCTCGGGCCTATCCTGCGTGGCGACGAGTTCTGGTGCCAAGGCTTCTCGGAACCGAACGCGGGCTCGGATCTGGCCGGACTGAAGACCACGGCCGTGCTCGACGGTGACGAGTACGTCATCAACGGCCAGAAGATCTGGACCAGCGACGCGACGATTGCCGATTGGGGCTTCTTCCTCGTCAAGACCGATACGACCGTGAAGCCGCAACGCGGTATCTCCTTCCTGCTGGTCAGAATGGACACACCGGGCATCACGGTGCGTCCGATCGTCTCGATCGAGGGCGGCAAGGGGCTGAATGAAGTGTTCCTCGAGAACGTGCGCGTGCCGAAGGCGCATCTCGTGGGCGAGGCTGGCATGGGCTGGACCTATGCGAAGTATCTGCTCGAAAAGGAGCGCACGGCGAGCGCGTTCCTGTACTTCAACAAACGTGAGCTGCAACGCGCGAAAGACATCGCCGGACAGGAGACGGTGGACGGCGTGCGCCTGATCGATACGCCCGGGTTCGCGCGCAAGGTCGCGGAGGTCGAAGCGGACCTGATGGCGCTCGAATGGTCCGTGCTGCGCATCCTCGCTGAAGAGAAGAGCGAGCGCAATCTCGACGCTGTCGTCTCCGCGCTGAAGATCAGCGGCTCGGAGATGCAACAGCGTGTGACGCAGCTGCAAATGGACGCACTCGGTCCTCGCGCGATACGTTTCTACGACCACAGCGAGCCAGATGGTGATCCGGTAGTCGACGAAAACTGGCCGGACTACATGGGTGGCCGCACGTCGGGCTATCTGATCGCTCGCGCATCCACCATCTATGGCGGCGCGCGCGAAGTGCAGAAGAACATCATCGCCAAGCTGGCATTTGGACTGTAGCCATGGACTTCAACTTCTCCGAAGAACAATTGATGCTGAAGGATGGCGCTGAGCGCTATGTTCAGCAGGAGTATGGATTCGAGGCGCGCACGCGCATCGCGGCGGGACACGAGGGCTTCAGCCGCGATCATTGGCGCTCCTATGCGGAGCTTGGCTGGCTCGGTCTGACCATGCCGGAAGACGTCGGCGGTCTCGGTTGCTCGTTCGTCGAGACGGCGATCCTGATGGAGGCGCTGGGCCGCGGCATGGCGCTCGAGCCGGTCGTACAGACGGCGCTGCTTTGCGCGACGATCATCGAACGAGGCGATGCGCCGGCTCAGCGCGAGACGCTGCTTCCCGCCGTCATCGAGGGAAAGCTGCTGCTTTCGCTCGCGGATAGCGAAGCGGGCAGCCGGTACAAAGTGGGATGCCACGCACGAACGCACGCGCTCAAGACAGCCTCGGGTTATCTGATCAGCGGGGCGAAGACGCTGGTGATCGCAGGCGCGTCCGCAGATCAGTTTCTCGTGACCGCGCGAGTCGAAGGTGCATCGCAGGGCGTGGGCGTTTTTCTCGTCGATCGACGCGCTGCGGGCGTGACGTACCGTTCGTACCGCTTGCTCGATGGATCGCGTGCCGCGGATATCGACCTGCACAACGTCGAGCTCGGTGAGGATGCGCTGATCGTCGGCCCGGAACGCGCGCTGGAGGTGCTCACACAAGCAACGGAACTCGCGATTCTCGCGAGCGTGGCTGAGAGCCTCGGCATGATGGAAGCGGTGATGGCGATCACCTCGGAGTACATCAAGGGACGCTCGCAGTTCGGCCAACCTATCGGCAAGTTCCAGGCGTTGCAGCACCGCATGGCGGAGATGTTCGTCGCCACCCAGGAGGCACGCTCGATGCTGTACTGCGGGATCGCCCACCTGAACAGCCCGGCGGCCGAACGCAGCCGCGTGATCTCGGCGGCCAAGGCCGTTGCCGCGCGCGCCAATCGCTTCGTTTGCGCGCAGGGCATCCAGTTGCACGGTGGCATGGGGCTCACCGAGGAATATCCGGTGGGGCACTACTTCCGCAAGATGACGATGATGGAGAAGATGTTTGGCGATATCGACTTTCATCTCGACCGCGTAGCGGCCGGCTGATCGAGTCGCCGTTCGAGTCGCCGTTATGTCGCAGCTATCGTTCGATGGACAAGCCGCCATAGTGACTGGTGCTGCCGGTGCAATTGGCTGCGCGATTGCGACTGAGCTTGCGCTTCGCGGCGCACGGATCGTCGTGAACGACTATGGTGGCGACACGACCGGCGCCGGCGCAAGTGCGGAAAGGGCGCAAGCGGATGCCGCCGAGATCCGGACCGTCGGCGTGAATCCCGCATCGTCTGCGGCTTCCGGGGCTTCATGACGATGAGCACTTTCGCGAAACAACTCGATGGAAAGGTCGCCATCGTCACCGGTTCGACCCAAGGTTTGGGCGAGGGAATTGCGCTACGACTTGCGCATGCTGGCGCGAAGATAGTCGTAAACGGCCGCTCGGCGGAAAAGGGAATGAAAGTCGTTGAATCTCTTTTCGCCATCGGCGCAGAAGCACTATTCATTCCGGCCGACGTGACCGACAAATCTCAGGTCCAATCTCTGGTGCAAGACGGCGCCAGCCATTTCGGGCGGCTGGACATTCTCGTCAACAATGCGCAGGTCGTACCGGACCTGGTAGAGGTCGAATCCTCGGCCAACGACGCCAACCTCGAAGTGGCGCTTCGTTCCGGCCTCTACGGATCGTTGTGGGCCAGTCAGGCGGCACTGCCATGGTTTCGCAAAGCAGGAGGCGGCCGGATCGTCAATTTTGGGTCGATCAATGCCGTCTACGGCAGCAAATACGGTCTTGCCTACAACGCCGCAAAGGAAGCAATCCGCGGTCTCACGCGAACCCTTGCGAATGAATGGGGGCGCGACAACATCACGGTCAACGCAGTTCTGCCGTCCGGCTGGAGTCCGTCTTACGCAGCCTTCTATCGCGGCGATGCAAAGAAGGCCGAAGCGGTCGCCCGTCTCAATCCGATGCGCCGTCATGGTCGTGCCGAGGAAGACATTGGTGCAGCGGTTCTGGGACTTGTGTCCGAGCACGGCCGCTTCATCACTGGCCAATCCCTCTTCATAGATGGCGGCGCCAATCTTCTGGGATTACCTCAATTGCATTCCGTGGGCACCGTGTTTCAGTGAAGGCGGACAAGATGAGCCAGTTCGACAAGAAGCGCGCAATCGTTTTTGGCATCGACGCGATCGGTCGTGGCATCGCTCTGCGCCTCGGGCGCGAGGGAGTCGCCGTTGCGTTGATCGATGCTGATATCGCCGGGGCCGAGGCTGTCGCGCGGGACATTTGTCGTGCCGGTGGACGAGCAATTTCGTCAGGCGTTGCATGGGATGCAGTGCGTGGAGCGATCGAGCATGTCGTCGACCAGCTCGGCGGCCTGGACATACTGGTCAACAACGTTTTGCCTCAGCCGCATATCGGCTCGCTGGAAGAGCAACCGCCGACGGAGTTCGAGACGTCACTCGGGCGCGTTCATGCGGCCGCAGCAGCCATGCAGGCCGCGCTGCCACACATGCGTGCCGCGGGCGGCGGACGCATCATCAATGTGGGCCACCGTTACGGCGAAAACGTCAATGACGGAATCGCTGCCTACAACGCGGCAGCGTGGGGGCTGGTCGGACTGACTCGTACGGCCGCCGTGGATTGGGGCAAGGATCAAATTGCCACCAACCTGCTGCTACCTCTTGCTGATACTCCAGAATTCAGGGTCTTTCATCAGCGACGTTCAAAACTCCTCGACCTGATGGTTGCGCAGTTACCTCTGTGTCGCCTCGGCGATACGGTGGAGGATATCGGCGCGACAGTGCTTTTCCTGGCCTCCGAGGCATGCAATTTTGTCAATGGCGCCGTGATCTACGGTGATGGTGGTCAGCACACAGCGGGCCCGGTCCTCAATCCCGGCAAGCTTTCACTGGCCACTCAATAACGATCACTTACCGAGGAGAATGAGGATGCAACGTGTCAAGGACAAGATAGCCATTGTGACCGGAGCCGCGTCGGGCATCGGCGCGGCCTGTGCTGCGAGACTCGCGGATGAGGGCGCGCTGCTCGTCGTGGCGGACCTCAATCTCGAAGGCGCACAGGAGCAGGTTCGTCGCATCGAGGAGTCGGGCGGCCACGCAGTCGCGGCGCGTGTCGATATTGGCGACGAAGGTTCGATCGACGCGATGTTCGAGTTGACGCTCAAGACTTGGGGCGGCCTCGATATCCTGCACAACAACGCCGCGGCCACGTCGCTTTCCAGTACCGTCGATGCGGCGGTCGAGACAGTCGACGTCGCTGTCTGGGACGACACGATGCGCATCAATCTTCGCGGCACCATGCTGGCTTCCCGGCGTGCACTGCCGCTGATGCGGGCACGTGGTGGCGGTTCGATCATCAATACCTCGTCGGGTTCGGCTCAGGCGGGTGCTCTGGGGTATAGCGCATATGGTGTCTGCAAGGCCGGTATCGAGAACCTGACGCGCTACATCGCCGCGCAGCACGGTAAGGAGGGAATACGCTGCAACGCGATTGCTCCCGGCCTGATCGTCACGCCGGTGACCCAGGCGTACTACGCGGGCGTGCTCGGGGAGATGATGTTGAGCCACCATCTGACGCCGCGGCTCGGGCAGCCCGAAGACATTGCGCATGCGGTGGTGTATCTCGCTTCGGATGAAGCGGCGTTCGTCACCGGCCAGGTGTTTAACGTCGATGGCGGGCTTCTTTCGCACCAGCCTTACTACGCGGACGAAATCCGTGCGCGCTCGGCGGCGACGACTAACGTTGCGAAGGGGGCGGCATGACGACGGATTCCGGTCTTCATGCGCGTATCGAGCGCATCGAGGCGCAGCTTGCTATACAACAGTTGCCGGTGCGATACGCGCTTGCGGTCGATTCGCGCGATCTGGACAGTCTGGTGCAACTGTTCGCCGAAGACGTCAACTGTGGCCGATGGGGCGTGGGGCGCGCGGCGCTGAAGACCTTCTATGGGTCCGAGCATATTTTGCGCGGCTTTTACCGCAGCATTCACCAGATCTGCGGCCACACAGTCGATTTCATCGACGCCGACCATGCAACGGGAAGCGTCTATTGTCGCGCGGAGCATGAGGACAACGGTGCGTGGGTGGTGATGGCCATCTGCTACTTCGACCACTACGTGCGGCGCGATGGGCAATGGTACTTCGAGCGTCGCGACGAACAGCACTGGTATTCGACGGATTGGCTCGAGCGCCCCGGTGCGCCGCGCTTCCAGAACTGGCCCGGCAAGTATGAAGGCGACCGGTATCAGCCGCGCCTTCCACAGAGTTTTCCTACCTGGGCGACCTTCTGGAGCGCGAGCGAACAGCACGCCATCGACGCTTTGACGAAGGCGCCGTAAGCACGGCAGTGTCCGCGGCTCTTGCGCGTTACAGCGCGGCTTCTCCACGCAAGAGCACGTCGGCACCGCCGTCGGCGAAGGGGACTTGACCCACCATGTAGCCATTGGCTGGACTCGCAAGGAATGCGAGGAGCGGCACGATCTGCTCGGCGGTGGCGTAATTGGGCACGACGGTGGGCACGCCGGCGGCAAGCGCCTCGCGACCTTCGGCAGTTTCCAGCAGCGGCGCGACCATCGGCGTCTTCACGACGCCCGGCGCGACACCATTGAGCAACACGCCCTTGTCAGCCCAGCCGGGCAGCACCGCCGTGCGCCGTATCCACTGGGTCAGCGCGCGCTTGGATGACGCATAGCTTTGTGTGCCGATCGTTCCAGCTTGCTCGCGTGCCGCTGCCTCGTTGCCGTCGAGGCATAACTCGACGAGGCGTGCATCGACCGGATGAAGCGATGCGAGCGATGAGATCACCACGGCGCGTGGCTCCCTTGCGCGATGCAGCAGCGGCAACAGGCGTGGCAACAGATCAGTAACGCCGAAGTAATTCACCGCCACCAGCGTGTCGCCGGGCACCGGCGGCGACACGCCGGCGCAGGCGACCACCGCATCGATCGACGGTGTGATCTGCTGTACGCGCGCGACCAGCGCTGCGCGCTGCGCCGGGACAGTGAGGTCCGCGCAAACTTCCGCGTCGTGGAGATCGACGCCGATCACCCGTTCGCCGAGCGCGGTCAAATGCCGGCTCAGCGCCGCGCCCATGCCCGATGCGGCGCCGGTGATCAGCGTCGTGCGTGGAACCTTCATGTCCGTCACGCTTACGCAGCCACGCCGGGCAGATGGACGACCAATCCGTCCAGCTCCGGCGTCACGAAGATCTGGCATGTCAGACGGCTGTTTTCGCGCACGTCCATCGCACAGGTGAGCATGTCGACTTCATAGGACTCGGCCGCTGGCATGTGGCTGCTCCAGGCCTCGTCGACGTACGCATGGCAGGTTGCGCAGCTGCAGCTGCCGCCACAGTCGCCGAGAATGCCGGGGATCTGGTTGTTGACGGCCGTCTGCATCACGGAATCGCCAACGGTGGCGCTCACGGCGGCTTCGCTGCCATCCGGCTGAATGAATCGAATGAGCGGCATGGCTTCTGAACCTCTGAAAAATTAGTTGGACTGGGGAAGCAGACTCTTCAACGGGATCGATTCGTCGGCGAGATCGGCCGCGCGGACTGGAATCTTCTCGGCAACGAATCGCTTGGCCAGCACGAATTCGGGCACGCGACTGACCGTATCGGCTGCGAGCATGACGCCGTCTTTCAGATAAAACGCTGAGAACGAGCGGGTATCGGGATTGCCGCGCAGGACAAAATCGTCGTAGCCATGGGACAGGCCGACCATCTTGAGCTTCAGATCGTATTGATCGGACCAGAACCACGGCACGCTGTTGTAGACGCGCTCCTTGCCACACAACGAGGCGGCCGCGGTGCGGGCCTGCTCCAGCGCGTTGGGCACCGACTCCAGACGCAGGCGCCGGCCGAGCGAAGGGTTGGGGTGGTTGGTGCAATCCCCGACCGCGAAAATATCCGGATCGGACGTGCGGGTGTATTCGTCGACCAGGATGCCGTTGTCGACGGCCAGCCCGGCTGCTTCTGCAAGTTCGGTGGCGGGCTCCAGTCCCACGCCGACGATGACGAGATCCGCGGCGACGCGCGTGCCGTCCGCGCAGCACACGGCCGCGACCGCGTCGCCCGACGCGTCGAGTTCGAACTTACCGACGATCGCGTTCGTGCGGATGTCGACGCCGGCCTCGCGGTGCACTTTCTCGTAGAACGCGGAAAGCTCGGGCGCCGTGACGCGCGCGAGGACGCGTGGCAATGCTTCGAGCACGGTGACGTGCAAGCCGCGCTTCACGGCTACGGCGGCCACCTCCAGTCCGACATATCCGCCGCCGATGATCACGAGGCGCGAGCCGGCATGAAACTGGTTTCGAATGCGCGCGACGTGATCGAGCGTGCGAAGGTAGTGAAAGTTCTGCAGCTTCTCGATCGTTTCGATACCGGGCAACGCCAGGCGCCGCGCGCGCCCGCCGGTAGCCAGAACGAGTTTCGTATAGCCGATTTCGCTGCCGTTGGAGAGCGTGACCCGTTTCGCGTCACGGTCGATGCGTTGCGCGCGCACATTCGGAATGAACTCGACACGCGCTTTGTCGTACGTCGACAGCGGTTTCAGGTAGAGCTGCTCGGCGGTCGATTCGCCCGACAGAAATGCCTTGGAGAGCGGCGGCCGTTGGTACGGCAAGTGGGATTCCTCTCCAACCATCACGATGCGCCCCGTCCATCCCTGTTCGCGAATCGCGGTCGCGCATTCTCCCGCTGCGTGACCCGCCCCGACGATCAGTGCGGTGTTCTCTGCGTCTCCAGCTGTCATGAAGCCAACTCCATCTCATACGGCCACAAGTTCGCTGCGGCCAGAAGCTGCGAATAGTGTTCTAAATTGTGAACGACCGTCGTTGCTGCTGTCAATGCTCATGAACCCCGCTGAGCCGCCGTGGAGCTGACCATCCCCTCGATGCCGCCAACCGCGAAACGGATCAGGTAGGTGCGCATGCGCTCGATATGCGCCGTCGTGAGTGCCCGTGTTCGGGATCGCGCTTCCTGCGCGTAAAGCTCGTTGAGCACGAGATGAAACACGGACTCGACGAAATGCTGCACCAGTTCGACGGTCTCCCGCGTGGCATGAGGAAGCGCGTTGGCGAAGGCGTCACGATAGCGCGCGGCCGCGGGCGCGTATTGGTCATAAAACGGCGCCGTGAGGTCGGGGCGCTCCAGAAGGCAGCCAATCTGGGTCAGCAGGCGCAGGTAGTTTCGCCACCCCGGATCGCCGCTCGTCAGATGCGCGAAAGCCGGTGCGGAAAGTGCGGTCACGATCGTCTCGACATCGGGACGCTTGCCTCGCAGCGGCGCGAGTCCGGCCTCGAGCGATTCGATGACCTGCCGGCTGATCACGGCCGCCCGACGGCCGATCGCCTGTTGAAACAGCGCATCTTTGCTGCCGAAGTGGTAGCGCGCGAGGCTCAGCTCCATGCCACAGCTCTGCATGATGTCGCGAATCGACGTGCCGAAGTAGCCGTGCATCGCGAACAGCCGCTCGGCCGTATCGAGAATGCGCTCTGGCGTCGTACTGCGCGCCGTGGCGCGCGGCTCATTGATGGCAGTCGCCGGGCTGCTCGCGGCGTGAGTCGTTTTGGACGGCATGGTTTCCCTTTCATGGCGGGTGCGACTCGGACAGTGCGCGACCCCTTTCAGCGAATGATAAATCGATCTTGCACATTCGTGCAAAATAGAACATAGTTCAACTATCGGCACGCCTCGGCAAGGCAGAGGTGCCTTTAAATGAACGATTAATGGAGACAGAAACCATGGCGGGCGCGCTGCAACTCGAGGACTTCGACGATCCCAAGTTCAACCCCTTTTTCGAGGATTCGCTCGCTTTTGGCGCCGATCCCAACCCGTATCCGCGGATTGCCGAGCTCCGCGAGAAAGGCTCGGTTCAGAAGGGCGACTACCGTGTGCTGATGGGCGCGGCAGCGGATCTCACGATGTCCGATGTTGCGCATTACTGCGTATTCGGATACGACGAGGTAGCGCAGGTGCTCGGAGATCCGGTCACGTTCTCGAACAAGTCTTACGAGCGCAATATCGGCATCAGCTTCGGACGCAGCATCTCGACGATGGACGCGCCCGAGCACCCGCGTTACCGCCGCATCTTCCAGAAGGCCTTTTTGCCGCACACGGTGGCAGCATGGGGCGATACGCTGGTCGATCCGGTCGTGAACGAACTGATGTCGAAGTTCATGGATCGCGGACATGCGGATCTCGTCAACGAGTTCACGCTTCACTATCCGTTCAATATCATCTACCGCCAACTGGCATTGCCGCCGGAAGACGTCAAGATCTTCCACAAGCTGGCGATCGCGCAGACGCTGGTTTCGATCGATGTGGCACACGGTGTGGAGGCGTCGACGAAGCTGGGCGCGTATTTCGCTCGACTCGTCGAGGAGCGCCGCCGCAATCCGGGCGACGATCTCGTCAGTTCGCTGGCCATCGCGGAAGTCGATGGCGAGTTGCTGCCGGACGAGGTCGTCATTTCGTTCCTGCGCCAATTGGTGAATGCGGGCGGTGACACCACGTATCGCGCAACCAGCGTGCTCCTGCTCGCGCTGTTGCGCGATCCCGCGCAGCTCGAAGCGGTGCGCGAGGATCGCACGCTGGTCGCGCAGGCGATCGAGGAGGCTCTGCGCTGGGATGGCCCCGTGTTGATGCAATCGCGGATGGCCTCGCGTGACGTCACGCTCGGCGGTGTGGAGATTCCGGCGGGCGCATTTCTCGACGTGTTGGCGGGAAGCGCCAATCGCGACCCCAGCCGCTTCCCCGATCCGGACAAGTTCGACATCTATCGAAAGCCTGCGCACCGGCACTTCGCATTCGCGTATGGCCCGCACGTATGCATCGGCCAGCACCTTGCGCGCGTGGAAATGACGCGCGCGCTCAACGCGATTCTCGATCGCCTGCCCAATCTTCGCCTCGATCCGGCCGCGGCAGCTCCACAGATCAATGGAATCATGATGCGCGTTCCGCATTCGATTCCCGTCGTCTTCGGCTAACCAGAACAGCGCCAGCCTCGCGTGTCGTGGACGAGGCTGGCCGACAAGGCATGTGTGACGGGCCAGCTAACGAGGTAGCGCTGGTCCGCACGCAGGACGGTGGAGAACGCATAGATGATCGAGTTTGACTTTATAGTGATTGGCGCCGGTGCCGCAGGTTGCGTGCTGGCCAATCGTCTTTCGGAAAGCGGGCGCCATTCAGTGCTGCTGATCGAGGCAGGTCCGGAAGATCGCAATCCGTTGATCCGAATGCCTAAAGGCTTCGGAAAGCTGCTGGGCGATCCAGCTCATGCCTGGTTCATTCCGGTGCAGCCCGATGACGGGAACGGGCATCGCAACGAGATCTGGCTGCGCGGCAAGATGCTCGGTGGTTCCAGCAGCATCAACGGCATGGTGTATATGCGGGGTCATCCCGAGGACTACGACGGATGGGCCGAGCTGGGTGTCGAGGGATGGAGCTGGCAGAATCTGGCGCCGTGCTTCCGGCGCATCGAGGATCACGCGCTCGGCGCCGATGAGCTACGAGGCGAGGGTGGACCGCTGAAAGTGTCGCAGTACGCGCAGCGCAATCGTATCGGCGACGCCGTGCTCGAAGCGTGCCGGTCGCTCGGCGTGAGGCGCGTTGAAGACATCAACCGGCTCGATCATGAGGGCGTGGCCTATCTGATCTATACGATCCGCAACGGTCGCCGGCAAAGCTCGGCCGAAGCCTTTCTGAAGCCTGCGAGGACGCGCAAGAATCTGACCGTCGTTACCGGCACGCAAGCCGCGCGAATCGTGTTCGACGGCACGCGCGCCGTCGGTGTCCAGTGCGAAAGCGCGGGGCAGCAGATCGCTTACCGTGCGCGCCGCGAGGTCGTGCTGTCGGCGGGCGCGATCGAGTCGCCGCGGCTTTTGCAGCTTTCGGGCATTGGCGATCCAGTCCATTTGCAGTCGCTCGGCATTCCTGTCGTGGCGGCGAATCCGGGTGTCGGACGGAACATGCGCGAGCACTATCTGTATATGGTGCAGGCGCGTCTGCAGCATTGGCGCGATTCGCAGAACCGGCAGTTCAGCGGCATGCGGCTATGGCGTAACGCGATGCAGTATTTTCTGTTCCGCCGCGGCGTGATGTCGCTCGGCTCGTATCAGGTGGGCGGTTTCGTCAAGACCGCGCCCGATGCGAAGCGTCCCGACGTTCAATTGATGATGGCGCCGTACTCGATGGATTTCGGCGCGGCGGGTTACGCGTTCGAGTCGTTCCCGGGCATGCAGCTCTTCAGCTATCCACTGCGTCCACGCAGCGAGGGGCACATCAGGCTCCAGTCGTCGGACCCGCGCGTGCGGCCTGAAGTCGTCGCGAACTATCTTGCCGATCCGTACGACCAGCAGACGGCCGTCAACGCGTTTCGGCTGATGCGCAACGTACTGGCCGCTGAACCGCTCAGGAGCCTGCTGGTGGGGGAGACACGCCCCGGCCTCGCTGTCCAGACCGACGACGAAATTCTTGACCTGTACCGGCGCGACGGCCAATCCGGTTTTCACGCATGCGGTACTTGCAAGATGGGCGCGGACCCGCTTGCCGTGCTCGATTCGCGGCTGCGCGTGCGCGGTGTCGAAGGCCTGCGGGTGATGGATCTGTCCGTCACACCCACGATGATTTCCGGCAACACCAATGGCCCGATGATGGCGATGGCATGGCGCGCCGCCGGGCTGATCCTGGAGGATGCGCGATGAGTCGCCTCGAAGACTATCGCGGACGCTTTTCGAATATCGAATTCGAGCGACGCGACGGTGTTTTGCAAGTCCGCCTGCATACGGATGGCGGCCCGCTGAAGTGGGGCGCACTCGATCGCAGCATTCACGGCCAGCTAGGCGAGGCGTTCTATCAGATCGCACGCGACCTCGACAATCGCGTGGTCATCCTGACCGGCACCGGCGATTCGTTCTGCGACGCGATGAATTACGCCGAGTTGCCGGCGGAGCCGCTTTCGCAAGTCTGGCCGCGCTTGCAACGCGAGGGGCAAGACTTGCTGATGCAACTGCTGGACATTCCGGTTCCGGTTATCGGCGCGATCAACGGGCCTGCGCATATTCATGCCGAGCTGCTGGCGCTGTCCGACATCGTGCTCGCCTCCAGCCACGCAGAAATCTCGGATCAGGCGCACTTCATTCACGGCGTCGTGCCCGCGGACGGCGTGCAGATCGTCTGGCCGATGCTGATCGGCCACAACCGCGCCCGCCACTTTCTGCTCACCGGCGAGCGCATCAGTGCGCAACGCGCGTGGGAGCTTGGTGTAGTCGGCGAAGTCGTCGCGCCCGACACGCTGCTCGAACGCGCCTGGCAAATCGCGCGCGAAATCGCGGCGAAGCCGGTCGAAACGTTGCGATACACGCGCGCGGTCTTTACGCAGCCGTTCAAGCGTCGCATGGTCGCCGAACTGGGCTATGGGCTGGCGCTCGAAGGGCTTGCCGGTATTGCCGCGCAGTCTGGCAGAACGTAGCCCGTCAACGCGACATGTTCACAAATGGGAGACCCGATATGACATTGGCAGTGCAAGCATCAACGCAGCGCAGCGCGATCGTTCAGCAGGCGCTCGACCGCGCGACGCGCGAAGGCGGTGAGATCGGCGTGCAGGTGGCGGCTTATCTGAACGGCAAACTCGTGATCGACGCATGGAGCGGCGTGGCCGATCCGTCCACCGGCCGTCCTGTCGATGGCGACACGCTCTTCAATGTCTATTCGGTAACGAAGGCCGTTGCGGCAACCGCGTTGCACATCCTGGCCGACCGCGGCCTGATCGAGTACGACGCGCCAGTGACGCGCTACTGGCCGGAGTACGGCGCGCACGGCAAGGAGAAAACCACGGTGCGCGATGTGCTGACTCATCGCGCGTGCGTGCCGCAAATGCCTGAAGACGTCACGCCGGAGCTGATGTGCGACTGGCACTGGATGACCCGCGCGATCGCAAACCTGGAGCCGCTCGCCGAGCCGGGGACGAAGACGCTTTACCTTTCGATGACGTTCGGCTGGATCGTTGGCGAGCTGGTGCGACGGGCCGATCCGAAGAAGCGCT
This sequence comes from Paraburkholderia sp. BR10954, assembly GCF_040965775.1. Classification (NCBI taxonomy): domain Bacteria; kingdom Pseudomonadati; phylum Pseudomonadota; class Betaproteobacteria; order Burkholderiales; family Burkholderiaceae; genus Paraburkholderia; species Paraburkholderia sp. BR10954. The sequence goes on from NZ_JBFRCK010000020.1 coordinate 97,813, forward strand.
CGTTGGGCCGTTTCGTCCGGGAAGAGATCGCGATGCCGTTAGGCATAGAAGATCTATGGATTGGCATCCCTGACGAAGTCGAACCGCGCATCGCACGTCTCACGGATGCGATGGTGCCGGTTCCCGCGGAGTACCTGCCGCCGCTATTCCTGCGCTCGATGCCCGAACAGGTTGCATTGACGCCGCACGTGTTCGAGCGTCCGGACGTGCGGCGCGCGGAAGTGGCGGGTGTTGGCGGGATCTTCAATGCGCGGAGCGAGGCGCGCTTCTGGGCGATGTTCGCATGTGGCGGTGAGTTGGACGGCGTGAGGATACTGTCGAAGGAGCTCGTCGCCACGCTGAATACGCCACGTGCCAATAGCGAAGAGCCCGACCCGGTGATGTTTGGCTTTCCGATTCCGATCACGATCGGCGGCTTCTGGTTCGGCGGCAACCATCCGCCGGTGACGGCGGCGCGTTCGCCGCGCGCGTTGTGCCATCCGGGCCAGGGCAATTCGATCGGCTGGGCGGACCCGGACACCGGGCTCGCCGTCGCGATTTGCCATAACAAGCTGTTCAACCCGACCACGCCAGAAGAAGATCCACTGCTTCCGATCGCTGCGGCGATTCGCAACGCGCTGGATCTGGAGTGACCGGCACCATGGTCATGGATATCGATTATTTGCAGCAATGGACCGGGCGCACGGAGGAAGTGAAGGACCAGCTCACCCTCACGCCGATGACAGCGCTCGGCGCCGTGCTAGACCGGGACGACCTGCCCGCGGCAGCTGGCGATGAGTTGCCGCCGTTGTGGCACTGGCTCTATTTTCTGCCGGTTCATCGTCAGTCGGTGGTCGGGCTCGACGGGCATCCGAAGCGTGGCGGTTTCCTGCCGCCGGTCGACTTGCCTCGCCGCATGTGGGCGGGCAGTCAACTCGAGTTTCTACGGCCGCTGAGAGCGGGCAGCGCGATCACCCGACTTTCTTCGATCGAGAGCGTAGCTCACAAGCAGGGGCGCACCGGCGATCTGGTGTTCGTCAAGGTCAAGCACGAAGTCAGTGATGCGAATGGCGTTGCGCTCGTAGAACGCCAGGATATCGTGTATCGCGATCATCCGGTTGCTGGCGAGAAGCTGGCGGCGTCACAGGCCGCGCCCGCAGGCGCCCATTGGGCCCGCGAGATCAATCCCGATCCCGTGCTGCTGTTCCGCTATTCGGCACTGACGTTGAATGGTCATCGCATTCACTACGATCGGCCTTACGCAAGCGGCGAAGAGGGCTACGAGGGTCTCGTCGTGCACGGCCCGCTGCTCGCCACGCTACTCATGGACTCGCTGAGATCGGAACTGCCGGGCGCGCGCGTCGGCGCGTTTTCGTTCCGCGCGATCAAACCGGTGGTGGACACTTCGCCTTTCTATGTTTGCGGAAAGCGAGAGGAATCCGACCCAGGCAAAGTGAGCTTGTGGATCGCTGGTAGTGACGGGTCATTGCGGATGGACGCCACCGCTGTTCTCAACTGATCGTTGAGTCCGGTCCGCCGGCGTATTCGCCGTAGCCGGACCGGGCGCTGAATTGGAGACTTATGCGTTCGTTTCTTTTTGTGCCGGGAAGCAAGCCCGAAAGATTCGCCAAGGCGCTCGCGGCAGGCGCCGATGCGGTGATCGTTGACTTGGAGGACGCCGTTGCAGACGCGGACAAAGCGTCGGCGCGTGCCCATGTTGCCGATGCGGTACGAACATTTTCGGCATCGCCAGTTTGCGTGCTGTTGCGCATCAATGGCGCTGGAACACCGTGGTTCGACGAGGACCTGTCACTTGCCGCGTTCGATGGGATCGATGGCGTCGTGTTGCCCAAGGCGGAGACGCCCGCTGCGCTGACCGCCGTAGCGGCGGCAACGACGAAGCCAATCTGGCCGATCATCGAATCCGCCGCGGGCGTCTGGAATGCGTTGGAGGTGGCAAGCATGCCCGGCGTCGAGCGGCTGGTCTTCGGCTCGGTCGACTTCGAGCTCGATCTGGATTGCGACGGCTCATGGGACGCGTTGCTGCTCGCGCGTTCGCGTATCGTGCTGGCGTCGCGCGTTGCTGGAATTGAAAGTCCGGTCGATGGCGTCACCGTGGCGATCGACGACGAGCGGCAACTCGCCGAGGACTCGTCGAAGGCGCGATCGCTGGGTTTTGGCGGCAAGCTGTGCATTCATCCGCGCCAGGTCAAAGCGGTCAACGCCACTTTCAGCCCGAGTGCGGATCAGATTGCCAAGGCGCGGCGGATCGTCGAAGCGTATGAGCGGGCGGAAGGCGGGGCAGTGTCCGTCGATGGACGGATGGTGGACTTGCCCGTGTTGCTCAAGGCAAGACGTATCGTCAGCGCGTCCGAAAAGGTGCGCGATTCGGCAGAGGGGTGAGAGGTGCGGCGGAGTGAGCGCTGCATCGCCCGCGCCGCCACTTCAAGGGGTGACGCGGGAGTGTTGCGATTTGGCTTACACCGGGTCCCACGGCGTGAGCGCCATGGAAGGCACGTTCGGGAAGAAGCTCGCTTCGAACGCCGGCATGACCTGCTCGGCAATCGCTTCGGGCGTCCAGCCGCCGTCGCGATGCAGCGAGCGGATCATCCGGATCTGGTTGAAGAAGTAGATCTCGTTTGCGCGCACGCCGAAGATCTGCCCCGACACCTTCGCGGCATGGTCGGAAGCGAGGTAGACCGCGAGCGGCGCGATCTTGCGCGATTCCATGCGCTTGAGAACTTCGACGCGTGCCTTTTGCTCAGGTGTCTCCGAGGGGATCGAGGCCGTCATCGCCGTCCATGCCCACGGTGCGATGCAGTTCGAGCGCACGTTGAATTTGGCCATGTCGAGGGCAATCGACTTCGACAGACCGACGACACCCATCTTGGCGGCCGAGTAGTTGGCCTGTCCGATGTTGCCGATCAGACCCGACGTGGAGGTCATATGAACGAAGCTGCCGCCGTTTTGCGCCTTGAAATGCGGAGCCGCGGCGCGTGCCACGAAAAACGACCCGTTCAGATGAACGTCGACGACGGCTTTCCACTCATCGACGCTCATGTTGAAAAACATACGGTCACGCACGATGCCGGCGTTGTTGACCACACAGTCGATGCGACCGAACGTGTCCAGCGCGGCCTGCACGATCTTCTGCGCGGAGTCCCATTCGGCCACGCTGTCCGTGGAGGCAACCGCTTGGCCGCCCGCCTCCTTGATTTCCGCGACGACGCGCTGTGCGGCGAATTCGCCGGTTTCGGCGTTGCGACCGAGGTCGTTGACAACGACCTTGGCGCCGTTCGCCGCGAATTGCAGCGCGAAATCCCGCCCGATGCCGGCACCCGCACCCGTTACCACTACCACCTTGTCCTTGACGAAATCGCTCACTCTTGTCTCCGTTCGATACAGGCGTTGATGTTGAAAAGCTCGCCCACGTATAATAACAAAAACTGAACGCCGTTGCGGAATGTGAACGATATTGCTTTGGCAGCGAGTGCCTGGTGATTCATCCATTCGAAGACGACAAAATGAAAGGAGACACGCAATGAACGACATGAAAGGCTGGACCGTGCCGGACCATGTTCCGCGGGAACTCGTGGTCGATTTCGACTATATGAATCCGCCCGGTGCCGAAGACGACGTCCATCGGGCGTGGAAGACGCTGCATACGGGTCCCGATATCGTCTGGTCTCCGTACTATGGCGGTCACTGGATCGCCACGCGCGGCGAAGACATCGAGGCGATGCAGAAGGACCATACCCGTTTTTCGCATCGCAGCGTCAACATCCCGGCGCTCAATGAAACGCAGCTCGTGCCGCTGGAACTCGACCCGCCCGAACATACCCAGTACCGCAACCTGATCACGCCCGCTTTTCTGCCGCAAGCTATCGCCTCGCTGGAAAGCGACGTGCGTAGCCTCGCAATCGAGCTGATCGAAAAAATCGCTCCACGAGGCGAATGCGAGTTCGTGTCGGAGTTCTCGAAGATCCTGCCGATCGTGATTTTCCTGCGTCTGGCCGATCTGCCGTTGAGCGATCGCGGACAATTGCTCGAATGGGCTGAATGGGCCGTGCGCGGCAATGTCGAGCAGCGCAACGAATCCCAGCACCGGCTGATTGGCTATATTTCCACCTGGGTGGAAAAGCGCAAGGCAGAGGCGGGCGGCGATCTCGTCAGCCTGATCGCGAACGCGCAGATCGACGGCAAACCGATCAGCCCTGAGCGGATGTTCGGCATGTTCATCGTCGTGCTGTTCGGCGGCCTCGATACCGTCGCATCGATGATGGGTTTCATCGCGCGTTTCCTCGCGGAGAACCCGGCTCATCGGCGCCAGCTAATCGAAAATCCAGAACTGATGGTTTCGTCAGTCGATGAGATGATTCGTCGCTTTGGCGTGGCGAACACCGCGCGGCTCATCACGCAGGACATGGAATACAAGGGCATCCAGTTCAGGAAGGGTGACCAGATTCAATTGCCGAACTCGCTCTTTGGCCTCGACGACCGCAAGTTCAGCGATCCGCTCGCCGTCGACCTGACGCGCAAGCCAGTGCTTCACGCGGCGTTCGGCAACGGCCCGCATCGCTGCCCGGGGTCGTTCCTTGCGCGTACGGAGATCAAGGTTTTCCTGCAGGAGTGGCTCAAACGCATTCCCGATTATCGTATTCGCGAGGGCGACAAGCCGCGATGCGGTTCGGGCTCCGTCAACGGCATGCTTTATCTGCCGCTCGTCTGGGACGTAGCACCCTGAAGTATCCCCACCCTCAACGACTCATCGACGATCATGAAAAAGTGGCAATGTATCTTTTGTGGTTTCTACTACGACGAAGCAGCGGGACTTCCGGCGGAGGGCATCGCGCCAGGCACTCGTTGGGAAGACATTCCGGATGACTGGGCATGTCCTGAATGCGGGGCGAGCAAGGCTGACTTCGTGATGATCGAGGTCGAGGTCTAAGCGTTCGGACACGCGCACGGCGTCGAGCCGTGCGCGTCATAGCCCCGGGTCAGGCGCGCTCGAACACGGCGGCAATACCCTGGCCGCCGCCGATGCACATGGTCTCGAGCGCATAGCGTCCCTTTCGACGCGTCAGCTCGTGCAACAGCGTGGTCACGATCCGCACGCCCGTTGCGCCGATCGGGTGTCCGAGCGATATGCCCGAGCCATTCACGTTGAGCCGGTCGATGTCGTGCCAGTTCCAGCCTTTGAGGACAGCCAGTACCTGGCATGCGAACGCTTCGTTCACTTCGACGAGATCCATCTGATCGAGCGTAAGACCGGTGCGCATCATCAGCTTCTGCACTGCGGGCGCGGGGCCGATGCCCATCCGTGACGGCTCGCAGCCCGCCGCAGCCCATCCGGTCAGCCAGGCCATGGGTTCGAGTCCGAGCTCCTCGAGGCGGTCTTCCGCGACGACGAGGCAAGCGGCGGCCGCATCGTTCTGCTGGCTGGAGTTACCTGCGGTGACCGTTCCTCCCGGCATCAACGCGCGAAGCTTGCCGAGGCTTTCCATACTGGCGTCCGCACGGAATCCCTCGTCTTTGGAAAACAGCAGCGGCTCGCCCTTTTTCTGCGGAACGCTGACCGCAACGACCTCTTCGGCCATATGGCCCGACTCCCACGCTGCCGCGGCGCGCTGATGGCTGCGCAGCGCGAACTCGTCGGCGGCCTCGCGGCTGATGCCATAGTCGATGGCGAGATTTTCTGCGGTCTCGATCATGCCGGAGATATAACCGAAACGTGATTCCGGCTGCGAGCGCTCGCGGCCGCGCGCGAGCCGGTCGTGAAACTGCACGGAGCCCGAGCGGGCGCCCCAGCGCATGTCCGTGCTGTAGTACTCGATGTTGCTCATGCTTTCCACGCCGCCAGCCAGCACGACGTCCGCGGCACCGGTCTGCACCATCATCGCGGCGGTGGCGAGCGCCTGCAGGCCGCCGCCGCAGCGGCGGTCCAGCTGCATGCCGGGCACGTCGACAGGCAGCCCCGCCTGCAGCGCGATCCAGCGGCCCACGCACGGCGTTTCGCTGTTCGCATACGATTGTGCGAAGACGACGTCGTCGATGCGAGCGGGGTCGAGCCCGGCACGCCGGATCGTTTCGTTCGCGACGAGTGCGCCGAGCTCTTCGACGCTAACGCCGCGCAGGCTGCCACCAAAGGTGCCCACGGGCGTTCGTACAGGGGAGACAATTGCCGCGCGTTTCATGGGACGTTTCCTTGCAAAGTTCGAGGTTGCGGATGCGGCTGCGCTTGCGATCAGGCAACGAGCGTCGCGCTTCCGGTGCGATGAAGGGGCAGGGCGCTCGGCATCTGATCGAGATCGCCGCGATGATCCGGATGGGCGATCGCCAGCATGCGTTCGCGCCGTTGCCGCAGCGTCAGGCCGCGCAGATCGGCTACGCCGTATTCGGTCACCACGATGGCGGCATCGCTGCGTGGCGTGCTGACCGGTCCATTCAACGACGCGACGATGCGGCTGGCGCCCTTGCCCGCGGTAGACGGCAATGCGATGACTGGAACGCCGCCACGCGAGCGCCGCGCGCCGCGCAGAAAATCCAGTGCGCCGCCCACCGCGCCCACATACAAGCCACCGGCAACCTCGGCGTTGATCTGGCCGCTCAGATCGACTTCCACAGCCGAGTTGATGGCGACGAAGCGCTCGATGCTTGCGAGCACGTTCGCGTCGTGCGTGTAGCGGGTCGAACGGAACTCGACGGCGTCGTTGCGATGCGCGAACTCGTGAATGCGACGGCCGCCCATCATCACGCCTGCAATGGTCTTGCCCGCGTCGATGGTCTTGCGCGCATTGTTGATCACGCCGATTTCCATCAGATCGGCGACCTTGTCCCCGATCGTGCCGGAATGAATGCCGAGGTCGCGCCGATCGCCGAGGCAAGCGAGGATCGCTTCGGGAATCGCGCCGAGGCCGAGTTGAATCGTGGCGCCGTCTTCGATCAAAGCGGCCGTGTTTTGTGCAATCGCCTGATCCGTCGCGCTTGCCGCGCTTGGCGAACTCTCGGGCAGAGCGCGTGATGTCGGAAGAATGAAGTCGATCTCGTCGTCGCGAAGATACCGTTCGCCGTAAGTCCAGGGGGCCTGTTCATTGACCTCCGCAACGATGACGCGCGCGCGCTCGAGCGCAGGGATCAGATACTCATGCGCGACCGACAGGCTATAGCGGCCTTGCGAATCAGGGGGCGCCAACTGCAGCAGCAGCACGTCGATCGCAAGCTGACCCGAGTCGATCATCTCCGGGAACTGCGAATAGTGGCACGGAAGAATGTCGAGCGCGCCAGCCTTGGCCAGTGCGCGGTTGGAGCCGCTGCCGCAGTACGAAACGAAATCGATGCAGTCGGCGTGCTCGGGGCGGCACGTGTCGTAGTTGCTGGCGCCGAGAAAAACCCGGAACGCGCCGACAGCATGCCGTTGCTCGAGCAGCTTGCGGGTGAGCGCAAGAGGCTCCGCGTTCGATTGGCCCCATGTGACAGTGTCGCCGCGACGGATGATGGACGCAAAGTCGATGGCGTCCGCCTCTAGCAGTATGGGCATGATGTTGTTGGCGTCAATTGGCGGCTTGCGCAAAGTCATGCGCTTCGTTGTGCTGCCCCCGCACGGCGCCCGAGGCAACGAGTTCCGCAATCCGGTCTTCGCTGTAGCCGATGCTGTGCAGGACGAGCTCCGCATGCTCGCCCAGTCCCGGAACCGCGAGCGGTGGCGACGCGGGCTCCATGCGGAAATGAATCGGGCTCGCTACGTGGGCGCGTCCGGACGGATCGGTCTGGACCATTCTTCGCTCATGAGCATGTGGATGGTTTAGCGCCTCCGCGGTCGAGAGCACCGGCGCCACGCTGACGTTCCGGCCTTTGAACCAATCGAGCCATTCATCGAGCGTGCGTGTAATGAATGTTTGCGTCAGGAATGCTCGAACGCGTATCTGGCCTTCACCGGCCGGCCCGGTCGCGTCGGCGACCAGGTCGGGACGGCCGAGCGGCGTAAGAAGGTTGCTGGCAAAACTGTATTCCCGGCCGCCGAGGCAGAGCCATTTCGAATCGGCGGTCTCGTAGGTGCTGAGCATCGCGAGTCCGCTATCGCCCTCGGTCGCTTCCGACGATTGCCCGGCCGGCATGTTGAGCAAACGGCCGCTCAGGTACGGCTGTGCCGTGAGCGCCGCATCGAACAGCGACACGTCGATGTAGTCGCCGCGCCCGGTTTCCCGGACGCGCAGCAGCGCCATCAACACAGCGGACAATGCCGTCAGCGAACCGGCCAGCGCGGCGAGCGACGGTCCCATGGCAATCGGCATTCCCCGCTCATCGCGCGGCAGCGTACCTGCAAGCGATTGAACTACCGGATCGTGTGCGGGCAATTGACAGAGCGGGCCGGTCTGGCCGAATGCGGTAATCGCGCAATAAACGACCTTCGGGTTCGCGCGGCTCACCGTGTCGTAGTCGATGCCAAGGCGAGCAGCGACGCCCGGCCTCGACGATTCGATGACGACATCGGCCTCGTTCAGCAGCTTCAACGCGACCTCGCGTCCGTCCGGATGCTTCAGGTCGAGGCCGATGCTGCGCTTGCCGCGGTTGATCGCCGCGAAGAAAGCGCCGTCCGTGCCGGGTGCGCCGCGCGTCGGGTCGCCGGTGACCGGTTCGACCTTGATGACTTGCGCCCCGTGATCGGCGAGGTTGGCAGCGAGGAACGGACCCGGCATGAACTGCGACAGGTCAATGACTCGAAGGCCGGTCAGTTTCATGCCAGAGCAGCGCTGAAGCCGAGCTGACGTTGGGCAATCGCGGCGGCTTCCTTGACGATGCGGGCGATCAATTCCGCGCAGGTCGGCAAATCGTGAATGAGGCCTGTGACGATACCGGCGGGGAAAGCGCCGCCTTCGACTTCTCCCGTAGCGAACGCATCCATCCAGCGCTGTGCTCCGGTCAGTGCGGACAGGTCCGAGTGCGTCACGTTTTTGCTGCGCTCAAGTTCGAGCGCGGCGAGGCTCACGCTATTCTTGACCACGCGGCTCGGGTCCCCGATCGAGCGGCCCAACAGGACGGTATCGCGCTCGGTCGCTTCCAGCAGACGTTGCTTGATCGCTGGGTGGACCGGCGATTCTTGCGTGAGCATGAAACGCGTACCCATGTTGATGCCATCCGCGCCGAGCGCGAGAGCCGCCATCAGGCCGCGCCCATCGGCGAAGCCCCCGGACGCGAGAATCGGCACCTTGAGCTTTTCGGCTGCGGCGGGAATCAGGATCAGTCCGGGGATATCGTCTTCACCAGGGTGCCCCGCGCATTCGAACCCGTTGATGCTGACGACGTCTGCGCCGAGCGATTCGGCCTTCACCGCGTGGCGAACCGTGACGCACTTATGCACGACCTTAACGCCATGTGCCTTGAACTCGGCGATGTATTTCGCGGGGTTGCTGCCAGCCGTTTCAACGACCTGGACGCCCTGGGACACGATCGTGCGAACATACCCGTCATAGTCGAGACCGGCATTCGCGCCGAGAACGGTCAGGTTGACGCCAAAGGGCTTGTCCGTGAGCGAACGCACCTTGTCGATTTCGCGCGCGAGTGCATCGGCGCTTGCATGGGTGTGCGCGGAGATGAACCCGAGCCCTCCCGCGTTGCCCACGGCCGCCGCCAGTTCGGCTCGCGCCACCCAGCGCATGCCGCCCTGAATGATGGGATATTGAATGCCGAGTAATTCAGTAATGCGGTTGACATACGGTTTCATCGCGCGCCTGTAATCTGGATAGGGAGTGTGGGTGCCAGAGAAATGCGCCTGACGCGCGTGACCTGGCGTGCTCGGTTTGCCACGATGCGCGTGGCGTTCTTGGTGATTCAACAATCGCGAAACTGGGGTTTGCGCTTTTCGGCGAAGGCTGCCATGCCTTCCTTTCGATCTGCGGTGGCGAAGGTCGAATAGGCCATGCGCCGCTCGAACAGGATGCCTTCCGCGAGGCTGGATTCGTAGGCGCGGTTCACACACTCCTTCGCCATCGCCACGACGGGTTGCGAATATCGCGCGATCTCATCGGCCGTTTTCAGTGCTTCTTCGACGAGCGTGCCGACTGGCAGGATGCGGCTTACGAGGCCGCATCGTTCGGCCTCGACGGCGTCCATCTTGCGGCCGGTGAGGATCATCTCCATCGCCTTCGATTTGCCGAGCACGCGCGTGAGGCGTTGGGTACCGCCAGCGCCGGGAATGGTCGCCAGCGTGATTTCGGGCAGGGCGAAACGGGCGTTGTCGGCGGCGAGAATGAAGTCGCACATCATGGCCAGTTCGCAGCCTCCGCCCAACGCAAGACCCGCGACCGCCGCGATGACCGGCTTGCGGCAACGCGAGGTGCGTTCCCAGTTCGATGTGATGAACTGATTCTTGTAGACGTCCATGTACGTCCATTCGTTCATCATCTTGATGTCGGCTCCGGCGGCGAACGCCTTTTCGCTGCCGGTCAGCACGATCGAGCCGATGGCGGGATCGGCTTCAAAGTCGTCGAGTGCTGCCGTCAGCTCGTCCATCAGCTGGTTGTTCAGCGCGTTGTAGGCTTGCGGACGGTTCAGCCTGAGCAAGCCGGCTTTTCCGTGCGTTTCGACGATGATCGTCTCGTAGGCCATGGTTCTTCCTTGAGGGAATGAGGGGAAACGCTGCTCGCGCGTGGTTCGTGGGCCGCGGCGCGCCGTTCGGGTTACGTCAAAGCGTACCGCACGTTGCCAATTATTTGAACGACGTTTATGATTCTGAATGTGAGGCCCGGCTTTGTCAATTGAGCGCGAGGGCAGATTCACTAACGGGAAACACCGCGAGGAGACACTGCATGACTACTCGTCACGAGGACGGACAGATTCGCGTTGAGCAGCGCGGGAACCTGCTTTTGATGGGCATCGACCGGCCGGAAAAGCGCAACGGATTTACCCCGAAGATGTTCCGCGAACTGGCCATGGCTTACACGCAGCTCGAACAGAGCAGCGATATTTTTTGCGGGCTGGTCTACGCCGAAGGGGATCACTTTACGGCAGGGCTCGACATGCCGAAGATCGCGCCATTGCGCCGGGAAGGGAAATCCCTGCTTCCTGAAGGCGAGGTCGATCCGTTCAACTTGCGCGCGCCGCTGCGCACCAAGCCGGTCGTCATTGCGCTCAAGGGAATCTGTTTCACGGTCGCGGTCGAATTGATGCTCGCATCGGAAGTGGCTGTGGCGGCCGACAACTGCCGTTTCTCCCAGCTTGAAGTCAAGCGGGGGATCATGGCAGGTTGTGGTGCGACGTTCCGCATGGTCCAGCGTGCCGGCTGGGGCAACGCGATGAAGGTACTACTTACTGGCGACGAATTCACCGCGGAAGAGGCGCGGCACATGAACTTCGTGCAGGATGTCGTGCCCGCGGGGCAGGAGTTCGACCGGGCGCTCGCGATCGCAGAGCGAATTGCGGCGCAGGCACCGCTAGCCGTGCAGGCCACGATGCAGAATGCGCGGGTTTCGCTGGGACAAGGCTGGCAGGATGCTTACGCGACCATTCAGTCGACCCAGCAGTTTCTCTACAACACTGAAGATGCCAAGGAAGGTGTTCAGTCCTTCATCGAAAAACGTGCGGCGAAATTCGTCGGCCGCTGATGCATGGCTTCCGGCGCAGCCGGTGCGAATTCAAGGGGACAGTTTGTTATGACAAAAGGCGCGTTGGCGGGTGTTCGCGTCCTCGACCTGAGCCGTATTCTCGCGGGGCCGTGGGGGGCTCAAATGCTGGCGGATCTCGGCGCCGAGGTCATCAAGGTCGAGCGTCCGGGAAAGGGCGACGATTCGCGGCAATTCGGCCCACCGTTCCTGATGGATCGGGACGGCAAAGTCACGCGCGAGTCGACGTTTTTTATCAGCGCGAACCGCGGCAAGAAGTCGATCACCTGCGATATTTCTACGCCTGAAGGCCAGGCGCTGATCCGCTCGCTGGCTGCACAATGCGACGTGTTGCTCGAGAACTATAAGGTGGGCGACCTCAAGCGTTACGGGCTCGACTACGAGAGCCTCAAGCTGGTCAATCCGCGCCTGATCTACTGTTCGATAACCGGGTTCGGCCAGACCGGACCGTATAGCCCACGGCCGGGCTATGACTCGATTTTCCAGGCGATGGGTGGCTTGATGAGCGTGACCGGAAACGGTGACGACGTGCCCGGCGGCGGCCCTATGAAAACCGGGCCCAGTCTTGCCGACATCCTCTGTGGTCAGTATGCCGCTTCGGCGATCATCGCGGCCCTCTATCATCGCGACGCGGCGCAAGGCGGTACTGGCGAAGGGCAGTACATCGACCTGGCATTGCTGGACGCGATGATTGCTGCCACATCGCACTATGCAAGCCAGTACCTCGTTTCCGGCCAGATTCCGATCCGGCGCGGTACCGAGGGCAATGGTGGCATGCCGTCCCGCATGTTCCGTTGCGCCGATCGCGACATCATGATCGTTGCCGGCAACAACGAGCAGTACACGCGAATGTGCAATGTTCTCGGGCATCCCGAACTTGCTACTGATCCGCGATTCAGCGAGATCGCTCTGCGCGTGAAGAATCGTCGTGCACTGGGCGAAGTGTTCGAGCCGCTGATCGTCGAATGGCAGAGCGATGAACTGCTCGCAGCACTCGACGCCGCCGGAGTGCCGGCTGGACCGATCAACAATCTGGAACAGGTGTTCGCAGATCCGCATGTGCAGGCACGCGCGATGTGCGTGGAAGTCGCGCACCCGCTCACAGATCAGCCAGTTCGTATGGTGGCGAATCCGGTCAAGATGTCGGGCACGCCTATCGATTCGTACGGCGCGCCGCCGACGCTCGGCCAACATACGGACGACGTGCTGCGTGACGTGCTCGGTATGTCGCAGCCCGATATCGATGCTCTGCGCGAAAAGAAAGTTCTATAGAGCGCGGAAAAGCCTGTGAAGCGCATTCTTCGAGGGTGCGCTTTTTTTATGGATTACCCACCAGTTCCTTGAGGGGTGCATTGCGCCCGAAGGTCGAATGGTTGCTGCCTCCCGCAGCAGGCCTCGTGGGTACGTTCATACCACGCACATGCAACCAGGAGTACTTTGATGCACATTGGAATCCCCGCGGAAACGCGGGCGAACGAAAGCCGTGTGGCCGCGACACCCGAAACAGTCAGGAAATACGTCGCCCAGGGGCACACGGTGACGATCCAGACCGGGGCGGGCATCGGCGCGAGCTATCCTGACGAGGCGTACATCGCCGTGGGCGCGCGGGTAGCAGATGCGGCTGCTGCCTTCGGCGCGGACCTCGTGCTCAAGGTTCAGTCGCCAACGCGGAGCGAATTGCCGTTCATGAAGCGGGGTTCGGTGCTCGTCGGCATGCTCGACCCCTTCAACGTCGACAATGCGACCACACTCGCCGCGGCTGCCGTCACCGCGTTCGCGCTCGAAGCCGCACCGCGCACGACGCGCGCACAGAGCCTCGATGTGCTGTCCTCGCAGGCCAATATCGCCGGGTACAAGGCGGTGCTCCTGGCTGCGAACCTTTATCCGCGCTTCATGCCGATGCTCATGACCGCCGCGGGCACCGTGAAGGCGGCGCGCGTGCTGATTCTTGGTGCGGGCGTGGCGGGTCTGCAGGCCATTGCCACGGCGCGGCGCCTTGGCGCGGTGATCGAAGCTTCCGACGTGCGCCCGGCGGTCAAGGAGCAGATCGAGTCTCTCGGCGGAAAGTTTCTCGACGTGCCGTTCGAAACCGATGAGGAACGCGAGGCGGCCCAAGGTGTGGGCGGCTACGCTCGCCCCATGCCACCTTCGTGGCTCGCGCGCCAGTCGGCGCTGGTGCATGAGCGCGCAAAGCAGGCCGACATCGTCATCTTGACCGCGCTGATTTCGGGCCGCGACGCGCCAACGCTGTTGCCATCGGAAACCGTGCAGGCGATGAAGCCGGGCTCGGTCGTGATCGACCTCGCGGCGGGACGCGGTCCGGTCGCCGAGCAGGCCACGGGACGGCGCGGCGGCAATTGCCCCCTCACCGAGGCCGACAAGGTCGTGACGCACCATGGGGTGCAGATCTGCGGCTACACGAACCTCGCTTCGATGGTCGCCGCCGATGCCTCCGCGCTCTACGCGCGCAATCTGCTCGACTTCCTGAAGCTGATCGTCACGAAGGAGGGCATCCTCAACATCGATCTCGCGGACGACATCGTCGCAGCTACGCTGCTGGCCCGTGACGGCCAGGTCACGCGCAAGGCATGACGAGAAGGAGAACAGGAATGGAAGTCATCAATCATACGGTCATCAATCTGATCATCTTCGTGCTAGCCGTCTACGTCGGCTATCACGTGGTCTGGAACGTCACGCCTGCTCTGCATACGCCGCTGATGGCCGTGACCAATGCGATTTCGGCGATCGTCATCGTCGGCGCGATGCTCGCCACGGGACTGACCGTGGGCGGGGCGGGCAAGTTCTTCGGCACGTTCGCCGTGCTGCTCGCGGCCGTCAACGTGTTCGGCGGATTCCTCGTCACGCGGCGCATGCTGGAGATGTTCCGCAAGAAAGAGCCGAAGAAGCTCACCGGCAAGGAGGGCGCGTAAATGAGCATGAACCTCGTTACGCTGCTTTACCTGGTGGCGTCGGTCTGTTTCATTCAGGCGCTCAAGGGGCTTTCCAACCCGAGGAGCGCGCGCGCTGGCAATACCTTCGGCATGATCGGCATGGCGATCGCCATTCTCACCACCCTTGCGCTTATCGTGAAGGAGTCCGCGCAGTTCGGCTCGAATCTCGGGCTCGGGCTTGCGTTGCTTTTCACGGCGCTCGTGGTGGGCGGCGGTCTTGGCGCGTATGTCGCCGCGCGCGTCGAGATGACGAAGATGCCCGAGCTGGTCGCGGCGATGCATTCGCTGATCGGTCTTGCTGCTGTCTGCATTGCGTACGCGGTAGTTTCCGATCCCGCCGCATTCGGGCTCGTTGCAGAAGATGCGCCGTATCCGGGCTTCCTGCCATACGGCAACCGCATCGAGCTGTTCATCGGCACTTTCGTGGGGGCGATCACTTTTAGCGGCTCGGTGATCGCGTTCGGCAAGCTGTCGGGCAAGTACAAGTTCCGGCTGTTTCGGGGCGCGCCCGTGGTCTACGGCGGCCAGCATCTGATCAACCTGATGCTCGCGCTCGCGATGCTCGGCTTCGGTGTCCTGTTCTTCCTCACGCAGTCGTGGCTGCCGTTCATCATCATGACGATCATCGCGTTCGTGCTCGGCGTGCTGATCATCATTCCGATCGGCGGTGCGGACATGCCGGTGGTCGTGTCGATGCTGAACTCCTACTCGGGCTGGGCGGCGGCGGGTATCGGCTTCTCGCTGAACAACGCGATGCTGATCACCGCGGGTTCGCTCGTGGGCTCTTCCGGCGCGATTCTGTCGTACATCATGTGCCACGCGATGAACCGCTCGTTCTTCAGCGTGCTGCTTGGCGGCTTCGGCGGCGAGGCTGGCTCAGCGGCAGCGGCTGGCGCGCAGGAGCAGCGTCCGGTAAAAGCGGGCTCCGCCGATGATGCGGCGTTCATGCTGGGCAACGCCGAGAGTGTCGTGATCGTACCG
Source organism: Paraburkholderia sp. BR10954 (assembly GCF_040965775.1). Taxonomy (NCBI): domain Bacteria; kingdom Pseudomonadati; phylum Pseudomonadota; class Betaproteobacteria; order Burkholderiales; family Burkholderiaceae; genus Paraburkholderia; species Paraburkholderia sp. BR10954. The sequence goes on from NZ_JBFRCK010000020.1 coordinate 113,342, forward strand.
GGCTACGGGCTGGCCGTGGCGCGCGCGCAGCATGCGCTGAAGGAGCTGACCGACAAGCTCGTCGAAAAGGGCGTGGACGTGCGCTATGCGATTCACCCCGTGGCGGGCCGCATGCCCGGTCACATGAACGTGCTGCTCGCCGAAGCCGAGGTGCCCTACGACCTCGTGTTCGAAATGGAGGACATCAACAACGAATTCGGCCAGACCGACGTAGTGCTGGTGCTCGGCACGAACGACGTGGTGAATCCGGCCGCGAAGAACGATCCGAAGTCGCCGATCGCGGGCATGCCGATCATCGAGGCGTACAAGGCGCGCACGATCATCGTGAACAAGCGCTCGATGGCCGCCGGTTATGCGGGCCTCGACAACGAGCTCTTCTACATGGACAAGACGATGATGGTGTTCGGCGACGCGAAGAAGGTAATCGAAGACATGGTAAAAAATTGCAGCTAGGGGGCGAGTCATGACGACCGGGACAGGCAACAGTCACATCGCAAGTACAGACCAGTCAGCAGTAGGAAAAATCGACTCGGGCAGGGAGGGCCGGGACATCTCGCGACCGCATCAAGGTTCGGACGCTGCCGGACGAGGCGGGAAGTCACCGCCGTGGGCTTGGGGCAGCTGCCGCAGCGAATTCGACTGGATGGACGTGCACTTGCCGTCCTTCACGTCGGAATGGTTTTAAGAACCTTCCTAACAGACGGGATCGAAACCGCACTCTCGGCGATCGGCCTCCAGGTTCTATTGCAATGCGGGCCCGCCGGCCCTGCGTTGCCCTGGAGCGGCGGCTGGGTGGTCTCTTCGCGCGTCGCTCTCTCGCGAGGCGCATCCAACTCGACGTTTTCCCACCAGCCGTTGATCGTTGTTGCGGGCGACGGTGAGCCTTGGCGTCTGCGCGTGCAAACGCCCCTGCGTCGACGAACATCTCCAAAAGCAGTGATGAAAAAAACGCCTTGGCTCCGTGTCCCGCAGCCAAGGCCAAACTCCACACGCTCTCGCGAAGTGTGTGAGAGGAGAAATTCCTGATCCCTCTTCGATCTTCGTGGTACGCGGCGGGCGCGAAAGCATTCCTAGGATCGAAATTCGCGATAATGCAACGATTTGTTTAATTAGATCATTTCTTGACCTTTCAGAAATGCAACTGTTCGTTTCATATATTGCACCGCGTTCAAAAAGCCGCACTAAAGCATTGACTGCCCGCCGTCCACACTGATAGTCTGCCCTGTTATGAAATTAGCGTCGTCACTGCACAGAAATGCAACTGTTCGTCCAATATCGCGCTGAGGATCGCCGAAGCGCCCAACTGCAATTTCAGAGAGATAGCGAGTGCGTTCCTGGGGATTGGCCTCGAGGTAGGCTTCGGCAGCAGGCGTTAGCGCTGCCGGGCAAATGACATTGACGGTAATGCCATAGGCGCCCCATTCGCGCGCCGCGACACGCGAGAGACCACGAATGCCCTCCTTGGTTGCGGCGTACGCGCCGAACCCCTTGAGACCTTCGATGCCGGTGCGTGAACCGAAGTTGATGATGGCGCCACGGCCTCGCGACTTCATCTGCGGCAATACGGCTTGCATGAAATACAGCGTACCGTATAGGCCCGACTCGAGCGTATTACTCCAGTCATCGTCGGTAACAGACTCAACTGGTACACCCGGGCTGCTGCTTTGCGCATTGTTGATAAGCGCGTCTACACGTCCGAACCGCTCGACGGCAAGCTCGACTGTCCGAACGGCGTCGGCGCGATTGCGCGTATCACCGGGCACCACGAGCACTTGTGAACCGAGGACGGTCAATTGCTCGGCGGCCTGCGTGAGTTTGGCCTCCGTACGACCAGTCAGGACCAGGCTCGCTCCCTCGGCGGCAAGTGCGCGTGCAATACCGAGTCCGAGGCCTTGCCCACCTCCGGTCACAATGGCGACCTTTTCTGCCAGTTTTTTCGTGTGCATGTGTGAGTCCGAAAGTGATGGTGAACGGTGTTGTTCGGCGCGCAAGCGCACCTCGAGGATGTTCCGGAAAGTGATGCCCGGCATTCCAATTTTATGAACGTCGTTCAACTATATCGTAACAAGAGAGCGGGGGCGCCCTGGCGTATTCCCGAATTCGGATGGCGCAAAAGTGTGCCACATTGCGATCGTTGTAAAACTATGTGAATAGTTCCCGTATAATCGATACAGTCAATTCATGGGGAAAATCATGTTGAAAGAGACCTCAGCGCCGGCGGACCGGGACGTCAGCGGGCCGCGCTCGCTGACCCGACTCCTCGGAATTTTCGATGTGCTGGCGAAGTCTCCGGACGGTATGTCGCTGGCAGAACTGAACGTCGCCCTCGAGTCACCCAAGAGTAGCCTGCTCAATCTGCTGAGGCCTCTAGTGGCGGAAGGGTTCTTGATGCACGACGCAGGCCGCTATCGTTTAGGGCCGTCGATCTTCCGGTTGTCCGCGGGTGTGATGGCCGCGTGGAACTTCTCGAAGATGCTGCGCCCGTTCCTGGTGGATCTCTCGAAGAGCACCAATGAAACCGTGTATATCGGTGTTCTTGACGCCGAGCACAAAGAGATCACCTATGTCGACGTGATCGAAAGCGAGCAATCGGTGCGCTATTCAATGCACATCGGTCTGCGTCGCCCGCTCTATTGCACGGCTGCGGGGCGCGTACTGCTGGCCCATGCACCGGACGCGTTCGTTACCGATTACATGAAGTCGGTCAAGTTCGAGCGCCGCACGCCGCAAACGATCGCAACGAAGAAAGCGCTGCGTGATGAACTCGATCATATTCTCCAAAGCGGCCTGTCGGTGAGTCGCGGCGAACTGCTGCCGGATTCCGCCGGTGTGTCGTCGCCGATCTTCGGGCCGAATGGCAATGTGATCGCGGCGATGGCGATTGGTGCGCCGCTCGAGCGCTTCGACCGCGAACGTCATCGACTCGAAGAGAACATGATCAGAGTCGCTCAGCGGGCGTCCGCGTTGGGGCAAGCAGAAGAGGAGTGACTGGCCGGGCGGTCGGCTGCGCGGTGAAGCGCGTGCTTCACCGCGCAGCGGGCGTGGCGCAGTTTGAGATGCGTTGCACCTGAGCGCAACGCATCGATCGAAACGACAATCAGTTTGTACGACGCTTCGGCAGCATGGATGCGATCAGCAGTCCGGCAATCGAACTGCAGGCAATGTAGACGAATACCGAAACATAGCCGCTATCGGCGGGAAACGATGCACCGCTGTGTCCGGCCGTCGCGCTGCGCAGTAGTGAAAAGACCGCCTGGGCGCCTACCGCGAAGAAACACGAGAAGAACACGTAGAGCATGCCCGTTGCCTCGCCTGTCTGATGTGCAGGCGTCGTTTCCACGATCTGGTTGTACAGCGCAGTGCTCGTAAAGGCGAGGCCGAACGAGCACAGCACCGCACCTGGCACGAAGAGCAGCAGGCTGCGATGAAGCACGATCAGTGAGGCCCAGGCCAGGGCCAGTATGAGCATGCCGATCATGGCAGCGGGGCGGGCCTTGTAGCGGGCCGCAACACGGCCGCTCCACGGGCTTGCGACCAGCGCGACGATGTTGATGCTAAACATCAGCAGTCCAGCCGTCGTTGCGCTCAGCCCGAATCCGGCGTGCGTGCCGGCAGGTTGCTGGGCGAGCAGCGAGAAAACCTGTCCCAACTGCATGGCGCCAGCCGCGAGGAATGCCATGCATGCATTCGCCAATACGACTTCGCGTATTTTCAGCAGACGTACGTTGATGAGCGGATGACGGGCTCCGAGTTGATGGCGTGCCCAGAGTCCGAGCACGATCATCCCGCCAACGATCAAAGCCCATAGCCGCACATCGCCGAGTCCCCACGCGCGGATTTCCTGCACTGCGAACAGGATGGCACACAGTGCTGGGGCGAACGCAAGGCCTCGAATGTAGTCGATCCGGACGCTGGGATTCGGCGGAGACGGCGGTGCCCACGTGCGTACGGCTGCGGCGGCGACGACGCACAGCGCGACTTTGAACCAGAAGCCGCCCTGCCACGAATAGTGATCCACGACGACGCCCGCGCAGATGTAAATCAGCCCCGCCGATACCATTCCCGCCGCACTGATCAATCCGACCGCGGCGGGCACCCTGGCGGGTGGCAGGTTCTCACGAACCAACCCGATCGAGAGCGGCGTAATGCCTGCCGCGATCGATTGCATCGCACAACCCGCGACGAGTATGCCGACGTCGGTCGCGCACGCAGCGACGACTGCGCCGACCGCAGCGACAGACATCACCACCAGCAGGATTCTGCGGTAGCCCAACAGGTCACCGAGTCGCCCACTCACCGCTGCAAAGACGGCCGAGCCGAGCCAGTATGCGGTCACGGTCCAGCTCACGGAGTTCGACGCAGGAAAGGCCTTGTAGAGCGTGACCAGCACCGTATAGATGACGGTGATGCCAGACGAAGCCGCTACCGCGGCAAGCAGGATCGCGATCGTGAACCCACGTGGTGGTCCCGCCACGCGTTGCGCTCGATGTGCCTGCGGGGAGAGTACTTCTGCTTGCATGAACGTCTCCGGTTGCATGTATCGTTTGGATTATACTTATATCCGAACAGTGTTCGCATTGGTGTTTTGTATGTGCGATCGATGCAGGCCACAAGGATGGCGAGGGCGCTGCCCGATATCAAACCGATATCGACGCTTTTGAGTTCGATATGAGAGTTTTTCGGTCGATGGCTTGACCCGATACTTCTCTCAAGGGCGCTCGTTCAGCAGCGCTCCCCACAATCAGGAGATAGAACATGCAAGCGTATCAAGGGAAGATCTACGACGCGGACACGCACTTCTACGAAGTCGAGGACGCATTCAGCCGCTACTTGCCCGCGCAGTTCAAGAAGGACTGGTCGTTTACCAGTCGCGTGACGGCAGACGGCAATCGCTGCATGTATGTCGGTGACCGCAAGGTGGAAATCAGCGAGGGCTACACCTCGGCCGAGGGGCACGTGCCGCCGCCGGGCAAGCTGCATGAATGGTTGCGCGCGATGAAGGAAGGCAAAGATAACGTCGATATGCGGGTGCCCCCGACCCCGGACATGTTCAACCGCGACGCGCGTTTGCAGAAGATGGACCAATTCGGTGTCGAGGCCTGCACGATGTACATCGGCGAAATGGTCGCGTGTATTTCGTATCTCAACGAGCCGGTCGCGGCCAACGCGGTTCTGCATGCGTACAACCGCTGGATGCTCGAAGACTGGGGTTTCAACTACAAGGATCGCATCTACACGACGCCGGTCGTCACGCTCGACGACCTCGATGCCGCTGTCGCCGAGGCCAGGTGGCTCGTGGCGAACGGCGTGCGCGTGGTCCTGATGCCGATGGGGCCGTTCAATGGCCGTGCGCCGGCGGACCCGTACTTCGATCCGTTCTGGTCGATTCTGAACGAGGCTGGCGTGCGCGTGACGTTCCACGTGTCGGAAGCGATTTACATGAAGGATCACATGGCGGTGTGGGGCGAGCCGGTGCAGCAGTCGCGCCAGCGTCAGACCGCCTTCGTCTGGATGCACGGCTACGGCGAGCGTCCCGTGATCGAGACGCTGTCGTCGTTCATCTTCTATAACTTCTTCGAGCGTTTCCCGCGCGTCAAGCTGTGCAGCGCGGAAAACGGCGCGGAATGGGTGCCGTCGATGCTCGTCAAAATGGACAAGTGCCGCGGGATGGCGAAGAATGGTTACTGGCCGTGCGGTCAGTTGAAGAAACGCCCGAGTCAGATCTTCAAGGAAAACGTCTTCGTGGTCGCGTATCCGGAGGACAACATCGCCCAGATCATCGCTCAAACGGATTCGTCGGACTTCCTGTTGATGGGCTCCGACTATCCGCACGCGGAAGGGGTGCCGGAACCGAAGGACTTTGCGTCGGAAGCATGCAATGCGCTGTCCGAAGAGGACACGCGCAAGATCATGTACGACAACGGTCGCAGGTTCATTCCGCTGACCGTGTGACCGGTTTTGCGCTGGGCGCCGGGTGTGCGCTGGTCGGCGTCATGTATTCGCGCGGCAGCGCGAATGCAGCGTCCGTCGACGGCGGCAGACTGTCCTGCCGTCCCGCCGGATTTCTTCCTTGTGAATAGGTTAGCCATGAATATTTCGGACTATAAGGCGTTGTTGCTCGAACGCGATGGCGGCATCCTGACCGTCACGCTCAACCGCCCTGAAACGTTGAACGCGTTCGACGAGCAGATGGACATCGAGATGTCGCGGCTTTTTCTCGATGTCGCCGAGGATGATGAAACCCGGGTCGTCGTGTTGACGGGCGCAGGGCGCGCTTTTAGCGCGGGTGGCGATATCGAGCACATGCAGCAGGTCATCGACAACCCGACGCTGTTTCTCGAAGGCATGCAGCGTGCGAAGAAAATTGTCTTCTCGATGCTCGATTGTCCGAAGCCGGTCATCGCAAAGATCAACGGTCATGCAATTGGCCTCGGCGCGACGATCGCGCTATTCTCGGATCTGAGCTACGCGGCCAATCACGCGAAGATCGGTGATCCGCACGTGAAGGTCGGCTTCGTGGCGGGCGATGGTGGCGCGGTGATCTGGCCGCAGCTGGTGGGCTATGCGAAGGCCAAGGAATACCTGTTGACGGGCGACCTCGTCACCGCAGAAGAGGCAGCACGACTGGGTCTCATCAATCATGCGGTGCCGGCCGACGAACTGGATGCCGTTGTCGACGCCATGGCGAGGCGTCTCGCCAACGGCGCTTCACGCGCGATCCAGTGGACCAAGGCGTCGATCAACATCGGCCTGAAGCAACTTGCGCATTCCATTCTCGACGCGTCGATTGCATACGAGGCGTTGTCGAACCTGACGGAAGACCATCAAGAGGCGGTCAACGCGTTTCGCGAGAAACGCGAGCCGGTGTTCAAGGGACGTTGAGCTTTTTACTGCGTCCGGCTTTAGCGATGTAGGCGGCGGGCGCGGCCAGGGAGGTCTGACATGCAACGGGTAGTGGCGGTAACGGGTGGATTCGGCGCGCTTGGGCGCACGGTTGGTCACGTGTTTGCTGAGAACGGCTGGGAGGTTGCGCTGATCGACAAGGCGCCTGCGCCAGAGAAAGCGAGCGCGGAGCAATTGCACGCTTCGTGGTGGCGAGGCGGCGTCGAGCTAACTGATCTCGATTCGGCGCGCTCCGCGATTTCGGATATCGTCGCGCAGCTTGGCAAGCTCGATGCGATCGTCAATATAGCGGGGGGCTTTCGCTGGGAGACGTTGGCGGACGGCAGTCTGGACACGTGGGATCTGATGTACCAGATGAACGTGCGCACGGCAGCGACTGCGTCGAAAGCCGCGCTCGACTATATTGCCAACAGCGCGGAAGGCGGACGCATCATCAATATCGGAGCCGGCGCTGCACTCAAGGCGGGCGCGGGCATGGGAGCGTATACGGCTTCGAAGTCGGGGGTGATGCGTTTGACCGAGGCGCTGGCCGAGGAACTAAAGGGCCGCTCCGTTACCGTCAACGCTATCTTGCCAGGCATCATCGATACGCCGCAAAACCGCAAGGATATGCCGGACGCCGACTTTTCCCGCTGGGTGCGGGCTGAAGAAATCGCCAACGTGATTCTCTTTCTCGCGTCGGGCGCCGCGTCGGGGGTAACCGGGGCGTTGATTCCGGTGACCGGGCGCACGTAAAAAAACCGCAAGCGATGGTCCAGCGGGCAGTCAGGCGAGATGTCCCGAGCGTTTTCTGCCTCGCTGGATGGTCAAACAGGCCACACCAAATGCGATCCGGCGAAGAAGGCCGTCGCCAGCAGCGGACTAGTCAACGGTATGCTTGAACTGCGTTCGCTTGCGGTTGAAATCGATCGTGGACTATAGCGCTCAGCAGATCTTTGCCGGGCCTTTCGCGGCGTTCGCTCATCCAGCCTTGAAACTCAGTTGATCGATCTGACTTGGCCGCCATCGACGCGATAGTTGGCACCCGTCATGTAACCGGATAGCGGACTGGCCAGCAGGGCGACCATGCGGCCGATATCCTCCGGCTCGCCGAACTTGCCGGCCGAATTGACGAAGATCTGGGAAGTAAAGCGGCGCTCCACCTCTGCCCAGTCATCGACATCCCAACCCTGCTTCAGTGCGAGATCGGTAAACGTACTTTTGACCGCAGGCGACATGATGATGCCGGGCGTCACGGTGTTGACCGTGATCCCCGTCGCGGCGAGTGTCTTGGCAAGCGATGCGCTCATGTTGACCATCGCCGCCTTGATGGCCTGATATTCGGCAAGATCGGGTTCCACTTGTGTGGCGGCCGCGCTTCCGATATTGATGATGCGCCCGAAGCCGCGCTCCTTCATTCCTGGAGCCAGCTTCTGGATAAGCCTGACGGCCGCGCCGACATTCTGCTCGAAGGTCCAGAGCCAATCGGTCCAGGGCGTCTCGAGCCAGGCTGGATTCATCGCACCACCTTTGCCGTCCATGCGATGTGAACTGGCACGGCCGCCGGCGTTGTTGACCAGGATGTCGACTCCGCCGAGCCGCTCGATGATCTGATCCGCGACGCCGTTGCAAGCCGCCTCATCGGATAAGTCACCCACGACGTAAGAAACCTCGCATCCGGCAGCCGTGATTGCCTCTGCCACGTTCCGGCAACGTCCTTCATTGCGGCCGTGCACGACCACGACGGCGCCCTCGCGAGCCAGGACTTTTGCGATGCCCTCGCCAATTCCCGAGTTGCTGCCGGTGACCAGTGCGCGCTTGCCGCCAAGCTGCAGATCCATTGTCAGTTTCTCCCGCTCATAGAAAATGTCCTCATCGTGTCGCCGCTTGCACCGAAGCGGCGATCTCGGCCGCCGTGGGATTGCGCCGGAGCGTGAGTCCGCCAGTGACATGAGGGCAGTGCGAACAATGCACTTCAAGTTAGTCGTGCGAGCGAATCGTTGCTGAACCCGAGGAACGGCTCGCCAAGCCGCGCGCGCCGCGCCCAGTTTGGATCATGCAGAAGCGAGCGTCCTACGCCAACAAGATCGAATTCGCCGCGCGAAAAGCGATCGAGCAGAGGGGTGAGATCGGGCTGCGCGGAGGTCTCGTCCCCGGCCATCGAATCGTAGTAGCCCTTGTTAATGCCGATTCCACCAACGGCCATCGAAAGCCTGCCGGTTACCTTCTTCACCCAACCGGCGAGATTCATTTCCGAGCCCGGGAATTCCGCCCGATTGAAGTACCGAGTGCTCGCCTCGAAGATGTCGACGCCCGCGTCCGCGAGCGGGGCGAGGATCCGTTCAAGCTCGTGCGGATCGTTGGCGAGACGCGCGCGGAAATCCTGCTGTTTCCACTGGGAGAAGCGGAACGTGATCGGCATCGTGGCGCCGATCGCTTCGCGGATTGCGCGAACGACTTCGGTGGCGAAGCGGCTGCGCGCTGTCAGATCTTTGCCCCATTGATCCGTGCGCTGATTGGTTTCGGCCCACAGAAACGCGTCGATCAGATAGCCGTGACCACCGTGAATCGCGATTCCGTCGAAGCCGGCGGCCTTCGCATAGCGGGCGCTTCGACCATAGGCCGCAATGACGTCCGCGATCTCGGTGTCGGTCATCGGGCGAGTTGGCGTCATGACACGCTCCATGTAGCCTGCGTTCAGCGATGTCGTTCGTCCCGCCGGTCCCCACAATCCGGAGGGGCGCAACGGTGCCGCAGCCGGGAAGGGGCCCGTATTCGCTTCCTTCATCGGACCCATGTGCCACAACTGAGGAAAGATGATGCCGCCACTTGCATGCACTTCGTCCGTCACGCGGCGCCAGGCGGTAACGGATTCGTCGTCGACCAGCACGGGGATCGAATTTTCGCCTAGTCCCGCTTCGCCAAGTGCTGCCGGATGATCGACACCAACGCCTTCCGTGATGATGAGACCTGTCTCGCCCTGCGCACGGCGCTTGTAGTAGGACGCGACGTCACTGCCAGGCAGTCCATTGGGTGAAAAGCCGCGGGTCATGGGTGACATGACGATACGGTTGGCAAGCGTGACGCCCCGTACGGTGAGGGGCGTAAAGAGCGATCCGATATCCATGGGCGTTCATATAATTGACTTTCGTGCGGATAATGATACGCTATCTTTGATTGAGGAAGAAAGAAAATCTGCCGCCGTGTTACATCCGGCGTCGAAGAGGAGAATTGCATTGGAGCAAACAGACGCACTGGCCGTCTTCTGCGGGCAAGCAGAGGACGAAGGGCCCATTCCAGAAGGATTTGCGTTGATGCCGGCGTTTGGGCCCTTCCATCAGATGTTCGGACCAACGTACTTTCGTAAGACCGAGCGCGGACACGTGATTGGGATGTATGTCCGCGAGGCGCATCGCAACCTCGGTCAGATGATGCACGGCGGCGCGGTTTGCATGCTCGCTGATACGGCCATTACATGGGCGAGCAAGCATTCGCGCGAGCCGGCGGTGAAAGTGTTGACGACGAGCTTGACCGTCAACTTCATGGGCAACGCTGAGCCCGGCGATTGGGTCGAAGCTCGTGTCGACGTTTTGCGTTCGGGAAGGCGAGTGATTTTCTCGGACTGTCAAATCTGGGCGAATGCAAAGTGCATTGCCCAGGCGTCGGGGCAGTTCCAGGTGATGGGGGCGTTTGACAACTAGTCCTTCGCGGGACTAGAGAATGTAGCGCCCCGCGTTACGGCATTGATCTGCCCCGAACCTTATCCAGAGTCGCTCGATATTTCCACGCCGTCAACACGAACCGATGAATGCGTTCGGCCCGGCGTTTGCGTTCTGCACGCGTGGTTTGTATCGCAAGGTGGACTTCGGGCGCGCCGGTGACCAACGTCAGCAGATCGCGCGCCGAGTTCGCAGGGTCGTCGATCTCGATCACTCCGCTGGCCGCGGCGGATTCGAGCGCGCTCGCGAGGGGCGCCAGCATCGTAGCTGTGTATTGCAGAAATTGTTTTGCGATGTCCGGGAAGCGCATCGCTTCGCCGATCACTAGCCGGGAAGTGTGCATGCTGTCCGGCGTCGCCATGTGCTCGACGAGCGCGTCGATGAGGGCTGCCAGGTTCGTCGAAAAATCGCGGCCCGGCTCGACATGCTGTGAGATCTTGCCGCGCAAATCAGCCATCCCGCGCCAGACGATGGCGCGAAACAACTCTTCCTTGGTTCCGAACTGACGGTAAATCGTCGTCTTGCTGACGCCCGCGATCGACGCGATTTCTTCGACTCTGGCGGCGCCGAAACCTTCTCTCATGAAGACCGATTTGGCGGCATCGAGGACGCTCTCGCGCATCTGGAGCGCATCGTCGTGGGTGGGCCGCCCGGCCGTTCGCTGTTTGCCCGCGGCAGCGAGCCGCGAAGCTCCGTCGGGAGCAAGAACTGCCATAGGTTTGAACATCGTTGAGTGTTTTATGACGGATACAGGCCGCCAGTATACTCACGTGTCCCGGGGGGCGCCACTGACGGCGCCCCTCGGTTCCAAGGTCAGTGCGCGAGGCTCAAACGTTGATCATGCCGCGTACATACGACTCCATCGTACCTGCGCACGAAAGTTTGTCTTCGCCTTCTTCGAGATCCGCATACCGGCCGACCTGCCTGACTAGCGGTCCCCGCAGTCCGTCGGTGTTGCCGGTCGGCGAAAAGTCGACGGTGACCTTGTCGCCGGTAATGAAACCGCCCCAGTATCCTTCGGCCAGCAGATCGAAGAACGCGAACCGCCCTTCGACGACACCCTGACCATCGGAAGGATTCAGCAGGTGCTCACCCGATTTGTCGAGAACGAACGGAACGATCCACGGGCAGATCGCGTAGCCCTGCGCAACGTCCGACCAGGGACCGGTGCCGATCATCTCGGTCATGCCATAGCTGTTCTGAACGTTCTCCGGCCGGATACCGTAAAAGCGGATGACCTGCTCGCGGTAGTCGGCGGGCGCGGCAGTGCCTTTCAATCCGCCTCCGGCCGTGATCACCGTGTCGGGGTGGCAGATTCCATCCGCTATCCCGCGCTGGCGGGCGCGCTCCACGAGAGTCCAGTGCAACGACCAGTTGCCTTGCACGAGCACGGGGACTTCCCGGCGCGCCGTAAGCTTGTCGAGAAACCGGTCGATCATCGCGCCTGTGTGTCGCTGGCGTGCCACCGCCTGCTCCTGGAATGCCGCGACTTCACTGGGCTTGGCGGAGCCATCGGCCATTGCACGACGCATGCGGCCCATCGAGATCGTTGAAGATGCGAGCACCGGGTCGTCGAACATCAAGGTGCTTTCGGCGCCGAGTCGCTTTGCTGCGTTCAGTACCGGCTCAATATGCCGATGCGCCCCACCCGGCGGCATCATCAGGAATACCGGGCGTTTGCCGAAGTCTCTTTGGATCAATGCGTTGCCGTACACGCCCAGCTTCACGCAGGACTCGGTGACATTGTCGAGATCGGCTCGCGTCTGGCTGACGAAGCTGCACTTGCCGGACGTGCCGCTCGAGCTGAACACGTGATGACCTGCGTCGCGCAATCGATCCATCCACGCGTCGACGTTATCGACGCCGTTGACCTCGACGTCACCAACGCGTTTGCTCGATAGTGTCTGCAGCCAAACGGACAGATGCTTCCAGCGGCCGTTGTCGATGAACTGCTCAGGGTAGCTCTTGTAGATTTGATGCGCGAACAGCAGCGGCACCATGTCTGCGTGACGGTTGACGTCTGCGATGCCGACATCGTCCGCTCTGCGGCGCAGCAGCTTGATCTGCTCGCGGCGCTCGGCGAAGCGCTCTTTCATGGCTGCGAGCTGAAGCTCACGGAGATTCTCGGGGTGGTTGCGGAAAGGGTCGCTTTCGCCACGAAGCATTGCGTAGAACGGGTCCAGAGCGGACATGTTGTCTCCTCTGCAGGAAATTGCTGCGATTTTATTGATCGAAATTGGTGGAACTCGAGACTTCAAGCCATGTTTCGAGGTTGTCCTGTACCGATGCGAGCTTTTTGCGGACGACGTCGACGGCGTCGGGACCGAGCGGCAGACGCAGCGGCGGCGCGTCCGCCGACACCGCGCGGACGATGGCCTCGGCGGCCTTCGCGGGGTCGCCTGCCTGGGTGCCGTGGTAGCTGCTCATATATCGGCGCATTTGCCCCACTGTCTCCGAGTAGTCGGGCAATTCGTTCTCGCTCCACTTCAGCGATCCACCCGCGAAGTTCGTGCGGAAACCGCCCGGCTCGACGAGGGTCACGCCAATGCCAAACGGGTGGAGTTCCTGAGCCAACGATTCTGAAAGCCCTTCGACCGCGTGCTTCGACGCGCAATAGAAGCTGCAGCCAGCGATGCCGATCACGCCGGCGACCGACGAGAAATTCACGATATGGCCGCGCTTACGCGCCCGAAAGTGGGGCAGCACCGCTCGTATCACATTGACCGTGCCAAAGACGTTGGTATCGAATAGTTGCCGCGCCTGCGCGTCGGAAACCTCTTCGAGTGCGCCAAACAGGCCATAGCCGGCATTGTTGACGAGTATGTCGATAGCGCCAGTGCGCTCGAGTGCCTGCCCAACGGCGCGTGATACCGCCGCCGCATCGGTGACGTCGAGCAGCAGGCCGTGTGCGCGGCCGGGCGCAAGATTTTCAAAGGAGGCGATTTGCGTTTCATTGCGTACAGTGCCGACCACTTTGTCGCCGCGAGCGAGGACTGCCTCGGCCAGGGAGCGGCCGAAGCCGGACGAAACACCGGTGATAAACCACACGGCCGGATTTGTCGTTTGTCGTGTCATCGTTGAGTAGATTCTGTAGATTTCTGGGGAGATAAAATCATCCGGCGGTGCAAGCCTCAGTCATGTCTGCGACCTCTCCGCGGACATAGGCGTCGATCGTTCCGGCGCAAGACAGCTTGTCGTCGCCGCCGGGCAGATCCTTGTAGCGAACGACGTCGCGAATGATGGGCGTGCGCACGCCGTCGATGCCATGACCAAACTCGACAGTGACCTTGTCGCCGCTGATGACCCCGCCCCAGCGACCATCCGCCAGCAAGTCGATCATCGCGAGCCGACCTTCGACAACGCCTTTTCCATCGGGCGGATTGAGAAGTTCTTCGCCTTTGGAGTCGAGCACCAGCGGGACCAGCCACGGCGGTACGGCCCACGCCTTCGCTTCATGGAACCACGGGCAAAAGCCTGACACTTCGCCCATTCCATAGCCGTCGTTGAAATTGGCCGAGTTGAAATTGAAGAAGCGTTCGCACTGCTGCTGGAAATCCTCGGGCAAGTTCGCGCCTTTTTTGCCGCCTCCGATACTGATGATGGTATCGGGATGGAACTCGCCGTCGGCGATGCCGCGTTCGCGGCCGGTGGCCACGATCTGGTACAGCATGCCCAGCATGCCCATGATGAACATGGGCTCACGGCGCCGGTCGAGCAATTGGTCGATGAAAAGCCGGAAATCGGCTTGTACGCGCTCGCTACGTTCCCGGCTCTCGTTCTGGAACGCCTCGATTTCACTTGGCAGCGCGGTACCGTCCGCGATCGCGCGTCGCATGCGTGCCATGCGCGTCGTGTGCGCGGCACTCTGCGGTACATCGGACATGTAGTGGAGGTCGCCGGACACGGCAATCGATTCAGCGAACTTCGCCATCCGTTCCGTGCCCGTATAAGAGCCTGAAGAAGGCGTCAACAGAAACACCGGATAACGCCGCGACGGATCGCGCATACCGCTCGCGGACCACCGAATACCCTGGGCGAGCAGCCGCCATCCAAGTTCACGGTCGGCCTCGCTTTGGTATATGAAGGACTGCTTGCCCGACGTCCCGCTCGAACTCATCACGTAGTGTCCGTTGCGGCGCAACTCGTTGATCCAGTCATCGAGGTCGCGAATCGCGTCATATTGGAGTCCGTCGATCTTGCGCGTCGTGAGCGTTTGCAGCCACGCAGTGAGATGGCGCCATTTACCCTGCTCGATGAACGCATCCGGATAGCTTTTATATACGGCGTCGGCAAAGAGCAATGGCACCGCATCGCTCATGTTCTTCACTTCGGTAACGCCAGCCTCGCTGGCCCGCTTGTCGAGAATACGGATCTGCTGCCGTCGCTGTGCGAAGCGCTCGCCCACGGCCTGAAGCTGCATCGCGTGGAGGTTTTCGGGCGCATTCCGGAAAGGGTCGGCGACGTCCGTGAGTGGCAGTAGCTTAGAAAGGGCTTGCATCATCGAGTCCCCTCCTGATTCGGACCGGATTCCTCCGATACCCATTTCATGAATCGATGGATCGGGAACATGCCGTCATGGGGATAGCCGCCGACTCCGTCAGAAATCGACTCGCCCAGCGCCACCATGCGCTGGACACCAGCGCAGGCGAGCGCATCGCGTACCTCCGTGACCCGGTGAGGCGGATAGATCCCCACCGTCTGCGTGGCGACCGTCGCGTGCCGCGCGCCATCGCGAAGGCTTGTTACAGGAACGACGTTGACGGTCTTGCAAATGGGGTGAAAATCCACCATTTCGTCAGAACGAATGACGAGCCCCTTGCCGTCATAGCCACCGAACACGCGATAGATCGGTTCCATTTCACGCAGCACGTCCACGGCCTCGCGAATGTCGGCGGGCACGAGCGGGCCTTGGCCGTCGCCGTACCGATAGTCTTCGCCGAGTGCGAGCGCTAGTTGCTCGCAGTAGCGGTCGGCGTCGTCTTCGTCGCCTTCGACGAATTGATACCGGCTAGCATTGCACGCGTCCTGATTGAACGACAGCACATCGGCTGCGCCCGCACGCGCGACCTCGCGCAGTACTTCGTCGGATGCAAAGGCCTCGCGGCCGATCAGCGAGATCGATACCTTCGGATCGAACGCGACCAACTCGAGCCCGGGGCCGGCATAGCGCATCACATGCCGAACCGCGCTTTCCCCGCCCCACACGACGATTTTGTCGAAGTACTGCGGACGATAAAGAATCGACTCGACGTTTTCGTCGCCACCGCGCCAATACGCGGCAGAAAACGACTGGGTAATCGGATGATCCGGGTCGATTTCGGCCATGGTGCGCAGGATTGCGGTGGCCGTGAAAAGATCGTTCGAAGGCAGCTTCAGCAGGTGAACACCCTTCGTCAGCGCCGCGCGCATGACCGTCATGGCTGCGACCATCGGCGAGTTGCCTGCGAGGATATGCACGAGGCGCGGGGGAAACGCGCGCAGACGACTCGGGCGCCCGCGCAGAGTACGTTCCACCCAACCGTCCACGAGGCGCGCGTCGCCGAGACTCACGCGCAGTTCGTCCTCGATCACTTCACGCAAGAAAAGATTGGGAATGTCGCGATAGCAGTTTTCGAGGATCCGTCGCCCGAGCGGACTGACCTTGATCATCGATTCGAGCGCGGCCTGCATCAGCGGATTGACGTCGAGGTGCAAACGCGGACCCAGTTCGACAAGAAAATCGATGATTTTCGCGACAGGAACATCGAAGGCAGGGCCGGATTCAGCGCGTGGCCACACCAGATCGTCCAATTCGATTTTAGGCGTGCAAAAGCCTTGCCCCAGATCTCGAGACACGTGTCTGATCGCGCTTCCGGTGACGGTGCGCCCGCGGTATACGTGGGGAACCAGCAGCGGTGCGAGGCTGGCATCCTGCGCCGGGTCCGCGCTTTGCTTTACGGTTGTTTCGGTATGCTCCATGAACAACTCCTTTTCAGTAGCGGGTACGCGTCGACCTGAGCGCCGACGTGGATCGATTCGGGGGATCTCGCCGCTCAACTCAAGTTGGCGATCATCCGATCGAGCAGATTCCGGGCGGCTTCAACTTCATCCACTGTGAAGCCGTGAAGTTGGCGATTGCTTGTTTCGACGATGAGCGGCAGAGTCTCGCGTAACAGCTGTCGGCCATCTTCTGTCAGTGCGAGCTCGACGGAACGTCTATCGGAAGTACTGCGGATCCGTTCAACCAATCCTCTCTTTTCAAGCGAATCGAGCTTGCGGGTCATGATGCTGCCGTCAGCGAGAAGTATTCGGCACAGGGCGGTAGGTGTACGAGCACGCTCGTCGAACAGCGCTTTCAAAATCCCCCACTGAATGGCAGAAAGTTTGCTCGCCGCGAGCTTCCGGTCGATTTCCGCGCCAAGCAGAAGATGAACCATGTTCATCTTGAACGCGACGCTTTCTTCTGTGCGGTACTCGTCCGGAGCAAGCGTATGCGCGAGTTCGGCGCTAGCCGGACGTCTCTGAAGTGCGGGGGATTCGAGTGGGGTCATCGATTACCTGCTAAAAAAATTTTTGCGTTTGCAAGCAACTATATGCACGTCATTCAAAATATGCAACGCACCGGGGGGTGTGGTTTTCCCCATGTTGCGACCGAAAGGCTGTCTGCGCGACGATGCGCACGGGTCTTTCATCCGCAATATTCGGGAGGAACCTTGTCTGAATCTGGTTTGGTAAGTGACATGAGGTTGCCTGTCACTGTTGGGGAAGTGACGGCGGAGTGGCTTACTTCAGCGCTGGGGTTCCGCTTCAGCGGCGTCGAAGTGCTCTCGTGCGAACACGTGGATGTACTGCCGGGCACGTCGACCAAGGTCCGCGTGGCTCTGGAGTACAACGATGCGGGACATGCGATGGCACTACCGTCGCGCATGATCGTGAAGGGCGGTTTCGAGGAACATAGTCCGTCGATGAAGGAGATGTATCGCAACGAAATGCGCTTCTATCGGGACGTACTGCCGTTCATAAATATGAACGCACCGAAATGTTTTTATGCGGGCGCCGATCCTGACGCCTGGCAGGCCGTCGTAGTGATGGAAGACCTGGTCGAGCGTAACGTTCGGTTCTGTCGTGCTCAGCAGCCGCAGGGCTACGAACAGGTGGGTTTGCGTCTGAGTGCAATGGCGCGCTATCACGCGCAAACATGGAATAGCGGGGAGTTCGACAAGGGCGGGCGGCTTGATTGGGTTGGGGAGCGCTTTTCGGATTGGTCGTTGGAATATCAGAACCGCTACCTCGAGCCGGATGTCTGGGCGCACTACGCATCGCTGCCGAGAGGGGCCGCGGTAAGCCGGCATCTGCACGATCGCGGCTGGATGGTGGCAGCGCTCGGGCGCATTGCGCGCGAACACAAGGGCAAACCGGTGTGTCTGATCCACGGCGATACGCACCTTGGAAATCTCTACGTCGAAGCTGATGGAGCGCCGGGTTTTTTCGATGCTCAGGTTAGCCGGGCGCCTTGGAGTCTCGAGGTTGCTTATCACATAGGGTGCGCGCTCGATATCGAAGACCGGCGCTCGTGGGAGCGGTCGCTACTAGAGCACTATCTTTCCCAATTGGCGATTAACGGGGTTCAGGCGCCAGACTTCGACGAAGCATGGGGCGACTATAGACGCGATCTCGCATACGGATACTTCATCTTCGCGATCAACGAAACGCGCTTCCAGACCGAGGCGGTGAACACGGCGTATGCGGCGCGCTTTGGTGCGGCATTGGTGGATCATGGCGAAGTGGGCTAGTCGATTTGATCGAAGGCCAATAATGCAACTATGGGTTGCATTATTGGCCTGACGAGACTAAGCTCAAGCATCAGTGACGTCCTCGCGAGCGAGGGATTGAGCGCTAACGATTACCCGCTCGATCGAACGCTCCAGACGACGATCGATCTACCTCAACCGGCTTACCGCATGCCCGCTCCGAAAGTCTTTCATCAACGTTTAAACGGCAAGATCGCGATCGTGACCGGCGCAGGATCGCTCGGTCAGGGTTTCGGCACGGGCAAGGCAATTGCCTGTCTTTTCGCCGCGGAGGGCGCGTCCGTCTGTCTCGTCGATCAGCAATACGAGCGGGCGGCGGAAACGCTCGCGCTGATCACGGAGGCGGGCGGCAGCGCGTTCGTCTCGACCGGCAATGTCACCGACGGTGCGGTCTGCGCGCGCATTGTCGACGAGACCGTCGAGAGGTACGGTGGCCTCGACATTCTCGTCAACAACGTCGGTATCTCGGGCGCGCCGGGGCGGTTGCAGGACGTCGACGAGGCGTCCTGGGATCGCGTGATCGACGTCAACCTGAAAAGTGCCTTCTTGATGAGCCGAAGTGCGGTGCCGAAGATCGTGGCGCGCGGAGGCGGGGCAATCGTCAACATCGGTTCGGTCGCGGGCATCCGCAGCCACGGGTCAGCCGCATACGGCTCATCGAAAGCGGGCATGGTCGGCTTTACGCGTGAACTCGCGGTGATGTACGGCCGCGATCATGTTCGTGCCAACGCGATTGCTCCGGGGCATATTTTTACGCCGATGGTCGAAAGCATGCTCAATGACAAGGCCCGCGAACGCCGCCGAAAAATCGCGCCCCTTCCGTTGGAAGGGGATGCGTGGGACGTCGCGGCCGCCGCGTTGTTTCTCTGCAGCGATGAATCGCGATTCATTACCGGCACGTGCCTACCCGTAGACGGTGGTGTGACGGAGGTCGCCGCGCTTGCGGCATACGACCTGGTTCAACAATAGCCGTCGATCTCGCCAGTGTGCGGCTCGCCACGTGAAGCGTGTCTATTAGCACAGAGCTTACAGGGCGTGTTTTCTGGTAACTTAGCGTGGCTGAATTGACCCGCGTGACAGGAAACGGCACCTGTAGGGCGCTGGCACGGACCGCTGAGTCGCGGTCCATGCCGATCGCCTGTTTGCTCGGCAACGCGTATTTGCTGTCCGGCAAGCGGGGGTCCGAACCAATCGATAATCGCATGGGTGCTCGCAAGACCGCAGATTCGCTATTCGCCGCGTTGGCGGACGCTTCCCGACGACAACTGCTGACTCTGCTGAATGCGGGTACTCAAAGCGCAGCCGCATTGGCGCGTGAGCTGAAAATATCGCGTGCGAGCGTGATCGAGCATCTGAATGCGCTTGTCGAAGCCGGCTGGGTCGACGTCGCTTTGGAAGACGACGGCGAGGCGTCCTATTCGAAACGTTCTCAAGCTGAAGCACAATTTCTGGCCGAATGCGAAGCGTTGCAGAAGCCCGTGTGCTCAGAGGCTAGCGATGAGTTGGACGAACAGGCTGCGGCTTGGGCGCGCGAGTGGCCAGCGGAAGACCCGAATGTCTACCTGATCGGGCAACGACTCCTACGACTATCTGCTCACATCGACCGGGCGCTCAAGGAAGCCGCCGCGAGTCAGGGCCTGCTGGCAGCCGAACTGTTGCTATTGGATGCGCTTCTGGTTTCCGGTCCGCCTTACACGCAGTCTCCGACGCAACTTCAAAAACCGCTGGCAATGACGCTGGGCGGCATCACGAAGTGTGTCGGCAGGCTCGAACAGATGGGCTTGGTGGAGCGCATGCCGGACCCGGCGGATGGTCGTGGAATACTCGTACGAATGAAGTCACAGGCACGCAAAGTATTGAGGAACATCCTCCATCAGGAGGCGTACGGCACTGACTGGGTGGCGTCCAGTCATATGGCGCCTGAACGGCGAGCGGCACTCTCGACCTTGTTGCGGGAACTGCATGTCTTTGCAGACGCGGAGGCCGCACGTCGGGGTGCCGAGCGCGGCTGACATAGCTTCGGTGATCGCCATTTCGACAGCAAACCCCTAAGTCATCGCCATCGCTGCTCGCAATCAGCGCGCAAGACACAAAACCCACCCTCGGCCTGCGCTCTCAGCAGGCCTTCTCTCCCGTCTTTCGTTGCCATCGACGCATCCGGTGGCATATGGCCAATCCCGCATGACGCTATGTTCGTGAGCGAAAGCTCAGGGGAACACATTGGCGCGTTTGCTTCCAGTGCCGTCTCGGTACAAACACCTGGACACCGCAATTTACTTTCCCAGTAAAGTATATTTCAGATGTTCGATGACGGGCAGCACATTGACGCCAAACGGAGACTCAAGCGATGAGGGCCGCATATTTCTCGAAGGTAGGTTCGCCTCTAGAAGTTAGGGGTGTTGCCGATCCCACTCCAGCATCGGGAGAAGTTGTGCTGAAGATTCACCGCTGCGGTATCTGCGGATCGGATCTACACATGACGGATGGACACGCACCGCATTTCACGCTTCCAGAAAATTCGACCCTAGGTCACGAATTTGCCGGCGAGGTGGTTGCCGTAGGAAAGGGTGTGGAGAAGCTGAAGATTGGCGATGCTGTAACCGCGCTGCCGTTTGTCGGATGCGGGCATTGCGCGACCTGTCTTTCCGGGAAGCCGAACTTCTGCGCGCAATTCAAGGGCGCCGCCGCCGGCTTCGCTCAATATGCAGTCGTTGCCGAGCGCGTAACGACCCGGCTTCCGAAGACGTTGAGCATGGAGGACGGCGCACTGATCGAACCAATGGCCGTCGGCTTGCACGGAGTTGCGCTGGCAAAGCTCACGCCGGGCGCGAAAGTGCTCGTGATTGGCGCGGGTCCCGTTGGACTGGCCGCCACGTTCTGGGCTCGCCGCCTCGGCGCTGGTCGCATTGTTGCGACTGCTTCGTCGCAGCGCCGCGAAGCGCTCGCGCGACACATGGGGGCTGACGAATTTGTGGTTCCGCAGGATGGGCAGGATCTGGCGGCGCTAGCCGCCGATGCTCTCAAGGGTCCACCAGACGTCGTGTTCGAATGCGCAGGGCAGAAAGATCTGATTGCAAAGGCGATTCATTGCGTTAAGCCGCAGGGCGACGTCGTAGTGCTCGGCTTCTGCACGGTGCCGGACCAATTCATTCCGGCAGTAGCGGTATGGAAGGAAGTGCGAATTCAGTTCGCTGTCACCTACAGTATGCAAGAGTTCACTCATGTCGCGAACGTGTTCGACGCGGGCTGTGTCGAACCGCGCGCGATGATTACCGACCGGGTCTCGCTTGACGCGCTACCCGATGCATTTGAAGCACTGCGTGAACGGTCGACGCAATGCAAGGTAATGGTGAACCCATGGCTCAGCTGAAATCCTGGAGCGACTATCTCTTCCAGTTGGCAAACGCGGAGAGTCTGCTCGAATTGACCGAGACACCGCGCGATCCTCAAACGCGCGCGGAGCTGTATCGGCAGTTTCAGATGAATCTCTCGCTTGCCTACTTCATCTACTTCCAATCCGATCCGCTTCATCCTGACTGGTTGCCTTTCCTTAACTCGGTCTTCATGCTGCAGCCGAATCCCGACGACACCTATTTCGTCGCACCGTTGCGAGGTGACCTGCGATATCGGGTAGTTGGAGAGCGCGGCAGCGTGCATTTGCTGACGCTGGATATCGGCCGCGGCATCATGGGTACTACCGACAAAGTCCACCCTCCGCTAGGTCAGTTCGACCTGGACGACCTCGAGATCGGCGAGGACGGCAGCTTCGAAGTTCTGTTGAGCTCACGGCGTCCCGCCGGCTATCACGGCAACTGGCTCGAGTTGCACCCCGAGGCTGACTTCGCAATGCTGCGCCAGCGCTCGTATGCGTGGGGAGCGGAACGTGACGCACGAATCGCTATCGAGTGCCTCGACGCTCCCCGGACGAAACCGTCAATGGGTCACGAGGAGATCGGGAGGCGTACTGGCGAGCTGATGGACTACGCGGAGCGTCTGTCACGTCGCTGGCTCAGGCATATGCAGCAACTGCGCATGCGGATCAACGTGAATGAGTTCGAGTTTTTCGCTTTCGGTGGTGGCCTCGCGAAACAGGCGTACTGGCAAGCGATTTTCGATTTCGGTGACGACGAAGCGCTCATTCTCGAAACCGCACTGCCGCAGACACGCCACTACTGGAACGTGCAATTGAACGACGCTCTGTTCAACGCGCTTGACTATATCGATCACCAAAGCAGCCTCAATGGGCATCAGGCGCACGTCGACGAAGACGGCTATTTCCGCGCGGTGATTGCGCACCGTGATCCGGGTGTCGCGAACTGGCTGGATACATGCGGGGTCAATCGGGGGACCGCAATAGGCAGATGGTATGGCTGCAGTTCGGAGCCGGTTCCGACGCTCAAGCGTGTGCCGGTGTCCGAGTTGCGCAATCACTTGCCGACGGGGACTCGCTTCGTTGACGCAACCGAACGCGAGAGACTCTTGCGCGAGAGACGCATAGGTGCGCAGCTGAGACGGCGGTGGTAAGCATGATTAAGGGATCTTCAGGAGACGATAGATGTCGCCATCAAAACGATTTTCGGGTGCGGAGGATGAGCTTCATGCAGTCGCGAGTGCCGCTACTGGCTTGAGCGATTTCGGCTCCAGCGCCGAATACATGCCCGGCCTGACGCAACTTCTGAACGCTTTCGACGAAGATGGCCCGCGCTTCGCGCCAGGGGGCCGGGAATTTGCGTGGAATGCAGTTGTCGGTGCTTTGGTCTCGCGCCTGACGCTAGTGGAGGGCCTGCGCAAGCATGCCGATGTCTTGTCCCAGACTCCGCGGCGTCCGCTCGTCATCACCGGCATACCTCGGACCGGCACGACCGCATTGCACAAGTTGCTTTCGGTCGACCCGCAATTTCAGGGTTTGGAAAAGTGGCTGACGGTCTTTCCGCAGCCACGGCCGCCGCGCGACACCTGGACCAATTATGTTCAGTTCCAGGCGACCGCGGCCGGACTGGAGGCCTTTTTCAGGTCGGCGCCAGAGATGCGCGCAGCACATAACATCGTCGCCGACGAGGTCGATGAATGCCTCGAAATACTCAAACAGGGCTTTTGCAGCAATCTGTGGGGATCGTCCTTCCGCGTACCTCAATACGATCGCTGGTGGCGCGAGCAGAGCGAACTGCCGGCCTATCGCTACTTTGCAAAGGCGCTTAGTCTGATCGGCGCGCGCGACCCTGAAAAGACGTGGCTGCTGAAAAATCCCGGACATCTGATGCAGTTGCCCGCTCTGTTCGAGGTTTTTCCCGACGCATGCGTGGTGCAGACACATCGAGATCCCGTGGAGGCGCTGCCTTCGCTCGCGAGCGTGCTGGCGATGGCGCGTCGAATTTCCGAAGGCGAGCAAGTCGACAGGGACGAGATCGGCGCGCGCGAACTCGACAACTGGGCGTGGGCCAGCGAAGCAGCAATGGCGGCGCGCGCGTCCTTGCCGAAGAAGCAGTTCCTCGATATCAGCCAAGCCGACCTTCACGCCGATCCGATTGGTACGATGCGGCGGATTTACGGTCACTTCGGCTTTCAACTGACCGAGGAAACGATGGAAGCAATGCGCCGGCGAGTTGAGCAGAGCCCTGAACGCGCTCATGGTGTGCATAAATATACCCAAGCCGAATTCGGCCTTGCAACCGAGGCGATCCGGGAGCGATTCTCCCGGTACATGACTACCTATGGACTGCAATGATGAGCACGCTCTCACTTTCTCCGTTTTCCGGCTTTCTGCAGATTGCGTACGTCACTACCGACGTGGACAAGGCAGTTGACCACTTTTGCAGGGAACAGAATGTGCAGGCGTGGGCGCGCTTGCCGGGCATTGAAATTGAGTCGATCGCCGGGCGTCTCTGCAAGCTGAACATCGCGCTGGCATTCGTCGGATCGGTTCAGCTCGAACTGATCGAGCCGTTATCCGGCGACGACCGTGTGTATCGTGATGCGCTGCCGCGAGACGGATTCGCGATTCGCCATCACCACATCGCGCAGTTGATCGATAGCGAAGCGGCGTTCGAAACGCAGCGTAGCGAAATGGCTGCCGCGGGCCTGCCCATCGTCATCGACGGTCAGTCGCCCGGGTCCGCCCGGTACTTCTACACAGATCACAGGACAACGCTGGGTCACTATATCGAGCACATCTGGTACACACCATCGGGTCTCGACGCGATGGAACAGGTGCCTCGCAATGGAGCGGTTCAATGAACCCGGCTGGCACTGTGCATTCGGTTGACGACGATCACCGCCTGGCCGTGCACATCGCTACGGCGGCCGGAGCTGCGTTGAACGCAATACGCGCGTCGGCGGTCCTTGCGGGCAAACCACTGGGAGCAGCGGGCGATGCCACGGCAAACGAGCTGATCACGCACATTCTCGCTCACACCAGACCGGCAGACGGCTTCCTTTCGGAAGAGTCCGCACCGGATCCAAAGCGGCTAGCCCTCGATCGTGTATGGATCATCGACCCCCTCGATGGCACGCGCGAGTATGGCGAATGCCTCGGGCGGCGCGACGACTGGGCGGTCCATGTCGCACTGACAGTTTGCGGCGAGCCGCGCGCTTGTGCTGTCGCGCTTCCGGCTCGTGGCGTCACGTTCGGAACTTTATCGCCGCCTGAGTTGCCCCCAGCGCCTGAGGGGCGCCTAAAAATTCTCGTGAGCCGTTCCCGCGCCCCCGAACTGGCACTACGGGTTGCCCAGCGCTTGAATGCCGAGCTCGTGCCGATGGGTTCGGCAGGCGCAAAGGCAATGGCAGTGCTGCGTGGCGAGGCGCACGCATATCTTCATGCCGGCGGGCAATATGAATGGGATTCGTGCGCCCCGGTAGGAGTCGCGCTTGCGGCCGGACTTCATGCCAGCCGCATCGACGGCAGCCCATGCATCTATAACGGGTCGGACGTCTCGATGCCCGACCTGCTCATATGTCGAGCGGAGATCGCCGAACTGATGCTGGCCGCCATCGCAGCCGCGCAGTGAATCGCCTTTGTAAAAGGATTTGCCATGCCCACATTGACTCACCTGCGGCGGCTCGAAGCCGAGAGCATCCATATCATGCGAGAGGTCGTCGCTGAGGCACAGCGCCCTGTGATGCTTTACTCGATCGGCAAGGACAGCGCCTGCATGCTCCATCTGGCAAAAAAGGCGTTTTACCCGGCGCCGCCCCCGTTTCCGCTCCTGCATGTCGATACCACCTGGAAGTTTCGCGACATGTACACGATGCGCGACCGGATGGCTCGCGAGGCCGGAATGGAGCTAATCGTCCACCAGAATCCGGAAGCGAAAGAACTTGGAATCAATCCGTTCGATCATGGTTCGCAGGTTCACACCGACATGTGGAAGACACAGGGCCTGAAGCAGGCGCTCGATAAGTACGGCTTCGACGCCGCTTTGGGGGGCGCTCGCAGGGACGAAGAGAAGTCGCGTGCGAAGGAGCGAATCTTTTCATTCCGTACAGCCAGCCATCAATGGGACCCGAAGAGTCAACGACCCGAACTGTGGCGCCTTTATAACGCGCGCAAGAACCATGGCGAGTCGATCCGCGTGTTTCCCATCTCAAACTGGACCGAGCTGGACATCTGGCAGTACATCTACCTCGAGAACATCGCCATCGTGCCGCTATATTTCGCGGCGCGGCGACCCGTAGTGAATCGGGGCGGCACGCTAGTGATGGTGGACGACGACCGCATGCCGCTTTCGCCGCACGAAAAGGCAGAGGACAGAATGGTGCGTTTTCGCACGCTGGGTTGCTATCCGCTGACCGGCGCGGTCGAGTCGAACGCCACGACATTGCCGCAAATCATTCAGGAAATGCTCTTGACGACGACCTCCGAGCGCCAGGGTCGGGTGATCGATCACGACGGCGCCGCATCGATGGAGAGGAAGAAACAGGAGGGGTACTTTTAATGGCACACGTCTCTGACCTGATCGGGACCGATATCGAAGGGTACCTGAAGCAGCATGAAAAGAAGAGCCTTCTGCGTTTCATCACATGCGGGAGCGTGGATGACGGCAAGAGCACGTTGATTGGCCGTTTGCTCTATGAATCGAGGATGCTATTCGAGGATCAGCTTGCCGCGCTCGAAGCCGATTCGAAGAAGGTCGGTACGCGTGGTGGGGAAATAGACTACGCGCTGCTGCTCGACGGTCTGGCTGCGGAGCGCGAGCAGGGCATCACCATCGACGTCGCCTACCGGTTTTTCTCGACGGACCGCCGCAAGTTCATCGTTGCCGATACGCCCGGGCATGAGCAGTACACCCGCAACATGATAACGGGGGCTTCCACGGCGGATCTCGCCATCATCCTCGTCGATTCACGCAAAGGCTTGTTGCAGCAAACGCGACGGCATAGCTATCTCGTGTCGTTGATCGGCATTCGCAACGTGGTTCTTGCGGTGAACAAGATGGACCTGGTCGATTACTCCCGTGAGCGGTTCGACGAAATTTCACGCGAGTATTGCGAATTTGCAAAAAAAATCGGTATATCCCATGTGACGGTAATTCCGATTTCGGGCGTAAATGGCGACAACGTTGTTGAAAGGAGCACAAAGACGCCATGGTACGACGGGCCGTCCTTGATGCATCACCTCGATACTGTCGAGATCGACGAAGCCCGTTTGCAGACCCTGCCATTGCGTTTCCCGGTGCAGTGGGTCAACCGCCCGAACCTTGATTTCCGTGGGTTTGCAGGAACTATTGCGTCCGGTGTCGTACGCGTCGGGCAGCGTGTGCAAGTTCAGCCGTCAGGGCGGGAAACCACCGTCGCAAGAATCGTGACGGCCGACGGAGATCTCGACGAGGCCTTCGCGGAACAGTCGGTGACGCTTCTGCTCGCCGACGAAGTGGATGTCTCTCGTGGCGATCTGATTTCAGCGGCCGATTCGCCAGCTCAGGTTGCCGACCAGTTCGAAGCAACGCTCGTATGGATGAGCGATCAACCCATGCTCCGTGGGCGCAGCTACCTGCTGAAGATCGGCACGCGGAACGTCACGGCAACGATATTGCCGCTGAAATACAAGCTCAATGTCGAGACGCTCGATCACGTCGCCGCTGAGACTCTCGCGTTGAACGAAATCGGCGTTGCCGAACTGGAGTTCGACCGTCCGATTGCTTTCGATCCATACGAGCAGAACCACGAGACGGGCGGTTTCATCGTCATTGACCGCATGACCAATAGCACGGTCGGTGCGGGTATGCTGCGCTTCGCACTGCGCCGTGCGACCAATATTCGCTGGCAGACGCTGGAAGTCGACAAACATGCGCGACGGACCCTCAATGGGCATCAGAGCGGCGTCGTCTGGCTGACAGGCCTTTCTGGTGCGGGTAAATCGACGATTGCGAATCTGCTCGAGAAACGCTTGCATGCAATGGGCAAGCGAACCTATCTGCTCGATGGGGACAATGTTCGGCATGGATTGAACAAGGATCTCGGCTTCACGGCCGAAGACCGCGTCGAAAATATCCGGCGCATTGCCGAGGTGGCGAAGTTGATGGCCGACGCCGGCGTGATCGTCATTACCGCATTCATTTCGCCGTTTCGTGCGGAGCGCGCACTGGCGCGCGAACTCATGGAGGAGGGTGAATTCATCGAGGTCTTCATCGACACGCCATTGGAAGTGGCTGAGCAGCGCGATCCGAAAGGACTCTACAAGAAAGCGCGTCGCGGAGAGTTGAAGAACTTCACTGGCATCGATTCACCCTACGAGGCGCCGGTGAAGCCCGAAATCCACATCAATACCACGACCAGTTCTGCCGAGGTTGCTGTAGAGACGATCTTCCAGAAGTTGCAGACAGCGGGATTTCTTGACGTGTCGAGGGGATCGCCGCTCTGAGACGTCGCGGGGCGGCGTACCTCGCGCGCCTCGCGTTCATATTGTTATACGACATTCATTTATATATACTCCCTGCTGTCGATCACGGGAGACGCAGAGCGCAATTCCCGTGTTGACATCGCCCACTCGGGCGACAGTCCAACAGGTATCGGGACGTTTCGACGCGTCAAGGAGGCAGTGGGGATGGCGGAAAGCAATCAGCAAGGCTATGGGCCGCGCGAGTCGATGGAATACGACGTGGTCATCGTCGGCGGCGGTCCCGCAGGCCTCTCCGCGGCGATCCGCCTGAAGCAGCTGGCAGCCGAAAAAAACGCCGAGATTGGCGTCTGTGTGCTGGAGAAAGGCTCGGAGATCGGAGCGCATATCCTCTCGGGCGCAGTCATGGACCCGCGCGCGCTCGATGAACTGATACCCGACTGGAAGGAACAGGGCGCGCCGCTGAACGTCGCCGTGACCGAAGACAAGTTCCTTTTCCTTTCGGAAACTGGTGCGAAGTCGGTTCCGAACTGGGCATTGCCGGACAACTTCAAGAACCACGGCAACTTCGTGATCAGCCTCGCGAATGTCACGCGCTGGCTTGGGACAATGGCCGAGGCACTGGGCGTGGAGATTTTCCCGGGCTTTCCGGCCGCTGAAGTCCTCTACAACGAGGACGGCTCGGTCAAGGGCGTCGCCACCGGCAACATGGGCATTGGCAAAGACGGCGAGCCCACCGAGAACTTCCAGCTCGGGATGGAGTTGCACGCGAAGTACACGCTGTTCTGCGAAGGCTGCCGCGGTCATCTTGGCCGTCAGCTCGACGAGAATTTCAATCTCGGCGAGAACGCCGATCCACAGGTCTATGGCATCGGCATCAAGGAGCTGTGGGAAATCGATCCTTCGAAACATCAGCCTGGTCTGGTGGTTCACACGGCTGGCTGGCCGCTGGAGTCGGACACCTATGGCGGCTCGTTTCTGTACCACATCGACAACAACCAGGTGATGGTGGGTTTTGTCGTCGGTCTCGCGTATCAAAACCCCTATCTTTCGCCATTCGAGGAGTTCCAGCGCTACAAGACGCATCCGGAAATCCGCAAGTTCCTGCAAGGCGGCAAGCGCGTGTCGTATGGCGCGCGCGCGATCACAGCCGGTGGCCTGATGTCTCTGCCTAAGCTGGTATTCCCGGGCGGCGCACTCGTGGGTGACGATGCCGGCTTCCTGAACGCGTCGCGCATCAAGGGCAGTCACGCAGCGATCAAGACCGGCATGCTGGCCGCGGATGCCGCCTTCGATGCGTTGCAGGCTGGCCGCCAGCACGACGAACTCGCGGCCTATCCGGAGGCGTTCAAGCAGTCGTGGCTCTACACGGAGCTGTACAAGGCGCGCAACTTCAAGCAGTGGATGAGCAAAGGCCTGTACCTCGGCACGCTGATGGTGGGCATCGAGCAGAAAGTGCTGGGCGGTAATGTGCCCTGGACGCTGCATCACCGGCATCGCGATCACGAAATGCTGAAACCCGCCTCGCAGTGCAAGCCGATCGAGTATCCAAAGCCGGACGGCAAACTCACGTTCGACCGTCTGTCGTCTGTTTTCATTTCGAATACGAATCACGAAGAGAATCAGCCGGCGCATCTCACGCTCAGGGACGCGAGTGTGCCGGTGAACGTCAATCTGCGAACGTATGCAGGCCCAGAAACCCGCTTCTGTCCAGCAGGCGTCTACGAGTACGTGAAGGACGAGCAGGACGAGGACCGTCTGCAAATCAACGCGCAGAATTGCGTGCACTGTAAGACCTGCGACATCAAGGACCCGACCCAGAACATCGTGTGGGTCACGCCGGAAGGCGGCGGTGGTCCGAACTATCCAAACATGTAAGCAGATGTCAGCAAGGTCTCAGAGGTAAGTCTCAGAATGAAACTGATTCGGTCAATCGACGAGCTGCGCGCGCAGTTGCGCGGGCAAAACCGTACCGCATTCGTGCCGACTATGGGCAATTTGCACGAAGGGCATTTGTCGCTTATCCGGCTCGCCCGGCAACATGGGGATCCGGTCGTCACGAGCATCTTCGTCAATCCGCTGCAGTTTGGGCCGGGGGAGGATTTTGCGCGTTATCCGCGAACGCTGGAGGCGGACATCGAGAAGCTCCAGAAGGAGAACGTCTATGTCGTCTTTGCCCCTACGGAAGAGGATCTATACCCTCAGCCGCAGGAGTATCGAGTGCAGCCGCCTGGCGGCATTGGCGACATGCTGGAGGGTGAATTCCGGCGCGGGTTTTTCCAGGGTGTGTGCACGGTGGTGATGAAGCTGATGTTGTGCGCCCAACCGCGTGTCGCCGTTTTCGGAAAAAAGGACTACCAGCAATTGATGATTGTTCGGGAGATGTGCAAGCAGTTCGCGATGCCGACGGACGTGGTAGCGGGCGAAACCATCCGTGATTGCGACGGTCTTGCCTTGTCCTCTCGCAATCGTTTCCTGACGCCCGAGGAGCGGGTCGAGGCGCCAACGTTGTATCGGCTCCTGAATCAGATCCGCGACAAGGTCTTGAGCGGAGAGAAAGATATTCAGGGTATCGAACGACGCGCGTTCTCCACGTTGGTCGATCGTGGCTGGCAGCCGGATTACATCTCGGTGCGCAAGCAGGCCAATCTGCGATCACCCACGGCGCAGGAGGCCGATGACAGCAAGCTGGTTATCCTTGCCGCCGCGCGCCTCGGCAACACGCGACTGATCGACAACATGGAAATTTGAGTTCTCCATGCATAGCCTTGTCGCCGCGCTTCTGGACCAGCAGGGCAGGGTGCCAATCCCAAGGCTAGTCATGTGCCTTCCCACTCCGGCCGTTTGACATGATCGAATCAGACTCGGATCACGGCGGGTCCTCCCGCCGCGCAGTACTAGTAACAGGCGCCGCCAGACGGATCGGGCGGGCGCTTGCGCTCGGGTTCGCTGCGCGAGGATGGGATGTCGCGGTGCACCATCACGAGTCAAAACAGGAAGCCCGAGAGGTTGTCGACCACATCAAGTCGCAGGGGCGCAGATCGGTCGCCCTATGCGCTGACCTGGCGATCGAGGAACAGGTCGAGCAACTGGTACCAGCGTGCGTGGAGACCTTCGGTCGACTTGACTGCGTGCTGAACTGTGCGTCACGGTTCGAGGAAGATACCGCCCAAACCTTCGGTTATGCGCGGTTGCTCGAACTGATGGCGATCAACGTCGCCGCACCGCTGGCATTGGCGCGAGGACTCTTCGACGTGGTGCCGGACGGCGCGGTATCGGACGAAGCGAAGCGCGGTGTAGTGGTGAACGTGCTCGACCAGAAGCTGTTCAACATGAACCCCGACTACATCTCCTACACGGCGACCAAGGCTGCGCTAGCCAACGCGACCGTCGCACTCGCGCAGGCTCTCGCGCCGAAAATCAGAGTCGTGGGGCTGGCTCCGGGATTGACGTTAGTGTCGGGCGATCAAACACAGGCGCAATTCGACACAGTTCATAAGATGACACCGCTACTGCGCGGTTCGCGACCGGAGGACATCGTCGAAGCGGCGGCGTATCTCGCGAATGCGCATGGCGTCACGGGCACGACATTGGTCGTCGACGGAGGTCAGCACCTTGTATCGAGCCCCCGTGACGTGATGTTCATGGACTCGGTGTCGAAAGGCCGCACTGTTGCTGAGTGTCTCTTCGCAGACCGTCAGTGAATCACTGATGGCGAAGAAAATGTGCATCCGCCGACCGTCGAGGGCAAGCAATGAAGCGGAAATTTCAGGGACTCGCTACGCGAGAAAAGCTACTCGATAGCGCGGAATGCCTTTTTTTCGAACGTGGCGTCGCGTCGACGACCCTCGAGGACATTGCTCGTGCGAGCGGTATGACTCGTGGCGCCATCTATGGTCACTTCACGAACAAGTGGTCGCTCGTCAGCGCACTTTTCGAACGCTCAGAACTTCCGCTGGACGCATTCACTGTGTGCGGCGCAGAAGCCGCGATCGCAACCATCGATGCGTTGCGTGTCGAGCTCGAGCGGCGGTTGGTCGATGTGCTACGGATAGGGAGAAAGCGGCGGTTGTATTCGATCGCGCTGTCCACTACGGAGATTGATGGCGATTGCACTTTGCCGGCATCGATGTTCAGGGAGTCGGCGCTTCTTGCACAGTACTCGATCGAGACGACCTTGGCACGCATCGCAAAGCCGCCAGGTACATCTGAGGATCTCGACTACGCGTTCGAGGCAACTTTTATTCATGCTTGCCTGACAGGATACTTCCGCCGCAGCTTGATCATTCCGCCTCCTGCAGGAGCCGAAAAGCTGCTTGCCGGAAAGATCGTGCGAAAGGCCTTGTTGTCATGGTTCATAGAGAGCCCCTCGTTGTTCGCGGCTCGCGGCGGGCTGGCGTCCGAAGCCGGCATTCGTCGATGAAAAGGAACAAGATAACCTCGATCTTGCAAGGAAAAAACATATGAATTTCAAAACGCTAGCTGTAGTCGGTGCCGGAACAATGGGCAATGGCATCGCTCAGGTCGCCGCGGTGGCGGGTCTCCACGTGGTCATGACCGATGTCAACGAGACGGCGCTCTCCAAGGGCCTGTCAATCTTGACGGCGAATCTCGGGCGTCTCGTCGACAAGGGAAAGCTGGACGCGGCGTCGCGTGATTCTGCGCTAACCCGTATCGAAACTTCCACTGACTATCAGCGCCTCTCGACTGCAGACATCATTATCGAAGCGGCAACCGAGAACGTTGATCTGAAGATCCGCATCCTGAAGCAAATCGAGTCGGTGGCGCGTGCCGATGCGGTCATTGCGTCGAACACATCGTCGATTTCAATCACCGCGCTCGGTGCGGTGCTTACTGATCCGACACGTTTCATCGGCATGCATTTCTTCAACCCTGTACCGCTAATGACGCTCGTGGAGGTCATCCGTGGGCTGCAAACCACCGACTCCACTGTCAATGCGGTGCGCGAGTTGACTGAACGGCTCGGCAAGACTCCGATAGGCGTGACCAACTCGCCAGGCTTCGTAGTGAACCGTATCCTCGTGCCAATGATCAATGAGGCGTTTTTCGTGCTAGCGGAAGGCGTCGCCACCGCGGAAGAAATCGACGCCGGAATGAAGCTCGGTGCGAATCACCCGATCGGGCCACTCGCGCTCGCCGACCTGGTCGGGCTAGACGTTTGTCTTTCTGTCATGGACGTTTATCTGAAAGACTTCGGCGATTCCAAGTATCGCGCATGTCCGCTATTGCGGGAGCTGGTTGCGGCGGGACGGCTAGGGCGAAAAGCCGGTTGGGGGGTCTATAAGTACTGAAGCCGCCTGGCAGCGTAAGCTGAGTGGCAACAGGGATTTTGCGGCCGAATACGGATAACCGCTACTGTTTTTGCTGCGGGTTTCAACTACCGCCTTGCGATTCAATCATTGTGGATGGAGGCATCAACTCGGCCTCCATGTGCACTGGGTGTCGCCGCAAGAGCAGCGGTCCGGCGAGCATCAGCAAGGCAGCGGCAGTTAGCGTCTTCGAGACACCAAACTGATCCGCACAAACGCCCCATATCAATGCACCCAATGCCATTGAGCCTTGGAACGTGAGCAAAAAAACTGCTAATGCCCGAGCTCGCACCCAAGCGGGAAGAGTCGCCTGGAAGGCCGAGGAGACGGTGGAGTTGAATGTGATCCACGCGGCACCCCCGACGAGCAGGGACAGATATACAGGTGCGCTGTACTGCACATAGGCGGCGGTCAGCGTCGCAATGCCGAACAACACAGACGCACCGCAGACCAGAGTATTGAGCGCCAGATAGCGGCGTACCCGACCAAGTGCAATTCCACCAGCCACGGCGCCTGCTCCCATACTCCCCAGCATCGTACCGTACCCACCGCCGCCCAAACCTGGGTTATTTTTCGCTACGATCGGCAGTAGCGCCCACAACGCGCTTGCGCTAACTACAAAGGTGAATGTGCGAAACAGATGTCCGCGCAAAACACCGCAACCAAGCACATAGCGTACGCCCACGCACATCGCGCTTACCAGACGCTCCTGCTTTGAAACGACTTGTTCTTTTTCCGGCTTGTACCAAAGCAAAAAGATGGTCACTGCGACCGCAAATAGCCCGGTCGTTAGTGCGAACACTGCATACGATCCTATCCCGGCGATCACTGCACCTGCCAACGCGGGGCCCACTGCGCGCGCGCCATTGAAAGCGACTCCATTGAGAGCGATCGCAGAGAGCAACGCCGATCGAGGCACTGCTTCCGCGGTTGAGGATTGCCAGGCCGGAACTGATACGGCACTGCCTGAACCGAGCAAAAAGGTGAAGATCAGCAGTCTGACTGGATCGATTGCATCCAGCATCAACAGAACATAAAAAAAGATCGACGAGACCAGCATCCAACAGTGCGCGGCTAGCAAGAGGCGGCGCTTATCCATCGAATCGGCGAGTACTCCTGCCGGCATCCCGAGCAGGAAGGCCGGCATCGTGGTCGCAGCCTGGGTCAGTGCAATCATCACCGGGGACGTCGTGAGCGAAGTCATCAACCATGCTGCCCCAACGTTCTGCACCCAGGCGCCAAGGCTCGCCGCCAACATTGCCATCCATATTGCGCGAAACGGGCGATAGCGAAGCGGACCGGGCTCGGGTTGTGGTTTCGTGGAATACATTGGGGTTCAGGCTGTGAACATTACGCGTCTTGCTGGGTGCAGATCGCTTTACGTGGATGCCGGGATCGATGCACCTGGGTGCGAAAAATAGAATATGGTGCATAAATATGAACACGCCTGGCACGGCCTGTCAATGCCGATCTTGATTTCCACCGTCGTGAGAAGAAGACACCGTTGCTGACGTTCAAAGTCGGTGAAGCATCGCGCGCCCGTTCGACGTCAACGTTGACCGGCTCGGAAACTGATGTCACATTCCTCGTTGGAAACGACGAGGCTTCGGCCATTCCGTCTTGCAACCGATCCTGAGAGTTGCTCTGTTTCGCGTTTTGACTATGTCATTCGAATTCATCCAACCTGATCCGACCGACCACGACCCCCTTCAGGCAGAGCACACACTGCTGGACTTAGTGGCGCGTGGCCGCACTGTTGCTCAATTGTGGGAAGCGCCGAGGTCGTTGGTGGTACCGCGCAGCTATCTGCGCTATCCGCAGTTCGAATCTGCACGCTGCGCTTTCCTTCGCGACGGATGCCCCGTCTGGCTACGCATGTCGGGCGGCGGCCTCGTACCGCAGGGTCCCGGGATTCTAAATTTGAGTCTGGCTTATTTCGTCGAGCAGCAGCCGAGCAAAATGAGCGAGGCGGTGTACCTGCACTTATGCGAAGTCATCGGGAGCGCACTGCGCGTGATCGGCGTCACGACCCATTACCAGGCAGTGGACGGTTCATTTTGCGACGGTCGCTTCAATTTGGCTTGGGGAGTCGGCACTGACGCTCGCAAGATTGCTGGCACGGCGCAGTATTGGCGACAGGCGCCAGCCGCGATGCGGACGAGCGATGGACGGGGCCATCTGGTGCTCGCGCATGCCGTATTGCTTGTCAGTGCCGATTTGGATGAGGCGAACCAGCGGGCCAACGCCTTCGAAGAGGCGGTGGGCAGTGGCCGTCGATACGACGCAAACAAGATCGTCACTGTGCTGCAAGCGCTGGGAGGGGCAGGGATCGGCAGGGAGCCGCTGATGCCCGCCGTGTTGGCTGCGATCGAGGACAGTCTCACCGACATTCCACTACCGACAGAAGCGCAGTAACCCGCTTGGCGGGCTCGCTCGCCTCGGTCGGTGTAGCGGGGCGGCGCACGGCGAGCCATTCTCCCTGATATCGAACAATGCCGCTGTC
The DNA here is from genome assembly GCF_040965775.1 of Paraburkholderia sp. BR10954. Lineage (NCBI taxonomy): Bacteria > Pseudomonadati > Pseudomonadota > Betaproteobacteria > Burkholderiales > Burkholderiaceae > Paraburkholderia > Paraburkholderia sp. BR10954. The sequence goes on from NZ_JBFRCK010000020.1 coordinate 149,398, forward strand.
AACGGAATGTAACCTGAAGTGCTTAAGTTTGAAGGTTCGAGCGATGGGCAGCCGTGCCGGGCGCGTAAAGCCGAACAAAGGGCGAAACCTTCTGGAAACGCTCAATACAGACACGGACGTGCTGGGGCGGATTGAAATGCATCATCGCAAGAACACCGCGCGCCCGCGCAAGTTGCGGGTGTCCAGCGCAAGTACCCTGGGCCCGCAGGAGGCGTAGTTGAGGAATTGCGTCGCGGAGCGCAGCTTGCTGCAACCATTGATCCGGTCAGTCAATCTCGTGGAGGCAAACCATGCTGTTCAAACGAGGAATTGCAGTTCTTGCCGTTGCTCTACCTCTCACGGCCGCGCAAGCGCAAACCGTCGACATCACCGGTGCGGGCAGCACTTTCGCAGCCCCGATCTATAACAAGTGGGCCGACGCCTACCATAAGGCGGGGGGCGGCAAGGTCAACTACCAGGGCATCGGGTCAGCGGGCGGCATCAAGCAGATCCTCGCGAAGACCGTGGATTTCGCAGGCTCCGACGCACCGATGAAGGACGACGAACTGGCGAAGACTGGCCTGTTCCAGTTCCCGACGGTGGTGGGCGGCGTGGTGCCGGTCGTGAACCTGCCTGGCGTGAAGCCGGGTCAACTGGTTCTGTCGGGTGCGGTGCTCGGCGACATCTATCTGAACAAGATCAAGAAATGGAACGATCCGGCGATCGCCGCGCTGAATTCGGGCATCAAACTGCCGGATACGGACATCGCCGTGGTACGCCGCGCCGACGGTTCGGGCACGAGCTTCATCTGGACGAACTTTCTGTCGAAGGTGAACCCGGAGTGGAAGTCGAAGGTCGGCGAAGGCACGACGGTGAACTGGCCGACCGGTACGGGCGGCAAGGGCAATGACGGTGTCGCCGCCTTCGTGCAACGGCTGCCGGGCGCGGTCGGCTATGTCGAGTGGGCGTATGCGAAGCAGAACAACATGGTCTACACCAGCCTGAAGAACTCCGCCGGTGCGGTGGTTGCGCCGAAAGCCGAGACCTTCAAGGCGGCCGCCTCGGGCGCGGACTGGAAGACGTCGTTCTACCAGATCCTGACCAACGAGCCCGGCAAGGACGCATGGCCGGTCGTCGGCGCGACCTTCGTGTTGCTGCACGCGACGCAAGAAAAACCGGCGCAGGGCGCGGCGACGCTGAAGTTCTTCGACTGGGCGTTCAAGAATGGCGGGCAGGCTGCCAGCGATCTCGACTACATCTCGCTGCCGGATTCGGTCGTGTCGGAAATCCGCGAGCAGTGGAAGACCAAGGTCAAGGATGCGTCGGGAAAACCGGTGTTTCAGTGAAGGCCTCGTTGCGACCCGCCTCGAACAGCTCGTGGTCGGTGGGCGAAATCAATTGACTCAGATCAAGTAACGGCCGCATCGAGGCGGGTAACGTGCGCATGACGGTCTTTTATCACCGCACGCGCAACGTCGAGGAAGTCATCAAGCAGATTGCCGCCGCTACCAACACGCCTGAGGAAACGGTCTCGCAAATGTACGCACAGACGTGGATCGAATACAGCGAAGGTGCACGAATCACGGACTACCTGACGGTTCTGGTCGCTCGTCGTGTGCGCGACAACCTGCGCAGGCGGCAACAGCATTCGCATTGAGCGTGGGTTGGTCAAGCGCCGTTGGGCGATGCCGCTTCCGCACCGAAGCGCTCGACCATAAATTCAATAAAGCTCCGAAGCTTAGGCGACGTCCGCCGCTCACGCAGATACAGCAGGTTCAGCGGCCGCTCGGGCGCGGCAAACGCCGGCAGCACTTCTACCAACCGTTTCGCTCGCAGATCCGCGGCCACCAGGATCTCGGGCAGCATGGCGATGCCCAGGCCGCGCAACACCGCCCGTCGCAGCGCTTCAGAATTGTCGATCCTCAGCCTGCCGTCGACGGGCACGCTCACGCGGCCGTCCGGACCCTGCAAGCTCCAGGATCGCGGCCAGATGCAGACCTTCGGCAAGATGGTCGAACTCCGGCCGCACAAGGGCGCCGAACAACCCCACGCCGAGCACGCCGCCAATCTGACGCGCGGTGTTCAACACGCCGGACGCAATGCCCATGTACGACGGTTCCACGTGCGCCAGCACCGCGGTGTTGACCGACGGCACCGCGAGCGCCACACCGACGCCAACACTCAGCAGAGGCAACGCGACTGCTAGCGCGCTGCTATCCACCCGCACGAACGCAAGCGAAACATAGCCGAGCGCCGCCAGCGCCTGGCCGGCAACCATCGGCAGGCGATAACCGAAGCGCGCCGTGAGTGAGCCCGACGCGACCGTCGTTGCGTTGGTCGGGCTGACGTATGCGGTTGTCGAAAGCGGCAGACTGGGCTGGACTGGCATGACCGTATTGACGGGAATGGCCGAGCATAGTCATGGGCCTCAAGACGTCCGGATCGATGGTCACGGACGCTGCGCGTTGAGAGCATTGTCGCCGCCGCCTGCCTCATGCGCGGAAGCGCCGGCCATCACGCGCCAGCGGTCGCTGTCGAGCACGGCTCGAGCGTCGATCCGCCCGAACATGTCCAACAGAGGTGCGACGAGGCCCGTCCAGCCCGTCTGATGACTGGCCCCGAGCCCTGCACCGTTGTCGCCGTGGAAATACTCGTAGAACAGGATCAGATCGCGCCAGTGCGGATCGTCCTGAAACTTGCTGGTCCCGCCGTAGACGGGACGTTTTCCATCCGCATCGCGCAAGAAAGTACCCGTCAGTCGCCGGACGATTTCCTGTGCCACCTCGAACAGCGTCATGGAATGCCCGGACCCGCTCGGGCATTGGACCTTGAATTCGTCGCCGAAAAAGCTGTAGAGGTTCATCAGTGCCCTGACAACGAGCAGGTTCACCGGCATCCATACCGGACCTCGCCAGTTGGAGTTCCCGCCGAACATGCCCGTATTCGATTCGGCCGGCAGGTACTGCACTTTGTAATCGGTTCCACCGATGTTGAGCACATACGGATGCTCGAGGTGATAGCGGGAGAGCGAACGGATGCCATGCGGTCCGAGGAACTCGTTCTCGTCGAGCAGGTATCCGAGCACGCGTTCGAGCTTGCGTCTGTTCAGGATCGACAGGAGCCTGCGCTCCCGATGGCCGATGAAGCCCGTATCCGTCGGAGCCACGTGGGCGAGCAGCTCCGGGTAGCGTTTGCGGAATTGGGCGATCAGCTCCATCAGTTTCGGATACCGCGTCACCGAATCTGCTTCGAATACGGTGGTCGCGCACAGCGGCAGCAGCCCCACCATCGACCTGATCTTCAGACGCATGGTCTGGCCGTCGGGAAGCCGCAGCAGATCATAGAAGAAGCCGTCATGCTCGTCCCACATGTCGTCCGGATGTTCGCCGCGCCGATCCATCGCATAGGCGATCCACATGAAGTGCTGGACGAACCTGAAGGCGATCTCCTCGTACATCGGATCGTATTCCGTCAGGATGATCGCCATCTCCAGCATGCACTGGCAATAAAACGCCATCCACGCGGTTCCGTCCGCCTGTTCCAGCGATCCGCCCGTCGGCAGCTGCGCGCTGCGATCGAATACCCCGATGTTGTCCAGCCCCAGAAAGCCGCCGGCGAACACGTTGCGTCCCGACGGGTCCTTGCGATTCACCCACCAGTTGAAATTGAGCATCAGCCCCTGAAACGAGCGCTCGAGAAAGCGCGGGTCGGCCCGTCCCAACTCTTTGCCGTACCGGTAGAGCCAAAGCGTGGCGGCCGCATGCACGGGAGGATTGACGTCGCTGAAGTTCCACTCGTAGGCCGGGATCTGGCCGCTCGGATGGACATACAGGGTGCGCAACATCAGCAGCAATTGCTCCTGCGCGAAATCGAAGTCGACGAGCGCCAGAGAGATCGTGTGGAACGCCAGATCCCAGGCCGCGTACCACGGGTACTCCCATTTGTCCGGCATCGAGATCACGTCCGCGTTCAGCATGTGGAACCACCCGGTGTTGCGCACATCGAGCCGCTCGCCGTCCAGCAACGGATGGCTCCCATGCTCGCGCAGCCACAGTTCGAGATCGAAGTAGTAGTACTGCTTGCCCCACAACATGCCCGCCAGCGCCTGACGGTGCACCCGGCGCTGGTCTTCCGTCAGCGATTTCGGCGCGATGCGCTCATAGAACTCGTCAGCATCGGCAATGCGTTCGTTGAAGGTGTTCTCGAAGCCGTCGAACGCGTTGTCGCGGCTTATCGCGCTCAGGCGCAGCCGGATCGTCACGCTGTCGCGGCCGGGTATGTTGCATACGTAATGGGCCGCCGCCTTGGTTCCCGTTTTGGCCGGATTCACCGCCTCGCGTTGTCCGCCGCTCACATACGCGTGGAATGCGTCTTTCACATAGGGCGAAGCATTGGGCTGATTCCACAGACGCCGTGCATTGCTTTCGTTTTCCGTGAACAGCAGTTCGGTCGCGCCTTCGCAATAGAGCCAGTAGTCGCCCAGCTCATGATGGCGCGCTCGAATGACGCCCGGCGCCTCTTCGCACAGCGACGGCCTGGGATCGTCGTGGTTCTCCGACCATGTATTGCGAAACCATAGCGTTGGCAGGATTCGAAGCTGCGCCGCGTCCCGCCCGCGGTTGTGCATGCAAATGCGCACCAGGATGTCTTGTGGATCGCGCTTCGCGTATTCGACGAATACATCGAAATAGCGGTCGTCATCGAACACGCCGGTATCGAGCAGTTCGTACTCGAGTTCTTCTCGCGATCGCTTGCGGTTCGTCTCGATCAGGTCGAGGTACGGGTATTCCTGCTGCGGGTACTTGTACAGATACTTCATGTACGAGTGCGTGGGCGTGCTGTCGACATAGAAGTAATACTCCTTCACGTCCTCGCCATGATTGCCTTCGCTATTGGTGAGCCCGAACAGGCGTTCCTTCAGGATCGGGTCGCGCCCGTTCCAGAGTACGAGCGCGAAGCAAAGTCGCTGCTGGTCGTCGGATAGTCCGCCGAGCCCGTCTTCTCCCCACCTGTAGGCGCGTGAGCGCGCCTGATCGTGGGTGAAATAGTTCCAGGCGTCGCCATCTTCGCTGTAGTCCTCGCGGACGGTTCCCCATTGCCGCTCGCTCAGGTACGGCCCCCACAGCTTCCACGGCACCTGCGCCACATGCGCGTCGTTCAAGCGTTTTTGTTCCGTGACATCGACGTCTGCGAGAGCCATTTCTGCCTCCGTAACGGCCGGATGAACCTGCAACAGGCGGGCGGTCGCCCTACGACGATCGTCCGGCGAGCCCGGTGGATACGTGCTGCTGCGAAGCAATCCTGATGTGCGAGACGAACCACGCGGCGAGCACGAACCACCCCGCTGCGACGACGAACGCGACGACGTAGGCGGTTCCGGCACCAGCAAGCGCCTTGACCCACGACAGCATCCACCCGGTCGCCGCGGGGCCGAGGATCTGCGGCAGCACCATCGACACTTGCCAGATGCCCATGTCCTTGCCGCTGGATGCATCGTCTGGCAACACTTGCAGTGCGAGCGCCCAGTCGACGGCTTGATAGGTCCCGTAAGCGGCGCAGAAAACGAGTCCGACTGCGATCACCAGCGACAGGTTCGGATGCACCGCCAGCATGACAAAGCCGATCGCGGCTCCGGCCATGATCCAGCTTGTCAGGCGGACGACGGGGACGGCGCCGTGGCGGTCGGCGAGCCGTGCGCCCAACAGGCTGGCCGGGATCGCCAGCACCACGCCGACACCAAGAAGCCCGTTCATCACACCGGTCGGATGACGAATGCCGATCACGTCCTGCAGGTAGTACAACATGAAGGTGAAGATCGACCAGATTCCCATGTTGCCGAACAGACGGGTTACCAGCACCCAGTAAAAGTTTCGGTGGAGGCGCGGATTGAGATAGAACGAGCGCATGAACGCAAGGAGTTCGAACCGTTCATGGGATCTGACAGGCGTCGGCTCGCGCGAGCCGCGAATCGTCAGCCAAAGGCAGAGCAGCATGATCGCAATGAACGTGGCCACCGTCGGATACAAGCGGCCCGGCGAATAGAGCACGACGAGCACCACGTTGCCACTGATGGTGCCGAGCACGGACATCACGTTGAGCCACGCGCTCGCGCGGTTGGTTTCCCGTTTTGGCACGACATCGGGCACCAGCCCGGCATACGGACCCGCCGCCCAGTTCCACCAGAACTGCAGATGCAGGAACGCGAGTGCATAAAGCCATACACTCGCCCCTCTGTTGAATGAAGCAAGCCATACCAGGGCAATCGCAGTGCCGAACACGCCGGTGACGAGAAACGATCGCCGACGTCCATGTTTTGCGATGGAGCGATCTGACAGGGCGCCGGCCAGCGGTGCCACGATCATTGCAACGAATGCGCCGGACGCAATGACGGAGCCGGCCACACCTTCCTTCAATGCGGCATCGCGTCCGAGCATTTCGGCCACCTGTGACGGCACCAGCACCGGAACGACCGTCATCCATTGGGTAAACAGCGCAAACCACAGCGACGCGATCTGTATGTGACTGAGCGTCGTCAGGCGAGGGGCGGGCGGTCTGGTCGACACATTCCGGGCTGGACTGGATAGCGGCATGTCAGAGGTCCATGGGCGTCGCGCGTTTTGCTGCCCGGTCAATGCTTGCTAGCTTACGGGGCTGCAGAGAAAGATTAGAACATTTGATCTGGCTTATGCATGCGAGGGCAGTGCGTTCGTTGCCGTCCGGCGAGTACCCACGTCAAACGCAGCACCGGCACGTCGTATGGCTTGATGTCCGCGAACCAGGTGGGACATTGAATCAGCAGCCGCCCTTGCACGTCGGCCAACTTGCTCCGTGCGGCTTTCCTTCCCGCACGCGACTTCGGCGGCGGAGCACAGACCATGCCAGACACAGCAACGCATGGCGTCAGGCGCGCAATGTGCTTGCAGATAGACCCGTGGATCAAGGAGAAAAACGATGACCCTGCTCATCTATCTGGTCGGATGGATCATTTTCATTGGCGGCGTCGCGTGGGGATTGATGGCGCTCCATGTCGCGCAGCACATCATTGCCATCGTGGCCGTGATTCTGCTCGGCATCGCGGTGATTACGGGCGCTACGCGAGCGCGTAATCGAGATCGGTCGTCATAGCGAAGTTCCCTCGTGCGCCACGGCGCTCAGGTACGCTACGGCGCGCTCGCGATGTACCATTTCCACGGGGAGTCTCACGCCGGACATCGTGGAGTACATCATGGGAAGCGCATGGAAACGCCGCTTCAAACTGCTTGTCCAGCGTTTCTGGCAGCCAACCAGCGCGTGCATGACCTGTATGCCGGGGAGCTGGGGCAACGTCATGAGCCTCACGCACTGGGCGATCGCATTCAAGACCGGGCTGCTCACCGGTGTGCTCGCGCTGCTGCTCACCTTCACGCCGGCGGCGAAGTGGTACGGGAATCGCTATAGCAACGCACTGCTCGTCGGTTGCCTGACCGCCATCGGCGATGCCTACTCTCATCTGAGCCACTACCGCTTTCATGCTCTCGAACACATCGCGACGGGGATCATGTCCGGCCTGTTTGCGCTCGCTGCGTCGTACCTGTTCGAGGATCGCGCGCGCCGCGTGCGCGCGGTATGGTCGCGTTTGTTCGGACAATCAGTGCGGTGACGAAAGCAGCTTGAAGCGCTTCCACAGCTTCTTCAATGTCCGATGATCGGCAGCGACCCGTGACGCGAGAAAGCCGCGTGCGAAGGCCGCGCCCGAGGCGGCCTCGGGCGCCGTCGTCAGCAGCGACTTCAGCAGCTGATCGGCGACGACGGCATCGTTGCGCCAGCCGAGATCGTCCTGAAGCGCGGTGAGCGCCTCGACATAGTGGCGGACGACCCGCCGCGGGCATAGCGACGCGAAGAACTCGGTGGCGTATCGAACCTTCTTCGCCGCGATGCGGGCGCGGTGACGGCTGTGATCGTCGAGATCGGCCAAACCCTTGCCACGTTTGGTCAGTTTCTTGTGCCGACGTCGCAGAACATCGGCGGCGAACGGCTTCACTGGGCTGCCGATCTCGTCGCGCTGTTCGTCGGACATCTCATCTCGCCAACCCTTGCGGCTCAACCACAGCGCCAACTGGAGCGCGAGCCGCGTATAGCGAACCGATTCGACCGCGGCCGCCGCGCGCTGCCGGTTGTCGACGGCATTCTGCTCGCAGGCGTCTCTGACGGGGCGGATCTCGTCCGTATTGCCGTCGGCGCCGGCATGTTCGAGCGTCGATGCCGCGAGCACTTCCCAGTCGCGCGCGGCGCCCAGTTCCGAGGCAATCCAGCGCAACTCCTCGTCGAAGCCGGGAGCGGCGGGGATGACCTTCGCAAACAGGTCGAGAGCCGAACGCAAGCGGCGAAGCCCCACGCGCATCTGATGGACGCTCGATGGATCGTGGCCCGACACGACCCCCAGTTCATTCGCGTGGACCTGCTCCAGACAGTTGCGCACAATGACGCAGAATGCATCCTCGATCGAATCGCGCTTGTCCAGTTGCACCGGTTGCGCTTTCACCGCCTCTCTGTGCTCGGCTACCAGCAGTGCATACCCGATATCGGCCTTGCTGCGACGATCGATATGTAGTGGCACGGTTTCGAGCATTTCCAGCGCGACGCGGTACAGCATGTCCGGATCGCCCTGTTTCAATTCCAGTTCCACGGCGGCGATCTGCACCGAGCCCGACTCCGCCTCGATGGTTCCTTCGTCGAGCGCAAGCTCGAGTTCGTCTCCGGACGGCTGGCGCAGCTCAAACGCCGAGCGGTTGATCCGCGTGACGAACACTGGCTTCAGTTGGGCGGGAACGGTCTCGTCGCGAATCAGCTTCCCGCAGTCGCTGTCGTCGGGGATCTGGTCGCACAGCAGCTTCAGATCGGGCGTGTCGCTATTCACGGGCATCTCGAACTCGTCCCTGTCGAACAGCCCCGCCTTGGCCGATCCTTCGAGCTTCAGCGTCTGGATTTTCTCCTTGCCGACGCTGCGCACGCGCAGCGAAGCACCGCACCAGTGAAATGAAAACTCGGGCGTATCGAAATAGGTGCTCGTCAGCAGGCGAGGCGCCCCCGCTGTGGCCTTCGATCGCGCAAGTATCGACGCGTTACGCAACTTGCCGAGATCTTCGTTCGCAACGCGCAGCTTCAGCTCCCGTTCCATGCCGCCTCCGAAATGAGCACCATACCGTCAGACTACACCGGATTCGCTGGGCTGCGTCGCGTCCGATCGTCCCAAGTGGCCGCTCCGAACCCGACGTTTCCTGGAGACGGGGTGGGTTAGCAGCGCAAGCAGGCATTCGTGCAAAACTTGTCCACCGTCTTAGCCACCTCGTCTGTGCACAACTTTCGTCGTGCTTAAAACGGTGATGCACGTCGACCCGATACAAGCTCACAACGACAAATAGCGAGTGTTCCCAAATTAAATCGGGGAAAACGGTATGCGCAACTATGGACCGACATGTTGAAACCGCCAGGCTAACGGCCCGCATTTCTGGTCGACGCCATTCGGGTCGGAATGAGGATGTGAAAATCTTGACAGCATTTTACAAATTCCCCCGAGCATATAGGGTATGCTGAAAAAAGACTCAAGAAACTCCCAGAAGTCGGGCCCAAAAATATTTTTGGAAATGACGATAGAGCACGTTACCCCCAATTCTTCGAAAGAGTAGGGAATCATATGCCGCACAGAGTAAAAACGATTCACTCTCATGGCGCGGTAACGACATTAATCGATGTGATGCAACGCGCCACCAGGCGATGCACGTAACGCAAGCGGAGCACCAAACAGGTGAGCGAATACGAGCAGCTCATAAGCAATGATTCAACAAAGAAGATCAATACATATATCTATGGCGGAAGGGCCGTCGATAACGAAACACTTTTCATTTGCATCGCAACCGAAGAAGCTTGCAAACACTTTGGAATTAAGGACTACGGTGGTGTGCTGGCAATCGTATTGGTACTTGCTGGACAACCGTTAATTCCAACTCGAGCAAAGCCAATGGGGACAACACGTGGGACATCTATTGCATCGCTGATCCTTCGCGCACTCGTGAACGTCAATTTCAAAGAAGCAATTCTGCCTACCCTCACCAATCAATCAATGAAGAACTTCAGGTTTTCCATGACGAGAAATCTAGGTGCATTCGTAGGGCGCTGGATTCCGCAGCTAGGTAGTCGGGTCTGAATAATTCGTTTTGGACGGCGCTTGCCCTCACGGCTGGTATTCGACAGCGATTGAGCGGTTGAGCAAAGCGGCCAGAACAGCGGCGTAAAAAAGCCTCAGCTTCCTGAGGATCA
>NZ_JBFRCK010000021.1:0-155914 GCF_040965775.1 Paraburkholderia sp. BR10954
CATCCAGACCTCGACAGAATTTGCAGGAAACTACCCATAATCTGCCAGGTTCCTGCAAATGCATCAACAACTTTCCGCTTCAAACCCTTGCTGCAAAAGGCTCTCCGGATTGTTCAGGTTCGACTAAATAGTTGTCAAAAAGGTTTTATCTCAATTTAAAGCCGTTGACCGTGTTGCGTTTTCGATGGTTAATTCGTCGGGTGTATTCTGGAAAAACAGCAGAGGTCAGATGGAAAAACAGAAGCAGGATGAAACCCGGGGCATGGAAGAGTGCCAGCTTTGTCGTATCACCTATTCCCTCTACTCAAACTTCCCGCCAATGCCGTCGGCAAAGGCGCTGAACGCTGAAACCGGCGAATGGTTTCCGTTCGATAGTTTGAAGTCGTATGCAACCGGCTATGAGATGGCCGAAGCCCTAGGTTACGCATGGGCGTGCAATTGTCGCGGACGCTCCCCGGATACTCCACTGAAAAAAGGTCCGTCATCGGTCTACGGCGCAACGCCCCGGCCGGTGCTTCCGCAGTCGTCTATCTGTCTCGATTGCATGATCCGCGCTGCCGGGCAAGGTGCGATGACCCTGGAGCGCTGATGATTCCCGCCTCTGTCAATGAACCGCTTCGCCAGTACGGGCAACGGCGCTACAGCGGCCACGTGCTGGCGCTGGTGGACGGTATCCAGTACCAGCAGCATACCGGCCAGCAACTCACGGCCGAAACCGATCGGACGGTCTCGCTGTTCGCGGGAACGCACGAGATGGCACTCGCACACGCGGGGCCGTGGCTGGTTGATCCGAAGACGGCGCGCGATTTTCTGGGGGACCTGCGTGAACTCGAACAGGCCCGCCCTGGCGTGATCTGGCTGAGCACCTCGGAGAGCCTTGAGCGGCAGGCCGAAAAGCTGCGCCCGCACCTGCATACCCGAATACCAAAAGGACGCTCGGCCCTGCTGCGCTTCTGGGACCCGAGGGTGTTGCATGCGCTCGATGCGGCATGCCGCGGCAAGAGCGGGCGTGAGCTTTTCAGGGCTGCCGACGCGTGGCACTACCTCAACGAAGGACGACGATTCACCATCGACGACAATGGAATTTACCGAAGGACAATGGGCGCTTCTGAAAGTCTATGAAGACCGCAACTACGTGGACTTTATCCGCGGACATATCGTGCGCGACTATCCCGCGCTGGCCAATGATCCGACCTTGCGCGACCGGCTTGATGGGGCCTTTGCGCAGACAAGGATGCTCCGTTTTACACATGACGGGGCGATAGTCGATTTCCTGTATGTGGAAGCAACCACGCCGGGGTTTTACTGGATTCCAGAGGTCATCGCATGGCTGCACAAGCCCGGGGTTCCGGCTGAACAGCGATTCGAAATGCTGATGCAGGCAACGCGAAAAAGACAACAGGAAATGAAGGAGAAACGCTGATGGGTATTCCATTCCCGGCGACGCTCGCACGCGCAGCAAACGCGATGGCGCAGGCAACGCCGATGCCTGTTCCGGTCCCCGCTGTCGCACCGTCTGCTGGTGCCACGGGCAGCAGCGGCACGGGTACGGGTGTAGATGGCGGATGGGGCGACCTGTCGCGCGACAGGTCCCGCGAACGTGAGAGGCCGTGCAAGTGCCCGCCCGAGAAGGGTGGCGAAAAGGTGCGAAGGAATCACGGAATGAATCCTGAACCGCGACGCTACCAAGCCCGTATTACAGGATTTGAGTATGGAATTGTGACGGACGGGAAGGGCAGGGAAACCAGCCAAGGCTGGAATATGGAGTGGGCGTGGCTTGGCACAGACTTTGATGGATTTCAGCCTTCCCAATGCCTCTTGCAGGAAGCCAAGGGAAACTATGATCAGTTTTTGAATCATCAGAATATGCCAATATTCCCCTTTCAAGGTTTCAAGGTGATGGGGGAAACGATTCGGAAACAGAGTATGCTGGTTCGTGCAAATCCGCCATCAAAGCTCATGTGGTATTTCGAAACACCTCGAACAAGAACTTACATGATGTCAGCTCTTCGAGCCGCCAGCGTCCCTTCCGTATATCAACCGTGAGTCAACATGCATCTATTTTCACAGTATCGTGATAAGTCCGGCATTCGGCGGGGAGATTTTGAATTCCATCTTCGCAGACTTCGCCGCATTATCAAGCGGCTCGCAAACAAGGACGAAACGCTAGGTGGAAGCTGGTATCTGAGTGCCGATTCGATTTCTGAGTCACTGCAGCGGCCTGTGTTTGCAAATTCCGAGCCCTCGGCAACCGCACTAGCCCTTCTTTCCAAAGAATATGATGGGCGTGAAAAAGATCCGAAATCGGTCCTCTGCTGGAACGGTCAACAGTCCGTCTATCACAATGCGTTGATTTCGGTATCGTTCGATAGTGATGAATTGTCCGATATTTTCGAAATTTCCCTTGGCGAAAAGAGTGACGATAGTTCGCGGCTTGGACTCTATGACGCGATTGGAGAATTCGTCTCCGAAGTCGCCATTATCTACGAGGCGTTGTACGTAACGTTCGGGCCACGAGCCTATCAAGATCAACAGGTCTTCGACGATCGTTTAGGCGTTAGCTGGATGCTCTACCTGCCGCACGTTCTCACGCAGGCCCAAGTGCCCGAAGCGCGCGACCTTATCCCTGTCATGCGCAATGGCAAGCAGCAAGGCACGATCGTCGTCAGCGTGACGGATGAAGTCTTCGATGTGCACAACCGGGAGCACGTCAAGGCGGCAAATGATATCGAAATCCGCCTCGCCGATCAGGACCTGTTGCCACGTTTCGTTGATCTCTGAGTTCGGCTCGCTATTCCCGCTTTTGCGGGGTTTTTTCCTGCGAAAAGGCCCGCGCCGCAGCGAGGCCTTTTCTACGTCACGCGAGGCACCGATTGCGATGGCGCAGGGTCAACGCCATTAGACCGACAAGCAAGGAAAGACCAACACCGCAAGAACAAAGACAAAAAAGAACTCCGTCCTGCAAAAGGGCAAGCCCGCACCGTCAATGATCCACAGCCCCCGTGCCGGCAGGCACATCAGTAGCAACAACATCCACCACATCCTGCGCGCCAGCGCTCTCCCCCTCATGAGCCGGCTCAACATCAGCCCCACTCTCGAGCCGATGCAACCAGGCCAACAACTCGGCAACAGCCTGATAAAGCTCGGGAGGAATCCGCGCATCCAGATCGACTTGCATCAACAGCGACACCATCTCGGGCGCCTCGTGCACATACAGCCCTGCTTCCTTCGCGCGCTGCACGATCATGTCGGCAAGCAGCCCATACCCCTTCGCGACCACACGCGGCGCGGGTTCCCCGCCATGAGCGTCATAAACGAGCGCAGCCGCGCTGCGACGATGGGTGCGGCTCATCAGATATCCCAATCGAAGTCGTCGCGCGACGCGGTGCTCGCCGCCGCCGACTCGGTTGCAGCCGCCGACGCCGACCGTGCATACGCGCCCGCCGCCTGCGCCCCCGCCGCCGATGCGCCAGCCACAGCAGACGCCGGTGCACCGCCGCCAATCTCCCGAATCGTCAAGCCCTGCAGCTCGATCCCCGCCGCCGCGAGCCGCTGACGGAAACCGTCCCCCTGATTCGCGAGCCGCGCGGCGCCCCGCGGGCTCGCCTGCACGCGCGCGCTCAGCCGCGTGCCGGTCAGCGTCAGTTCGGCATCGACGGTGCCGAGCGTCGGCAGCGACAGCGTCAGGCGCGTGCGCCACGGCTGGTCGTCCTCGCTCGCGAGGCCGCCGCCGCTGCGGTCCCATTCGTCGCCATCCTGCTCGATGGTCCAGTCCAGACGCGCGCCGGGCCACGCCTCGCCGGTCCAGCGAAACTGTCCGGTCGCGAGCAGATCGAGCTGCTGGCGCACGAGCGGTACCGTCGCCGGATGCACCGCCGCCGCCATTGCCTGCGCGCTCTGCGATGGACCCGCATCGGCCGCCTGCGACGCCGCGCCGTGCGGCCCCGCATGTGTGGACTGCCCGTTCAGATCGGACACCGAACTGGCCAGCAGCTCGCCCGCGACGAGGCGCGCGGCCTGCGCGGTCAGGATCGACGGCATCGCGTGCGAGGCAGGGTTGTTGTCGGCGGCGTTCGGCGTGCCAGCCGGCGTGCCATTCGGTGTGCCGTTGGGCGCGCCGCGTGGCGTCGCCTCGGCGGCTCTGTTCGCCGAAGCGGACCGCGTGCTCGCGTCGCCAACGTCGGCGCTCCAGCCGGGGGGCAATTGAGAATCTGCGACGAGCTGATTGTGTGCCTCGTTCGCCAGTTGAGCCGGCGAACGCTGGCCGACCAGCCACGCCGCGAGATGCGCCTCGTAGAACAGGCCGCTGTCGGCCACTGTCTTTTGCAGCGCAGCCGCGAGCGCCGCGACGGGCACTTCGGTCGCCGCCACGCTCGCGGTGGTAGCCGCGGTAGCGTGGGCAGCAGCGTTGGGATCGGTATTGAGATTCGCAGAAGCGGCGGAATCGCCAGTAGCGGCGCCCGCATTCGTCAGCGGCAAGCTCTCGATGGCGACGTCGAGCGCCGGCGCGGCCGCCCAGATCGGCGCGCGGCCGAGCACCGCCGGTGTCGCCTCGCCGCCCGAGTGCGCGATCGCGTTCAGCGTCAGCGCGACGGCCGACAGCGCGGTTTGCGCGGACGACTGCGGCTCTGGCGTCGCGTTCGCAGGCGCCGCGGGAACCTTGGTATCGACGCCGGCCGCGCCGGTCTGCGAGGTGGTCGCGGTTCCCGGCGCAATGTTGAGCAGGCTGTCGATCCGGCTCGACAGCACCGAAGCGAGGGCCGAATCGATTCCGTTCATGCCGGTTCCTTGGTCGCATCGGCGGCAATGCGCGCGATGCTCTGATTGCTGCGATCCTTCAGACGCGCACGGCGTGACGCCAGTTCACCCGCGCGCCCGCCCGCACTCAGCGCGCCCCGTACAACTCCTTGAGCACACGCGTCGGCCGGCCGGCGAACAGCGCCGACAGATGCGCCATGCTCGGATTCGCGAGGTCGCGGATCGCGGCGTCGTCGGCGAGGATCTGGCGGATCAGCGCGTACTTGCGCAGGCGCTCGGCCTCGTCGAGCTTGACGCCCACGTCGGCCTCGCGCAGCGCTTCGACCAGATGCCGATACTCTTCCTGCAAGTGCACCAGGTCGCTCCACAGTGCACGGCGGGCCGCGATCAGCATGCGGCAGGACAGCGCGGCGACCGCTTCATAGCGGGCAAAATAGTCTGCGTTCGATGTCATCTCAGGCTTTCCGCGGCTGGCTGTGCCGCCATCCGCGCGATCTCCGGGGCAATCCCGATCCATGCCTCTTCGAGCGTCGCGAGCAGTCGGTCCACTTCCACGAGCATCGCGTCGCTCTGATTGATATTGGCCTCCAACAGCCGACGCGCCATATAGTCGTACAACGCATTGAGCCGTTCGGCGATTTCGCCGCCTGCCTCGAGGTTGAGCGACGCCTGCAGCCCGCTTTCGATGATCCGGATCGCCTTGCTGATCGCCATGCCACGCTCGGCCACGTTGCCCTGCTGCAAATGCAGGCGGCTTTGCGCGATCGCCTGGCGTGCACCCTGGTACAGCAACACGATCAGACGATGCGGACTTGCGCCCATCACGGATGTCTCGATACCGACACGCGCATACGCGTTGGCTCCAGCGTGTCCTTGGGAAAACATCGGCGCTCCTCCTCTGATACTGGCTGCGGTTAAGTCGTGGCGTAGCCGCGCGGCGCGTCGCCGCGCCAATCGCTGACATGTACTTTGGTTATCGGATGCGCGACGACAAAGCTTTAGTCCGGTGTCAGGAGGATCGAAAGCGCCGCTGGGCGGGCACGGAAGACGCGGCGCGAGCCGCCGGGGCAAGCACCGGCAGCGGCTTGCCGGATCGTCGGACGGGACTCCAGCGGACCTTCGGGCAAGTCCTTCAGGCAGTCCCGCGCGATCCCTCTCAGATCGACATCTGCGCGATGTCGTTGTACGCGGCGACCAGCTTGTTGCGCACCTGCAGGCCGAACTGGAAGCCGATGTTGGCCTTCTGCATATCGACCATCACGTCGTTCAGCGACACGTTCGACGCGCCGAGTTCGAACGCCTGCGACTCACCGATCGCCTTCTGCTGGTCGCTGCTGATCTTGTCGAGCGAGGCCTTCAGCGCCGCCGCGAAGTTGGTCGGCGTCGCCGCGCCGGATTGCTCCGCCACTGCGGTCGAGCCGCCGGCCGCCTGCGCCGCCATCGCCTGCATCTGTTGCAGCGCCGACGATAGCGCGTTCACGGGCATGATCATCTTCTTCTCCGTTGGATAGGCGATCGGAGCACCGGAAGGTGTACCGATCTGGACGAAAGCATAGCAGCGGCCCCACGCGGAAAGTCCCGAAACTAGGGGGGAAACCCGGCTCTATTCAAGCAATCGGGTTGAGCGGCGCTGCGGATAATTTCAAAGGTGAAAGTATCTGTCCGTCCGCCGAGCCCCGGCGCGGCATCACGGCAGAACGCCAAAGCATTCCCCGGAGAAACCCGACGCATGGATTCGTCAGCCAACTCTTTGATCAACCCCGACGCCCGCATGGGGCTCGCCGGCGCGCAGCCCGCGGCCGCTCAGGCCGCGAGCGGCCAGGCCGGCGGCACGGCCGACCTCGGCGGCCTCGGCGGCCTCGGAGGTCTCGGCGGCAATTTCGGCCAGCGTCTGTCCGGACTCGCGCAGATGCGCGGCAACCCGCGCGCGCCGCTCGTGTTCGCGGTCGCGCTGCTGGTGGCGGTCGTCGCCGGCCTGTTCCTGTGGTCGCGCGCGCCTAGCTACAAAGTGCTCTACAGCAATCTGTCCGACCGCGACGGCGGCTCGATCATCACCGCGCTGCAGCAGGCCAATATCCCATACAAGCTGTCCGAAAGCGGCACCGCGGTCCTCGTGCCCGCCGAGCAGGTCCACGAGACCCGCTTGCGCCTCGCCTCGCAGGGACTGCCGAAGAGCGGCTCGGTCGGCTTCGAGCTGATGGACAACCAGAAATTCGGCATCAGCCAGTTCGACGAACAGGTCAACTATCAGCGCGCGCTCGAAGGCGAACTCGAACGCACGATCGGATCGATCTCGAGCGTCAAATCGGCGCGTGTGCACCTCGCGATTCCGAAGCCGAGCGTATTCGTGCGCGACAAGGAACCGCCATCGGCGTCGGTGCTCGTGAACCTGTACCCTGGCCGCGTGCTCGACGAAGCGCAAGTGGTCGCGATTACGCATATGGTGGCGTCGGCGGTGCCGCAAATGCCGGTGCACGGCGTGACGATCCTCGACCAGGACGGCAATCTGCTCACGCAGCCAAGCAACGGCAGCGGCCTCGATGCAACCCAGCTGAAGTTCCGCCAGCAGATCGAACGCAACACGCAGCAGCGCATCGACACGATCCTCGCGCCGCTGTTCGGCGCCGGCAACGCGCGCTCGCAGGTCAGCGCCGACATCGACTTCTCGCACAGCGAGCAGACTTCGGAGAAGTACGGCCCGAACGCCAATCCGCAGGACGCCGCGATCCGCAGCCAGCAGACGAGCAGCGCCACCGAAATGTCGCAGGGGGGCGCCTCGGGGGTGCCGGGCGCGTTGTCGAATCAGCCGCCGCAGCCTGCCTCCGCGCCGATCGTGGCCGGCAACGGCGCGAGCTCGGTGAGCACGACGCCGATCAGCGATCACAAGGATTCGACCACCAACTACGAGCTCGACAAGACCGTGCGCCACATCGACCAGCCGATGGGCGGCATCCGCAGGCTGACGGTCGCGGTGGTCGTCAACTATCTGCGGGTCGTCGATCCGAAGGGCCATGTGACGATGCAACCGGTCAGCGCCGACAAGCTCGCGCAGATCACGCAGCTCGTGAAGGACGCGATGGGCTACGACGCGTCGCGCGGCGACTCGGTCAACGTGGTCAACAGCGCGTTCACCACCGATCTCGATCCGAACGCCGACCTGCCATGGTGGCGCACCCCGGACATGCTCGCGCTGTACAAGCAGATCGCGACGTACCTCGGCATCGGCGCGGTGGCCCTGTTCCTCTACTTCGTGATGGTGAAGCCCGCGCTGCGCCGCGCCTTCCCGCCGCCGCCCGAGCCGGTGCCCGCGCTGATGTCGCCCGACGAACCGGTGCTGCTCGACGGCATACCGGCCGAGGAACGCGATGGCGCGGTGGTCGAAATCGAAGCGGATAGCGAGAAGCTCGCGCTCGAAAACGCGAAGCACAAGTACGAGCGGAACCTGGAGTTCGCGCGCAACATCGCGCGTCAGGATCCGAAGATCGTAGCAACCGTCGTCAAGAACTGGGTGTCCGATGAGCGCTGAAGGCGTAGTGAAGAGCGCGCTGCTGCTGATGTCGATCGGCGAGGAAGAGGCGGCGCAGGTGTTCAAGTTTCTGGGCCCGCGTGAGGTTCAGAAAATCGGCGTCGCGATGGCCGCGCTGAAAAACGTCACCCGCGAGCAGATCGACGAGGTGCTGCAGGAGTTCGTGCGCGAGGCCGAGCAGCACACCGGCATGTCGCTCGATTCGAGCGATTACATCCGCTCGGTGCTGACCAAGGCGCTCGGCGACGACAAGGCCGGCGCGATCATCGACCGGATCCTGCAGGGCAGCGACACGAGCGGCATCGAAGGCCTGAAGTGGATGGACTCGTCGGCGGTCGCGGAACTGATCAAGAACGAGCATCCGCAGATCATCGCGACGATCCTCGTACATCTGGACCGCGATCAGGCCTCGGAGATCGTGTCGTGCTTCGCGGAGCGCCTGCGCAACGACGTGCTGCTGCGGATCGCGACGCTCGACGGCATCCAGCCGGCCGCGCTGCGCGAGCTCGACGACGTGCTGACCGGCCTGCTGTCGGGCAGCGACAACCTGAAGCGCAGCCCGATGGGCGGCATCCGCACGGCGGCCGAAATTCTGAACTTCATGTCGAGCAACCACGAGGAAGGCGTGATCGAAAACGTGCGCCAGTACGACGCCGAGCTCGCGCAAAAGATCATCGACCAGATGTTCGTGTTCGAGAACCTGCTCGACCTCGAAGACCGCGCGATCCAGCTGCTGCTGAAGGAAGTCGAATCCGAGGCGCTGATCATCTCGCTGAAGGGCGCGCCGCCCGCGCTGCGTCAGAAGTTCCTGTCGAACATGTCGCAGCGCGCGGCCGAGCTGCTCGCCGAAGACCTCGACGCACGCGGCCCGGTGCGCGTGTCCGAAGTCGAGACGCAGCAGCGCCGCATCCTGCAGATCGTGCGCAACCTGGCCGAGAGCGGCCAGATCGTGATCGGCGGCAAGGCGGAAGACGCATATGTCTGATTCGAACGCCCCGGCAAAGGACGGCCTCTCGGCTTACCAGCGCTGGGAGATGGCGTCGTTCGACCCGGCCCCGCCGCCGCCCCCGCCGGCCGAACCCGAGTTCGACGAGCGCGCGTTCGAAGCCGAACTCGAGCGCCGCCGCGAAGCCGCGCATGCGCAGGGCGTCGCATCCGGTCATGTGGCCGGCCAGGCGCTCGGCTATCAGGCGGGCTACGACCAGGGGCGCGCGCAGGGTTTCGCGCAGGGCCAGACCGAGGCGCGCGAGGAAGCGATGCGGCTCGCCGCGCTGGCCGAAACCTTCAAGACCGCGCTCGATGGCGCGCAGCACGCGATCTCCGAAACGCTGATCGCACTCGCGCTCGACATCGCGCAACAGGTCGTGCGCCAGCACGTGCAGCACGACCCGACCGCGCTGATCGCGGCCGCGCGCGAGGTGCTCGCGGCTGAGCCCGCGCTCTCCGGGGCGCCGGCGCTGATCGTGAGTCCCGCCGATCTGCCGGTCGTCGAGGCGTATCTGCTCGAAGAATTGCAAACGCGCGGCTGGACCGTGCGTACCGATGCATCGGTGGAGCGTGGCGGTTGCCGCGCGCAGGCCGGCACCGGTGAGGTCGACGCGGGCATCGACACGCGCTGGCAGCGCGTCGCCGCCGCGCTCGGCAAGGTGAGCACGTGGTGAAGCCGACCCTCGACGAGATCCGCGCGAGCGATCTGACGCCGCTCGAACGCGAACTCGCGTTGGCGTCGTTCGGCGCCGAGGCGCTGGCCGATGTCGAGTCGTCCGGTTTTCCGGAGCCACCGGATGCGGGATGGCGCGCTCCCGCGAGTGAGCATCCGGCGACAGGCGCGGCGGTGAGCCGCCCGTCCGCCGCGCAGGACCACGCCGCTCACGCGCCGCATGCACCGTCCTACGATCCCGCGCTCGACATCAATCCGCATATGCAGGCATGGCGCGGCCAGCTCGACGCGCTGCGCGCGCGCAACGCGATCGCAAAGCCGCTGCGCGCGTGCGGACGTCTGACGCGCGCGGCCGGTCTGGTGCTCGAAGCGGTCGGGCTGCGCCTGTCGGTCGGCGCCGAAGTGATGATCGAGCTGCCGCCCGGCAGTTCGCTGCCGATGGCCGAGGCCGAAGTGGTCGGCTTCTCCGGCGACAAACTGTTCCTGATGCCGACCACCGAAGTGATCGGCCTGTTGCCCGGCGCGCGCGTCTTTCCGCTCGAAAGCGCGCCGATCGCCGATCCGCTCGCCGGCGCGAAGCGTCTGCCGGTCGGCTGGGAATTGCTCGGCCGCGTGCTCGACGCATCGGGCCGTCCGCTCGACGGGCTCGGCCCGCTCGGCACGCAAACCGATGCGCCGCTGTCCGCGCCGGTCATCAATCCGCTCAATCGCGAGCCGATTCACAAGGTGCTCGACGTCGGCGTGCGCGCGATCAACTCGCTGCTGACCGTCGGCCGTGGTCAACGCATGGGGCTGTTCGCGGGTTCGGGCGTCGGTAAATCGGTGCTGCTGGGCACGATGGCGCGCTACACCAGCGCCGAGGTGATCGTGATCGGCCTGATCGGCGAACGCGGCCGCGAAGTGAAGGAGTTCATCGAACAGATTCTCGGCGAGGAAGGCTTGGCGCGCTCGGTCGTGATCGCCGCGCCGGCCGACGTGTCGCCGCTGCTGCGGATGCAGGCCGCCGCGTACTCGACCTCGCTCGCCGAATACTTCCGCGACCAGGGCAAGCACGTGCTGCTGCTGATGGATTCGCTGACCCGTTACGCGATGGCGCAGCGCGAGATCGCGCTGGCGATCGGCGAGCCGCCCGCCACCAAGGGCTATCCGCCGTCTGTGTTCGCGAAGCTGCCGGCGCTGGTCGAGCGCACCGGCAACGGACCGGCGGGCGGCGGCTCGATCACCGCGTTCTACACTGTGCTCACCGAAGGCGACGACCAGCAGGACCCGATCGCCGACTCGGCGCGCGCGATTCTCGACGGCCACATCGTGCTGTCGCGCTCGCTCGCCGAAGCCGGCCACTACCCCGCGATCGATATCGAAGCGTCGATTAGCCGGGCAATGACCGCGTTGATCGACGATAACCATCTGAATAAAACGCGTATGTTCAAGCAGATGCTGTCGCGCTACCAGCGCAACCGCGATCTGATCAACGTCGGCGCCTATTCGGCCGGGCGCGACGCGCTGCTCGATCGCGCGATCGCGCTGTACCCGCGGATGGAAGCGTTCCTGCAGCAAGGCTTTCGCGAGTGCGCGAACTTCCAGCCGAGCATCGACATGCTCAACGCGCTGTTTGCTTAGGGCCGAGGAGGCTGACGATGTCGAAACACTTTCCGATCAAGACGCTGATCGGTCTCGCGCAGGACGACGTGGACGCCGCCGCGCAGCGGCTCGGCCGCGCGCAGCGCGAGCGCAACGACGTAGAGGCGCAACTCGATGCACTCGTGCAGTACCGCAACGAATACTACGCACGCTTCACGGCGAGCGCGCAGTCGGGCATGCCCGCCGGCAACATGCGCAACTTCCAGGCGTTCCTCGACACGCTCGACGCCGCGATCGAGCAGCAGCGCAACCTGCTCGCGGCGGCGAGCGCGCGCGTCGAGGCGGCGAAGCCCGACTGGCAGCGCCAGAAGCAGAAGCTCGGCTCGTATGAAGTGCTGCAGGCGCGCGGCGAGGCGGCCGAGGCGAAGGTTGCGGCGCGGCGCGAACAGCGCGACGCCGACGAATTCGCGGCGCGAAGTCTGCGCATGCGAGCCGACGGCGCGTGAGGCCTTGCCTCACGGTTAATGCCTGACGACACACCCGTTTGACCGATTCACAGGATTCTTTATGTCGCTTCTTTCACAGATCGGCTCGCAACTGAGCACGCTGCTCGACGCGAGCAGCAATGGGTCGAGCAGCGCGGCCGCGAACGCCGCGAGCTCGACTCCGTTCGCGCAGACCTTGCAGCAAAGCATCGACCAGCAGAACAGCGCGAATCAACAGCAGACCGGTTCAGCGAAGGCGACGCAAGCCTCGGCACCGAGCACGCCCAGCGCACCCGCACCCGCGCCGGCGCCCGCTCCGTCGCAGCAGAGCGCGAGCAGCGGCCAGAGCGCCAGCGGCACGACGAGCAACGCGCCGAGCAACGCGCCGAGCAACGCGGCGAGCAGCAGCGCTTCATCGTCGTCCGCAACGCCGGCGACACCCACGCAGCAGGCATCGAACAGCCAGTCGACCACGACGCAAACCAGGCAGCAAGACACCAAGGCGCAGACCGACGCTGGCGCGCTCGCCGCCGCGGCGGCTGCCGCCCAGGCCCAGGCGCAAGCGCAGGCACACGCCGCCGTCAATAACGCCGCCGATGCGAACGCGACCACCGTGACCGATGCCGCAAGCTCCGCGGCCAACGCGGTGAGCGCGCTGGCCGGCACCGCCACGAGCGCGCTCACGGCCGCCGCGGCGAGCAGGAAAGGCGCGGTCGATCCGAAGTCGCTGCAGGATGCGCTGCAGAGTGCGCTGTCCGCGCTATCGAGCGGCCAGGGCGCGGTGCCTGCGGCCGCGCTCGCCAGCGGCGCGGCTGCGAAAGCCGCGAGCGTATCGAGCGCGGTGCGCGGCCTTAGCAACACGAAAAATGACCTGAACGGCACCTCGGACGACAAGACGGTCGGCAACGGCACGGGCACCGGCACCGGCAAGGGCACCTCGACCATCCACACGACGCCGACGACCGCAACGGCCGCCGCGACCGCGCTGGCCGATCCATCGACAGCGAAGTCGGCCGCCGACGCAATGAGCGCCGCGGCCGCGACGAGCGGCCAGGCTGACAACGTCGCATCGGCGCGCAGCGCGTCCGAGGCGGCGAACAGCGCGCTGGCCGCGGCGCAGGCGGCAGCGAACGCTGCGAGTACGACGGCGGCGGTGCAGAGCACCGGCAACGCGAGTGCTGCCGCCGCCGCGAATGCGTTGACGCCGCAGGTCGGCACGAGCGCGTGGGAAGAAGCGTTGAGCCAGAAGGTGGTGTTTTTGTCGAATGCGCATTCGCAGAGTGCTGAGCTGACGCTCAATCCGAAGGATCTGGGGCCGTTGCAGGTCGTGTTGCAGGTTGCGGATAACCATGCGCATGCGCTGTTCGTGTCGCAGCACCAGTCGGTGCGGGAGGCGGTCGAGGCGGCGTTGCCGAAGCTTCGCGAGGCGATGGAGTCCAATGGGATTGGGCTTGGCAGCGCGAGTGTGAGTGATGGGTTTGCCCGGCAGAGCGGACAACAGCAGCAGAGCGCTGGCGCGGGTGGGTCGAATGGGAAGGGCGGCGGTAGTGGTAGTGGTGGCTCCCTTGCAGGGGACGGCTCGGGGGACTCTGGCGATGCCATCGCTAATGTTGCCGTGCGGCAGCAGGTTGGATTAGTCGATACGTTTGCCTGAGCCAGGCGGGCTTCTTTTTTCGTTGTTCTGGCTTTGTTGGCCTTTCCTTGTTGTGTTGTCGGTCTATTAGCGTTGCCCCTATGCGGGGCGGCACCTACTTTCTTTGCTGCTGCAAAGAAAGTAGGCAAAGAAGACAGCTAAAACCGCTAACTCTTAAGCGGGTCCCTCGGTCCACACAAGGTAGTGGTGCATCTGGAATCCGTGCTCCCGCACAGTCCGCGTCAGTGACAAGGCAGTCATCCTTCCGGCGGCGCTACGCGCGCCGAAGCACTGTTCTCAAACCATTGGTCATTTCGGCGTGTCGCCGAGGCGCAGCCGAGGGCTCCCGCTGCCCGGGCGAGCCCGCCGGTTTCCCGGGCAGACCCGTCCGCGACGCACGTAGTGCGGAGTGGGATGGATGATGGCTTTGTCACGAACGGGGAATGTGCGGGGGCACGGATTCCAGATGCACCACTGCCCCAACCAAGCCACGGGACCCGCTTATGAGCTGGCGGTTTTAGCTGTCTTCTTTGCCTACTTTCTTTGCAGCAGCAAAGAAAGTAGGTGCCGCCCCGCACAGGGGCAACGCTAATAGACCGATAAGAAAGCAAGGAAAGGCCAACACCGCCAAGAATAAAGACCAGAAAAACAACCAAAAACCAGAAACAGCCAGAAATAGCCAGAAATAGCCCTTCTTTTCGACCCATAGCGCCGCAGGCAAATCAACAACAATCACCCTAACCCTTACTACGCCAGCACCAGGCTGGCAACCCAAATGGCAACTACGACCGCCCCGCAACAAGCCGCGCCCGCCTCGCCGGGCCCCATGAAGCGCATCATCCTGATCGGCCTCATTGCGCTGATCGCCGCGGGCGCTGCCGGTGCCGGCGTGTGGTTCTTCATGTCAAAGCGCGCACCCGTCGCCGTATCGGCCGAAGCCGCGCCGGCGCAGTCCGCCGTGCCGCTGTTCTTCCCGCTCGAATCGATGACCGTCAACCTGCAATCGGACGACGGCCAGCAACACTTCCTGCGCATCGGCCTCACGCTGAAGCTCGGCGACGCCGGCACCCAGCAGGCGCTCACCGATCACATGCCGGAAGTGCGCAGCCGCATCCTGCTCGCGCTGTCGAACAAGCACCCCGAAGAACTCGCGCCGCTCGAAGGCAAGCGCGCGCTCGCCGAAGAGCTGAAGACGCTGATCACCGAGCCGACCGAGCGGGGCGCCGCACCGATCCGCGTGCAGGACGTGCTGTTCACCGAGTTCGTCGTGCAGTGACGTGACCTTGTCCAGCACTGCCATCATCAATCGCCAAGGGACGCACGAGGAATAAGCAATGAGCCATGAAGAGTTCATGTCCCAGGAGGAGGTCGATGCCCTTCTGAAGGGCGTCACCGGCGAATCCGACACGGAATCCGAGCAAAACGACCGCACGGGCGTACGCCCGTACAACATCGCGACGCAGGAACGCATCGTCCGTGGCCGGATGCCGGGCCTCGAAATCATCAACGACCGCTTCGCGCGCCTGTTGCGCGTCGGCATTTTCAACTTCATGCGGCGCTCGGCGGAAATCTCCGTCGGCCCGGTGAAGGTGCAGAAGTACAGCGAATTCACGCGCAACCTGCCGATCCCGACCAATCTGAACCTGGTCCACGTGAAGCCGCTGCGCGGCACGTCGCTGTTCGTGTTCGATCCGAACCTCGTGTTCTTCGTGGTCGACAACCTGTTCGGCGGCGACGGGCGTTTCCATACGCGCGTCGAAGGACGCGATTTCACGCAGACCGAGCAGCGCATCATCACGAAGCTGCTCAATCTGACATTCGAGCACTACACCGCGTCGTGGAAGAGCGTGCGCCCGCTGCAGTTCGAATACGTGCGCTCGGAAATGCACACGCAGTTCGCCAACGTCGCGACGCCGAACGAAATCGTCATCGTCACCCAGTTTTCGATCGAGTTCGGCTCGACGGGCGGCACGCTGCACATCTGCATGCCGTACTCGATGATCGAGCCGATCCGCGACGTGCTCTCATCGCCGATCCAGGGCGAAGCGATGGACGTCGATCGGCGCTGGGTGCGCGTGCTGTCGCAGCAGGTGCAGGCTGCCGAAGTGCAGCTGACCGCCGACCTCGCGCAGGTGCCGGTCACGTTCGAACAGATCCTGAACATGCGCAAAGGCGATGTTCTGCCGATCAACATCCCCGAGCACATCACCGCGAAAGTCGACGGCGTGCCGGTGATGGAATGCGGCTACGGAATTTTCAATGGTCAGTACGCGTTGCGGGTCCAGAAGATGATCAGCGCAGCCGACACGATGAAGGAAGGTGGATATGAGTGACCTGAACGCAAAGCCCGAGAGCGATCTCGAGGCAGCCGAGCAACTCGCCGCCGGCGGGCTGTCCGCCGCGGAAGACGACGCGGCGATGGACGACTGGGCGAGCGCGCTCGCCGAGCAGAACGGCAACGACGAGGTCAACCCGGCCGCGGCCGGTGTGTTCCAGCCGCTGTCGAAGGTCGAGCCGACGGCGACGCACAACGATATCGACATGATCCTGGACATCCCCGTCCAGATGACGGTCGAGCTCGGCCGCACCAAGATCGCGATCCGCAATCTGCTGCAGCTCGCGCAGGGCTCGGTCGTCGAACTCGACGGCATGGCCGGCGAGCCGATGGACGTGCTCGTCAACGGCTGTCTGATCGCGCAGGGCGAAGTGGTGGTCGTCAACGACAAGTTCGGTATCCGGCTGACCGACATCATCACGCCGTCCGAACGCATCCGGAAACTCAATCGATGAAACGTTTGGCAGGTCGCGGCGTGTTGCTCGCGCCGCTCATCGCGTCCAGCGTCGCTCACGCCGCCGACATGAACGCGGTCAACAACGCCGCGAAGATCGCCTCGGGGGTCGGCGCGGGTAGCGCGGTGCCGGCGCTCGGCGTCGGCGCGGTGCTGCAAACCTTCGTCGGGCTCGCGGTCGTGATCGGCCTCGTGTTCGGCTGCGCATGGCTCGCGCGACGCTTCGGCCTGCAACCGGGCCAGCGCGGCGGCCTCGTGAAGACCGTGGGCGGCGCTTCGCTCGGCGGCAAGGAGCGCGTCGCGGTCGTCGAGATCGGCGATACGTGGCTCGTGCTCGGCGCTGCGCCCGGCAACGTGCGGCTGCTGCATACGATGCCGGCGGGTTCCGTCGCGGCCGATACGGTTGCTGCTTCGCCCGCACCGCTTTCCGGCACCTTTGGTCAACGCTTTCGCGACGCCATGAAGGGCGAAGTGGGCAAACGTTTCAACGCGCACCGCGGCGGGGATCGGTAATGCAGGTCAGTTTCAGGCAGTCAGGTTGGTTCTTCACGCTATCGCGCCGTGCGGCGCGCTCGCTCCCCGCAGTGCTTCGACTCGCGCTGCCGGCACTGCTGGTCGCGCTGCCGACGCTGTCGTTCGCGCAAACCGCCGGCCTGCCGGCCTTCACGACGAGCCCCGGCCCGAACGGCGGCACGACCTACTCGCTGAGCGTGCAGACGATGCTGCTGCTCACGATGCTGTCGTTCCTGCCCGCGATGGTGCTGATGATGACGAGCTTCACGCGCATCGTGATCGTGTTGTCGCTGCTGCGCCAGGCGCTCGGCACGACCACGACGCCGCCGAACCAGGTGCTCGTCGGTCTTGCGCTGTTTCTGACGTTTTTCGTGATGTCGCCGGTGCTCGATAAGGCCTATAACGAAGGCTACAAGCCGTTTTCCGAAGGCACGCTGCCGATGGACCAGGCGGTGTCGCGCGGCGTCGCGCCGTTCAAGACCTTCATGCTGCGTCAGACCCGCGAAAGCGACCTGGCACTGTTCGCGCGCATCTCGCACGCGGCGCCGATGCAGGGGCCTGAAGACGTGCCGCTGTCGCTGCTGGTGCCGTCGTTCGTGACGAGCGAGTTGAAGACCGGCTTCACGATCGGCTTCACGATCTTCATTCCGTTCCTGATCATCGACATGGTGGTCGCGAGCGTGCTGATGTCGATGGGTATGATGATGGTGTCGCCGGCGACGATTTCGCTGCCGTTCAAGCTGATGCTGTTCGTGCTCGTCGACGGCTGGCAGTTGCTGCTCGGCTCGCTCGCGCAGAGCTTCGTCTGATTATTTTCGACTCCTCGTTCTTCAGGTACTCACGATGACACCCGAAGCAGTCATGACGCTGGCCCACCAGGCCATGTATGTCGGCCTCTTGATGGCCGCCCCGCTGCTGCTCGTCGCGCTCGTCGTCGGTCTGGTCGTGAGCCTGTTCCAGGCGGCCACGCAGATCAACGAGAGCACCTTGTCGTTCATCCCGAAGCTGCTCGCGATCGCAGCCACGCTGGTGATCGCGGGGCCGTGGATGCTGACCACGATGCTCGACTATCTGCGCCACACGCTCACCAGCATTCCGACGCTCGTCAACTGAGCGCTGCTCGCACGTCCGCCCTCCCCGCTCCATGTTCACGGTCACCTACGCGCAACTGAACGTCTGGCTGACCGCGTTCCTGTGGCCGTTCGCGCGCATCGCCGCGCTGATCGCGACCGCGCCGGTGTTCGGCAATTCGTCGCTGCCCTCGCGGGTGAAGATCGGCCTCGCAGCGTTCACGACGATCATCGTCGCGCCGACCATCGGCGCGCTGCCGCAGGTCACCGTGTTTTCGGCGGACGGCGTGTGGATTCTCGCCAACCAGTTCCTGATCGGCATCGCGCTCGGCGTGACGATGCAGATCGTGTTCCAGGCGATCGACGCGACCGGCTATTTCATCGGCCTCGGCATGGGTCTCGGCTTCGCGACCTTCTTCGACCAGCAGGCGACCGGCTCGGGCGTCGTGATCTCGCGCTATATGACGACGATCGCGACGCTGGCGTTTCTCGCCGTCGATGGTCATCTGCAGATGATCGCCGCGCTCGTCACGACGTTCCAGTCGGTGCCGGTGTCGGCCAACCTGCTCGCGCCGCACGGCTGGCAGACGCTCGCGAACTGGGGCAGCTCGATCTTTTCGGCGGGGCTGCTGCTGTCGTTGCCGGTCGTCGTCGCCCTGCTGATCGCCAATCTGGCGCTCGGCATTCTCAATCGTGCGGCGCCGCAGATCGGCGTATTCCAGATCGGCTTTCCGCTGACTATGCTGGTCGGCCTGCTGCTCGTGCAACTGATGCTGCCGAACATGATCCCGTTCTTCGTGCGGCTGTTCGACAGCGGCATCGACGAGATGGGACGGGTCGCGGCGGCGCTGAAATAACCCTGAAAATCGCGAACATAAAAAAACCGGCTCGAGTTCATCGCGCCGGTTTTTTTATCGCGCCGCCGAAGCGGCATCAGCTGCCGATGTACTGGAACAGCGACATGTTCTGGATCTTCACGAACGCTTGCTGCGAAGCCTGCAAGGCCGCCTGCTGCATCGTGTACTTGCTGATCGTCGAGACCATGTCGGTCTGCGTCAGGTCCGCGAGATTGCTTTGCGTTTGCAGCGAGTTGGTCTGCGTGACCGTTTGCAGCGCCTTGACTTCCTGCTCGCGGCCGCCCACCGATGCCTGCACCGCGGTGATGTTGTCCAGCGTGTTGCCCAGCTGCGACAGGCCCGTGTTCAACGCGTTCTGCAGCGTCGCCGCGGCCGCGGGGTTGCCACTCACCGGCTGCTGGAGCGCGGTGATCATCGCGTTCAGGTTCGCGAAGACATTGGTGCCCGCCTTGTTGGCCGGCTGTACGGTGAATGTGTCGTTGGCGGCCGGTGTGCCTGTGATCTGGACCTTTTGGCCGGCGATCGTGATGTCCGAGCCTGACGTGTATGGCTGGGCCGTAGCAACCGGGGCGTTGGTGGTCGTGTCGGTGATCGTGTACGTGAGCGAGCTGCCGCTGCCGCTGAACTGGATCTGGTACGAGTGCGCGTTCCCCGCGTTGGTCGGATCGTTGACCGACACCGCGCCGATCACGCCGCTGCCCGTATTGGCCGCATTGCCCGAGGCAATCGACTGCGCGTTGGTCGCGCCGACGCTCATGAACACCGCCAGCCCATTGTCACCCGTCGCGACCGCGTTGCTATCGGTGACCTGCACGGTGCGCGAGCCGGTGTCGCCCGTATAGGTGACGTTGCCGGCCGCATCGGTCGAGAAAGCCTGGGTCGAATTCTGGAAGCCGGCGAACAGCGCATTGCCGGAGCCGTCGGTGGCATTCGCGTAGCTGAGGAGCTGGTCGCGCAGCGTGGTCAGCTGCGCGGCGATCGCCGTGCGGTCGGCGTCGTTCAATCCGCCGTTGCCGGCGCGCAGGCCCAGCGTGTTCGCGCTTTGCAACGTCGTAATGACGGTGGACAGCGTCGAGTCCTCGGCCTGCAACGACGTGAGCGCCGCGGTCTGGTTCGTCGTGTACTGCGACAGCGCGGCCGCCGTCGAGCTGAGCTGCACGGCCTGCGCGGCGCCGAGCGGATTGTCTGCGGGCGTGGTGAGGCTCTGGCCGCTCGAGATTTCCTGGTAGATCTGCGACAACTGAGCCTGCTGATTGCTCATGTTCGCGACGTTCATGCTGAAGTACTGCTGGGAAGAAATTCGCATGGTTCAACGCCTTACGAGAAGATGCCAAGCAAAGTCTGGAACAGCGTCTGCGCGGTCTGGATGACCTTGCTGTTGGCCTGATAGAGCTGCTGGTATTGAAGCAGGTTAGCCGCTTCCTCATTGATATTGACGCCCGACACCGACTGCTGCGCCGACGTGATCTGCGTGACGAGCGAGCTTTGCGTCGTCGCCATCGCCTGGATCTGCGTGGCCTGGTTGCCGATGTTGTTGACGTAGCTCGCGTACGCGCTCGTCAGGGTCGCGGTGCCTCCTGCCAGCACCTTCGCCGAGGTCAGGTTCGACAGCAGCTGCGCGTTGCGGCCGTCGTTGGTCGCGCCGGTGTTCGGTCCGATCGTGAACGAGTCGCCGTTGGCTGGCGTGCCGCTGATCGTGACCGTCACGTTGTTCATCACGCCCGCGTTCGTCGAGTTGGTCGGGTTGGTGATGGTCAGCGTCGCGCCCGAATTCGGCGAGTACGGCACTGCGTCCGCCGCCGTGTTGATCGTGTACGACGAGGACGGCGAGCCCGCGACCGTCACCACCGAGCCGATCGGGAAACCGGTGAGCCCGGTGCCCGCGGTGTAGATGATCTTCGACGCGCTGGTCGGCGCGCTGTAGCCGGCCGATACCGTACCTTGCGTGATCGTCGCGCTGCCGGTGTTCGACGTCGACGCCGACGCGAGCACCGGCGCCGCGGCCGCGATCGCCGAGCCCGCCGTGGTGGTCAGCGCGAAGCCGTTCAGCGCGCCGCGGGTCGGCTCGACAGTGAACGAGTCGCCGGCGTTCATCGTGCCGCTCGCGACCGAGAACTGCAGGCCGCCGATCGGCTTGGTCAGGTCCGCCGCCGAGCCGACGATGCTGCCGGTCTGGTTGTCGGTCAGCGTGTAGGCGCTGCCGTTGTACGACAGCGTGTAGTCGCCCGTGGTCGGCTGGCTCGCGTCGGCGAACGAGACGCCGAGCGTCGCGGTGCCGCTGTTCTGCGAGTTCGCGTACACGGTCGGCGAGCCGACGGTGAACAGCGCGCCGCCCGC
This sequence comes from Paraburkholderia sp. BR10954, assembly GCF_040965775.1. Taxonomy (NCBI): domain Bacteria; kingdom Pseudomonadati; phylum Pseudomonadota; class Betaproteobacteria; order Burkholderiales; family Burkholderiaceae; genus Paraburkholderia; species Paraburkholderia sp. BR10954. The sequence continues at coordinate 21,210 of NZ_JBFRCK010000021.1, forward strand.
GGTGCCGTTCAGCGTCAGGCCAAGTTCGTTCTGCGCATTGACCTGCGCGGCGAAGCTGGTCGCGATCGCACCGAGTTGCGCCTCGGCCGGATCGAGCGTTTGTGAGCGGAATTGCAGCAGGCCGCCCAGCGTGCCGCCGGACACGCTGCTGTCGGACAGCGTCTGCGGAGTGGGGGTCGGCTTCGCGCCAACCTGGCCGAGATACTGGACCGACAGCTCGGTCGGATCGGCCGACGAAGTCGCCGTGCCGAGGTTGAAGCTGTTGCCGGCCAGCACGAGCGGCTGTCCGTTCGACATGAACAGGCTATAGCTGCCGTTGTCCTGCACGACCGACACGCCAATCAGCTGCGACAGGTTCGACACCGCCAGGTCGCGTTGGTCGAGCAGCTGGTTCGGCGGTTGGCCCTGGCTGCTCGCCTGCGTGATCTGCGTATTCAGCGACGCGATCTGCGCCGTGAAGGTGTTGATCTTCGTGACCGCGTCGCTCATCTGCGTGTTGACGCTCGCGCGCAACTGGTCGTATTGCTGGCCAGCCGCATTGATCTGGTTCGCGAGCGTCTGTGCGTCGCTGATCGCGGTTTGTCTCGTCGCCACGCTCGACGCGTCGTTGGCGACGTTCTGCAGCCCCGTGAAGTAACCGCTGATCGCGCTCGCAATCCCCCCAGTCGGACTGCCGACGAGGTTGTTGAGCTGGCTGATCATCGTGTTGTACGTGCTGAGCGAGCTGCTCCACGATTGCGCGGTGTTGAGCTCGGTCGTCAGGTACTGGCTATACGCGCGCGTGATGGTGTCGGTGGACACGCCCATCGGCATGTAGCCGGAGCCCGTATAGTTGCCGCCCACCTCCGAATACACCGGAGTTTCCATCGTATAGCCGGGCGTCGACGCGTTGCTGATGTTCTCACCAGTCGTCGTCAAACCCCATTGGGCCGCGTTGAGTCCGCTAAGGCCGATATTCAACAGATTGCTGGACATGCGTCATCCTGAAGGGCGGCATCGCAGACATGCCACCGTGTTAGTGGAACATCCTCTTTAACGGCCCGTGGTGCGAAAAATTGAGGGCCATTCCACCTCGTTTGCGCTCGCCGCGATGTTGCCGCGCGATTGCGTCCACTGCTTGTGCAACGTTTGCTTCGCCGGCCGAAAACGTTCGCGCGGTGCCGCGCGTCTCGCGCACGGCCGCCGCGCGTTTGGTTCGCGACTCAGCGCGCCAGCGAGCGGCGCTTCATTTCGAGCTGCGTGATCAGCCGCTGCAGCGTGTTTTCCGCGCTGCCGGGCAGCGACAGGAAACGGAAGCCGAGCTGATAGCGCTGCGTGCCATTCGGCATCGCGAGCGAGCGATGCGACACGAGCTGCAGATCGAGCGACAGACGGCCGAGCGCGCCGAGCGTGAGCTCGCAGTCCATCAGGCGGGCGCCCATCGGCAGCTCGGCGACACGCAGGTCGGACGTGCGCATGCCGACGCCGCCGAGCGACAGGTCGTGCACTTCGAAGCGGAACGTGTCGCCGTCGGGCAGCCGGCCCGTACACATGAACGGGTCGAGAATCGGCGCGGCGACGCGGAAGTACTCGCGGCGCTGCACGTAGAACAGCACCTCGGGGAAGTCGGCCTCGAACGCCGGCATTCCCTCGAAGCGCGTCTCGCGCGGCGTCGGCGTCGTGAACTCGACGCGCACACCGTCGGGCGACGCGTGGAACTGGCAACGCGGGGCGCTGAGCAGCCCCTTGTTCTGCTCGGCGAGCGCGCCCCAATCGAAGGTGAAAGTGCGCTCGCGCACGTCGACGTCGAGCAGGCGCGTGACGAGCTGCCCGCCCGCATATTCGACCGTGAGGAAATCGCCGCGATTGACGATATTGCGCAGCTGCACGCCGATTTCCAGCGGATTGCGGCGGCCGAAATCGGAAGGGCTCTCGTCTTGCGGGACGTGCGGCTGACCGTTCGTGTCAATCAGGCCGTTCGACTGGTTCATATCCATGGGCTTGCCGGTAAGCATGTTCTTGCGGGCACGTGCCAGGGCCTAGCCATCGACTCTGAGGGTCTTCATGCAAAGCCGCAACACACGCGTTCGACCGGACCTTGCAGCGCTGTTCCGGTATCGGGTCTAACTCGTTAGCGGCAGCATCGAGCCAAAATTTAGGGGCTCAATTTAAATATTCGCCGGAAAATGTCGCGCAAACGTTAAAAGCGTATCCGCCCCATTTCCCGCGTTCGATCAGCCCATTTTCTGCATGATCGACAGCAGCTTTTTCGCGTAATGCGGGTCGGTCGCATAACCGGCGCGCTGCATGCCGTTCGCAAAACCGTTCACGTCGCGCGACGAATTGATCACCTGGGCATAACGCGGATTGTTCTTCAACAGGCTCGCGTAATCGGTCATCGCTTCCTCGTACGAGTCGTAAGCGCGGAATTTCTCGACCGTGCGATGCGGCTTGCCGTTCACGTATTCGGTCGTGACCGTCGACACGGTCTTGCCGGTCCAGTCGTTGCCCGCCTTGATGCCGAACACGTTGTGGCTGGTCGAGCCGTCGGCCTTCTTGATCTCGCTCTTGCCCCAGCCCGATTCGAGCGCGGCCTGACCAATGATGAAGCGCGCCGGAATGCCGGTCGCCGCGCTCGCGGCCTGCGCCGGCGCGGCGAGCTTGTCGACGAACGCATCGACCTTCGGCGAGCTGCCGTCGCCGCGCGTCGGCGGCGTCAGCGCGCTATTGGCCGAATAGCCGCGGCCCAGCGCGAGCTGGCCGTTGGCCTGGGCGTTGCCGTAGGCGCGCGCGAGCGCGTTGAGCGCGGCGCTCTGGCCTTCGTCGCCGCCGCCGCTGCCGCCGCTGCCGCCGCCGAGCGCGTTGGCCATGCCGGCGAGACCGCCCGCCGCGCCCGCGCCGTTCGCGCCACCCACCTGCATGCCCTGGTTGCGCATCAACTGCTTGAGCATCGCGTCGGCGACGCCGATGCCTCGCTTCGACAGCTGTTGCGCCATCTGCTGGTCCATCATCGACGTAAATGTCGCCGTGTCGTGGGAATCGAACGGACTGTCCTGCGGCGTCGCATCGCGCATGCTCTTCAACATCATCTGCGTGAACACGGCGTCGAACTGCTGTGCGGCCATCTTCATACCGGCTTGCGGCGAGGCCTTCGCCTGCGCGCTCAGTGCGCCGAAGCCCTGGACGTCGAGCGCGAACCGGCTGGTCAGGTCGCCGGCGGAGTTGACGCCATTGGTCGGATCGGAATTCATCTCGTGTGCTCCTTAGATGATTTCAAGGTCGGCGCGCAAGGCACCGGCTGCTTTCATGGCTTGCAGGATCGACATCAGATCCGCGGGCGTCGCGCCGAGCGCGTTGAGCGCCTTCACCACTTCGGCGAGGTTCGCTCCGGCATTCACGAGTTTCAGCGCGCCGTTGTCCTGCTTCATCTGGATCTGCGACTGCTGCGCGACCACGGTGCGGCCGTTCGAGAACGCGCCCGGCTGGCTCACCACCGGCTGCGTGTTGATTACGACCGACAGATTGCCGTGCGCGACCGCGCAGCTCTGCAGCGTGACCATCTGGTTCATCACGATCGAGCCGGTGCGCGCGTTCAGGATCACCTTCGCGGCCGCCTGCCCGGGGCGCACTTCGAGGTTCTGCAATTGCGCCATGAACGAGACCTGCTGCTGCGGATCGGCCGGCGCGCGCAGCTGGATCGTGCGGCCGTCGAGCGCGGTCGCGGTGCCGCTGCCGAACGCGCTGTCGATCGCCGCGACGACGCGCTGCGTGGTGTCGTAGTCCATGTCGTTCAGGTCGAGCTGCATCATGCCCGCCTGCGACACCGCGGTCGGCACCGCGCGCTCGACGATCGCGCCGCCGGTGACGCGCCCCGCGGCCAGCTGATTGACCTGCACCTTGCTGCCGTTCGCGCTCGCGCCCGCGCCGCCCACGGCGACGTTGCCCTGGCCGAGCGCATACACCTGGCCGTCGGCGCCCTTGAGCGGCGTGAGCAGCAGCGTGCCGCCGCGCAGGCTCTTCGCATTGCCGAGCGACGACACGGTGATGTCGATCGCTTCGCCCGGCCGCGCGAACGGCGGCAGCACCGCGGTCACCATCACGGCGGCGACGTTCTTCAACTGGATGTTCGACAGCGACGATTGCGAGTTGCTCGAGCCCGCCGCCTGGTTGTTGATCGAGATGCCGAGGTTCGCGAGCATATTCGCGAGCGTCTGCGTCGTGAACGGCGTCTGCGTGGTCTGGTCGCCGGTGCCGTCGAGGCCGACCACGAGGCCGTAGCCGATCAGCGGGTTGTCGCGCACGCCCTGGATCTGCGCGAGGTCCTTCAGGCGCTCGGCATGCGCGGGCGTCGCGGCCGGCAGCGCCGCGCAGGCGAGCGCGACGAACATCAGTGCGCGCCCCGCGCGCGACAGCGAGTTGAAAACAGTACCCATGATCACCACGGCGCCACGTTGAGGAAGAACCGCTGCAGCCAGCCCATGGTCTCCGCTTCGTTGATGTAGCCCTTCGCGGAGTATTCGATTTTCGCGTCGGCGACCTGGGTCGAGTACACGGCATTCAGGCTGGAAATCGTGTTGGGATTGACGACACCCGAGAAGCGCACGAACTCGTTGCCCTGATTGATCAGCATCTGCTTCTCACCGCTCACGATCAGGTTGCCGTTTGCCTGCACGCCGGTCACGGTCACGGTGATCGTGCCGTTGAAGGTATTCGACGCATTCGCGCCGCCGGTGCCGGCAAAGCCGTTGGTGCCGGTCGCGCTCAGGTTGGTCTTGGCGAACAGTCCGCCGAGGAAGCCCGCGGTCGGCACGTTGAAGTTCGTGCTGCCATTGCGACTCGCATTCGCGCCCGAGTTCTTGGTCGCGTTGATGTTCTCGGCGATCACGATCGTGATGATGTCGCCCACGTTGCGCGGCCGCTGATCTTCGAAGAGCGGACGGCCCGCGAAGCCCGGGTTGTAAATCGAGCCCGGCGCCTGCGCCTGCGGCGGCACCGGCGGCAGCGCGGTCATCGGCTGCTGGATGATCGGTTGCTTCGGCACGAGCGCGCAGCCGCCGAGCGCGGCGAGCAGCGTGAGCTGCACGAGCGCCACGGCCGTGCGCGAATGAACCGGAGTGCGAGTGGAATGCGACATCATCGTTTACCGCCTTAAATTTCCAGTCCTCAAACCGGCATCTGGCTCAAGGTCTGCAGCATCTGGTCGGAGGTCGTCACGGCCTTGCTGTTGATTTCGTACGCGCGCTGCGTCTGAATCATGTTCACCAGCTCCTGCACGACGTTCACGTTCGACGCTTCCACGTAACCCTGGTTGAGCGTGCCCGCGCCGTTCAGACCCGGTTGCGCCACGTTCGGCGCGCCCGACGAAGCCGTCTCCGCGAACAGGTTCTCGCCCTTCGAGTCGAGGCCGGCCGGGTTGATGAAGGTCGCGAGCTGCATCGTGCCGAGCTGCTGCGTATTGCTCGAGCCGGCCACGGTGATCGACACCGCGCCGTCGCTGCCGATCGTCAGCGAGGTCGCATTGCTCGGGATCGTGATCGCCGGTATCACCTGGTAGCCGCTCGACGTGACGAGCTGACCCTGCGCATTGGTCTGGAACGAGCCGTCGCGCGTGTAGGCAGTCTGGCCGTCGGGCATCTGCACCTGGAAGAAGCCCGCGCCGTTGATCGCGACGTCCTTCGAGTTGCCGGTCTGCTGCAGGTTGCCCTGCGTGTACAGACGCTCGGTCGCGACCTGTTGCACGCCGGTGCCGAGCTGAATGCCGGACGGCAGCTCGGTTTGCTGCGTCGAGTTCGCGCCCGGCTGGCGGATGGTCTGGTACAGCAGATCCTCGAACACCGCGCGCGAGCCCTTGAAGCCGTTGGTGCTGACGTTCGCGAGGTTGTTCGAAATCACGTCCATCTGCGCCTGTTGCGCGTTCATGCCGGTCGCGGCGATATAGAGTGAGCGGTTCACTTATGGTTCTCCTGGTCTCGGGGCGAGCCTCGTAGGGCGCCCCGTGGCAATCCGTTAACTGAAGCTGAGAATCTGGTTGGCGGACTGATCGTTCTTGTCGGCGTTTTGCAGCAACTGCGTCTGCATCTGGAACTGGCGCGCGTTGGTGATCATCGAGACCATCGCGCTGACCGGATTCACGTTGCTGCCTTCGAGCGACGCCGGCGCGAGCATTACGGTCGGATCGGCGTCGGCGGGGTTGCCGTCGGCGGTGCGGAACAGTCCGTCATCGCCGCGCGTGATCGACTGCGGATCGGGATTGACGAGCTTCAGCTGATCGATGGTGACGACCGCGGTGGGCGGATCGCCGGGCGTCAATGCCGACACCGTCCCATCCTTGCCGATCGTGATCTGCGCGCCCGGCGGCACCGATACCGGCCCGCCGTTGCCGAGCACGACCTGATTGGTCGCGTTCACGAGCTGGCCGTTTTCGTCGATGTGCAGATTGCCCGCACGCGTGTAGGCCTCGTTGCCGTCGGCGGTCTGCACCGACAGCCAGCCGGCCCCCTGAATCGCGACGTCGAGCGGATTGCCGGTCTGCTGGATCGGCCCCGGCGTGTAGTCGGCGCCCGGTGTCGACGACAGCACGAAGGTGCGGGTCGTGTTGTCGTTGATCGTGCTGCCGTCGCCGAACGACATCGGCACGGCGCGGTAGGTTTCGAGCTGCGCGCGAAAGCCCGTGGTCGACGCGTTCGCGAGGTTGTTCGCGACGATCGCCTGCTGTTCGAGCGCTTGCGCGCTGCCCGACATCGCGGTGTAGATCAGCCGATCCATGAAGAGGTCCCGTTGGCTTACAGGTTGATCAGGGTCTGGTCGACGGCCTGCTGGGTCTTGATCGTCTGCGCGTTCGCCTGATAGTTGCGCTGCGCGGTGATCAGGTTGACCAGCTCGCTCGTCAGATCGACGTTCGAGTTCTCGACCGCGCCGCCTTGCAGCACACCGTGATTGGTCGAGCCCGGCGTCGAGATCTGCGCGACGCCGGAGGCCGACGTCTGGCCGTACTCGTTGTTGCCGAGGTTGACGAGGCCATTCTGGTTCGCGAAGTTCGCGAGCACGATCTGGCCGAGCGCCGCGGTCTGGCCGTTCGAGTAGTTGCCGGTCAGCGTGCCGTCAGAGCCAACCGTGAAGCTGGTCAGCTGGCCCGCCGCGTAGCCGTTGGTGGACAGGCTGTTCACGCCGTTCTTGCCGCCGTACTGCGTGGTGCCGGCCATGTTCAGCGTGACGCTCTGCGGCGTGCTCGAACCGTCGGTGTTCGGCAGCGACATGGTGAACGCGCCGAGCGTCGCGGTGGCGAGGCCGGTCGTCGCGTCGGTCGTGCTGACCAGCGTGCCCGACGAATTGAAGTTCGCCGTGCCGATCAGCGTCGCGGTGCCGTTCGACGGGCCCGCGTACACGTTCCACGTGCCCGAGCCCGTCTTCGCGAAATACATGTTGACGGTCTGGGAGCCGCCGAGCGTATCGTAGACGGTCGTGCTCGTCGAGTAGTTGTAGGTCGTCGAGCTGGCCTGGTTGAACGTGGTTGGGTTCGGCGCAACTGTATAGCTGTCACCCGCAGTCGGCGTGCCGCTGAAAGTGATGCTCTCGCCGTTGCCGAGCGTGATCGCGGTGCCCGCAGTGAAGGGCTGCGCGGCGCCGGGCGTGCCGGCCCCGACCGTGACCGTGTAGTGGGTAGCGTCGGTGAAGTTAATCGTGTACGTGTCCGTGTTGGTGCCCGCGCTCGCGTCAGTAATCGTCGCGCCGGTCGTGCTCACCCCTGGTTTAGAGTTCGTGGCGCCGGGCGTCACGATCGGCGCGCCGAGCATGATGTCGCCCTGCGCGTTCAGGTTCAGGCCCGCGGTGATCGAGGTGGTCGCCTGCGGCGCGATGTTCGCGGTCGGCACGGTCAGCGGCACGGTCTGCGCGGTGTTGATGATGCCCGAGCTACTGGCCGCGTAGCCCATCAGCTGCAAGCCCTGCGCGTTCGTGATGAAGCCGTTCTTGTCGAGCTGGAACACGCCGTTGCGCGAATAGACCAGCGTGCCGTTGTCCGACAGCTGGTAGAAGCCGTTACCGTTGATCGCGACGTTCAGCGCCTGATTCGTCGTCGTGATCGTGCCTTGCGAGAACTGCTGCTGCACTTCGGAGAGCTTCGTACCGATGCCGATCTGCTGGCTCGTCGCGGTCGCGACTGAATTGGCGTACATGTCGGCGAATTCCGCGGTGCCGCTCTTGAAGCCGACGGTGTTGGCGTTGGCGATGTTGTTGCCGATCACGTCGAGATCGCTCGACGACGCCGACAGCCCGCTCAAACCTGTTTGATAACTCATGACGTACTCCGTATCTGGAAAGTCGTAACTGGATGGATCCGGACTACAGGATCGCGGCGACGCTGGTCAGGCCGACCGTCGTGCCGTTCGACAGCACGAGGCCCGGCGTGCCGCTGCTCTGCTGGACGATGCTTTGGACCGTCGCGCTGGTGAGCGTGGTGGCCGTCGCCTGCTGGCCATTGATCGTGCCGGTCGCGCTAATCGTGTAGGTGCCGTCGGGCAGCGTGTTGCCTGCCGAGTCGGTCGGCGTCCAGCCAACCGGAATCGTGCCGGCTGACTGCTTGCCGAGATCCAGCGTGTTGACGATCGTGCCGGCCGAGTTCTTCACGACGATCTGCAGGTCGCTGACGGCATTCGCGAGCGTGACGCCGAACTCGTTCGCCTTGCCGCTCGACACGGTGACCGAGTTGCCCGGTGCGAGCACGGTCGAGCCGATCAGCAGCGCGGACTGCGCCTGCTGGCTGGCCGACAGCTGCGTCGACAGCGAGGTCAGCGAGGTATTGAGGTTGCTGATGCCCTGCACCGTGCTGATCTGGGCAAGCTGCGAGGTCATCTGCGAGCTGTCCATCGGATTGGTCGGGTCCTGGTTCTTCAGCTGCGCGACGAGCAGTTGCAGGAAGGTGTTCTGCAGGTCCGAGGCCGAAGTGCCCGAGGTGCCGCTCGTCGAGCTCGTGCTGCTCGTGCCGTTCATCGTGTCGAGCAGCGTCTGCGAAACGGTCGTGCCGTTGCTGCCGATCGTGGTGTTGGTGGTCAAGACTCTCTCCTCAGGTTCCGATCGTGAGCGTTTTCAGCATCAGGGTTTTGGCCGTGTTCAGCGTTTCGACGTTGGCCTGGTACGAGCGCGAGGCCGAGATCATGTTGACCATCTCCTGCACCGGGTCGACGTTGGGCAGCGTCACGTAGCCGTTCGCGTCGGCGGCCGGATTGCCGGGGTCGTACGCGGTCTTCATCGGCGACGGATCGTCGACCACGCCGGTCACCCGCACGCCGCCGACCTGCTGGCCGGAGCGCGTGCGCGCGCCGCCGATCGGGTTCACCGCGAATATGACCTGCTTGGCCTTGTACGGCTGGCCGTCGGGGCCCGTCGTACTGTCCGCGTTGGCGAGGTTCGACGCCGTCACGTTGAGCCGCTCCGACTGCGCCGACATCGCGGAACCCGCGACACCAAAAATATTCATCAGGGATGGCATGTTTCCTGACCTCTCCTGCCGGTTCGCACCGGCTTCACGTTAAGTCCCGTAGCGTTTCTGTTCGTGCGTGCATGCTGCCTGTGTTCAGCCGCTATGCGCCCTGCTCGCGCGGCGTACTCGTGCCCGGCTTACGACGAGCCCGACGTGATCGCCGACAGCATCGTCTTGATCTGGCTCGACACGACCGTCATACCCGACTGGAAGTGCACCGTGTTGTCGGCGAACTGCACACGCTCGACGTCTACGTCGACCGTGTTGCCGTCGAGCGCCGGTTGCAGCGGCATGCGGTATTGCAGGTTGCCGTAGTCGTCCGGGCTGCCGCCCGTCGCGCTCAGCCTGGCCTTGCCGCTCATGTGGCCGGCCTCGGTCGTGTTCATCGACATGCCGCTCGTCACACCGGCGGGCTGCGCCATCGCGAGCGTCGAGTTGTTCGATGCGCCCTGCCCGGCGGTGCTGCCGCCCGTCTTCTTCAGCGCGCCGGCGAGCGACGACGCGAAGTCGATATCGCGCGCCTTATAGCCGGGCGTGTCGGCGTTCGCGATATTCGACGACAACAGTTCCTGCCGGTATGCGCGCACATCCATCGCCTGCCGGCCGAACGCGAATTCGGCATCGAGTTTGTCCAGCATCGGAATCTCCCGAGAACGTTTCCAAGGCCGTCCCGTGTGCGCATCGTGAAAGACACGCAGTGGGTGCAAAGGCCTTTTTGCATGTGATGCATCTTATTGGCCGGGCGCAAGCGGCAATCGGACGAATAACCGGGAAAGGGGGCTTCTATTCAACGTTTGCGCGAAAGGGGTGCTCACTAGAATGCAAGGCGTACCGATGCATTCGATGGAGACCCGCGATGGACCAGCCCACCAACCCCTTGCCGCAGCTTGCGGGCGGCACGACGAGGCGTCGCGCGGGTGGCGGCGGGGCCGATGAGCGTGTCGATGGTTCGGAGGGCGTGCTCGCGCAACCGCTGCCGCGCTCTATCTCGCGGTGCGTGGCGCGTTGCCTGACGCGGGTGGTGATCAACGTCGCCGTATGGGTTGCGGGCGGCATCGTGTTGCTGCCGGCTACGACCAAGGCGCAGGACGCGGGTGGCCCGATCGTGATTCCAGGGCCCGCCGAGAAAAACCCCGCCGCGCTGAACGATCTTGCGCAGCGGATTCAGACGCCAGCACAGCGCAGCGCGTCGGCGGCGTCGCTCGCGGCGGCGACCGCGCAGTCGCTCGGCCGCGCATCGGCGTCGCGCGACACCGATACCTTCGGGCGTGCGGCGAGCGTAAGCGGCGCGATCGTCATTCCGGGCGCGGGCGAGCCCGCAGCCGCCGCGCCGGCCATCATCCGCACCAACTTCAAACCGGACGCCAACGGCGTCGTCACGATTCCGCCGGCGGCCAGCACGGGAGCATCGGGCGTCGCGCGCGTCAATGTCGAAGCGGGCGCGGCCGCCGGCGCCGCGAATTCGCCCGCGGTCGCCGCAAATGCATCGCAAAGCGATGGCTTCGACAGTCTCGCGGCTCGCGGCGAGCCACCCGAGTTCGGCGCGAATGGTAAGCCGCTCGCGGCGGCTGCCGCACAGCCGCCGCGTCTGCCCAGTGTGAAAGTGCCCGCGACGTCGCCCGGGGCGCGCCAACCAGTTGCCAACACCGCCACCGCCGTCGCACAGAGAACGCCGCAGACCGCTGCCGCCGCGACGCCCGCCCAACCCGCGCCGCTGCCAGGCCAGCAGGACCCGGAAGCGATTCACGCAGCCGCGCTCGCGTTCCTGAAACAGCAGGCCGTCGGCCTGCCCGGCAAGGCCGACATCACGGTCGCGTCCGCGTTTCCGCGCGGCCTCGCCGCGTGCACGTCGCTCGAACCGTTCATGCCGAGCGGCGCACGCTTGTGGGGGCGGCTCACTGTCGGTGTGCGCTGCGCGGGCGAGCGGCCGTGGACCATCTATCTGCAGGCGCGCATCTCGCTGCATGCAACCTACTACCTCGCCGCCCGCGCGATGGCGCCGGGCGAAGTGCTCACGGCCGCCGACCTCGTCGCGCGCGAAGGCGACCTGACCGGCCTGCCGCAGGCGATCGTCACCGACTCGTCGCAGGCGGTCGGTTCGGTCTCGCTAGTGCGGATCTCGGGCGGCATGCCGCTGCGCCGCGACATGCTGAAGAGCGCGTCGGCGGTGGTGTTCGGCCAGACCGTGCGGGTCGTCGCGGCCGGCGACGGGTTCTCGATTTCGTCCGAGGGCAGCGCGATGAACAGCGCGTCGCCGGGCCAGCAGGTGCGTGTGAAGACCGCAAACGGCCAGATCATCTCCGGCATCGTCAAGGACGGCGGTACGGTCGAGATCCAGATGTGAGCGGAATGACAAACGGATATTGAAAGGGGCAGATGGCCGCCCGCCGGCGGGCCGGGGTCGAGCGATTGCGCTAAAGTTTTGATCAGCAGTTGCCGTTATCAGGATCAAATCGTAAGGGAAGCCAATCGTGAAAGTCGATCCCACCACCTCTTCGAATCTGCCGTCGTTGAAAGACGCTTTGTCCCGTTCGCAGCAGAGCGGTGAAGCCACGCCGGCATCCAGCGCCACGCAGGGCGCGACTGGCACGGCCGCGCCGGCCCCGAGCAGCGCGTCGGGCGACACGAGCGTCAGCCTGTCGGGTCTGTCGCAGCATCTGCGCAGCCTCGCGGCCTCCGGCTCGGCCGACATCGACACCGCGCACGTCGAGTCGATCAAGCAGGCGATCAAGGACGGCACGCTGCAGATCGACTCCGGCAAGATCGCCGACGGCGTACTGCAGACGGCGCGCGATCTGTTGCGGGACAAAACCTCGTCGACCGGCCACTGATCGGCATTGCGCCGCGCGGTGACCTGCCGGGCGGCGTTCGACCAACGCGGTTCGCGCGTCGTTCGCGAGCCGGTGTGCGTAGCGAGTTGTTGACATGAAAGACGCCCTGGTTGCTACCCTGATCGAAGAATATTCGACCGTCGAGGCATTCGCCTCGATCCTCACTCTCGAAACCAAAGCACTGACGGCGGTCTCGCCAATGGAGCAGTTGCCAGCGATCGTCGAGAAGAAAACCGAACTCATCGGCGTGCTCGCGAGGCTCGAAGCCGCGCGTGATGCGCATCTGACCGAACTCGGCTTTCCGACCGGTTGGTCCGGCATGGAACTCGCGGCGAGCACCGACGCGCGCGTCGCGACGCAATGGAAGCTGCTGCAGAAAGCCGCGGATCGCGCTCGGCGCGTCAACACCAACAACGGCGAGCTGATCCGCGTGCGGATGGACTACAACCAGCGCGCGCTAAAAGCGCTGCAAGTCAACGTGCCGCGCAAGACGAATCTGTATGGGCCGGACGGACGAATTCCGGCTTATTCGGGACTTTGATCGGCCCGCCTGTCTGGCCCGCAATCCAGCAATATCCGAAATGAATGAACGGGCCCGTCGACGACGGGCCTTTTCATTTTTCGCCACAGCTTTTTCATCCACGTCCCTCCGCATTCCACGCCGCGTTAGCCGTTCGGCTAGCTGGCGCTAATCCACCTCATCACGTTGAAATGATGACTTCGTTCAAGGTTTCACTGACGCCGCGACTTCGACGGGGCCGCGCATCGACAGGCGAAATCTTGTTTGCTGGCTGGATTGTGTATGCGTGTGTATAATGGAGGGTGTGATGTATGAACAGTGCCGAGGTCGTCAAATTGATTCAAGCAAATGGCTGGCAGCTCGTCCGCATAGCGGGCAGTCACCATCATTTCAGGCACGCGGGAAAACGGGGGCTCGTCACCGTCCCCCATCCGAAAAAAGATTTGCCGGCCGGCACCCTGAACAGCATTCTGAAACAGACGGGGCTCAAATGAAGCATCTGATCTTTCCGATCGCCATCGAACCCGGAGACAACACGCACGCGTTCGGCGTCGTGGTGCCCGATATCCCGGGCTGCTACTCCGCGGGCGACACGCTCGAAGAAGCGTATGCGAACGCGAAGGAAGCAATCGAATCGCATCTCGAAACCTTGCTCGACGAAGGGTTGCCGCTGCCCGAGCCGCTCACGCTCGGCGAGCATCGGCGCAATCCCGAGTTCGAGGGGTTCACATGGGGTTTCGTGACAACGCGCAATATTCCGGCGTTGAAGAAGGCGGTTCGCATCAATATCTCGCTGCCTGAGGTGCTGGTGCAGGAGATCGACGCGTATGCACAGGCGCGCGGCATGTCGCGCTCGGCGTTTCTCGCGCTCGCCGCCGAGCATGAGATGGCGGACGCTTGAGCAACGGCGGGCGGCACCGGCGTGCATCGGCATCGCCGCACCGCCGCATGTGAACGGCAGCGCTTGAAGATCGGCGGCCTGCCCCGCGGTGGCGTCAGTTCGTTTCGGCGTTCGCCCAGGCCATTTCGCGCAGCCGGGCGCGCAGGCGTGCCACCGCCTGGCTGTGCAACTGGCATACGCGCGATTCGCTGACTTCCATCACCGCGCCGATCTCGCGCAGATTCATGCCGCGCTCGTAGTAGAGCGACATCAGCAGCTTCTCACGCTCCGGCAAGCGGTCGATCGCTTCGATGAGCGCTGAGCGCAAGCTGTCGTCGAGCAGCGCCGACAGCGGATCGGAATGATCGACGCAGTAGCGGTCCAGAAAAGGTTCATCGTCGGCGGAGCGGTCGAAGTCTTCGTAGTAGATCAGTTGGCTGCCGTGCAGGTCTTGCAGCATCGACTGATATTCGTCGAGCGGCATCTGCAGGTGCTCGGCGACCTCCGCCTCGCTCGCCGAGCGGCCGAGGTTCTGCTCCACCTTGTGCACCGCGGTTTCCACTTCGCGCGAGGTGCGGCGCAGGCTGCGCGGCAACCAGTCGTTGCTGCGCAGCTCGTCGAGCATCGCGCCGCGAATCCGCTGGCTGGCATAGGTCTCGAACTGCGCGCCCTGGTCTTCCTTATAGCGGCCGGCGGCGTCCAGCAAGCCGATCATGCCGGCCTGGATCAGGTCGTCGAGATCGACGCTCGCCGGCATTTTCGCGACGAGCTGCAAACCGAGTCGACGCACGAGCGGTGCGTACTTCGTCAGAACGTCGGCCTGAGAAATCTTTCCCTGAGCGTTGTACATCGTGCTCCCCTTATCCTTCGTGCACGCCTTTTAAGCGTGATGCGCGGACGGTTGGTCGGCGTGGTGCGCCGCTGTAACTGTCGCAGGCGCCCGCCAGGGCGTTTGCGACGACATCGCTGGCCGCATCGGCCAGTACTGCAATTCGGCGGCGAGATGGCGGAAGTCGCGCGCGGCCGGTGTCGACGGAAACGCGTCGACCACACAGCGCGACAGCTCCAGCGCCCGCGCCATGCGCACGTCGGCCGCGATGCAGCCGGCGCATTCCAACGCGACGGTCAGGTAACGGCCGGCCACGCCGGCGAGCTTCGCGAACGCGGCTTGCGCGTCGTTGGCGCTTTGCACGTGATTGGCGAGCACGCGCAACTGCGCGATCGCGTGCGCGTAGTGCAAGCGCTTGATGCACGCATACGCGTCGGTGATCGCCTCGCCCGACATGCGCGCGACGATCATCACGTCGTGCGCCTGCTTCGCGAGCGGCGACAGATGCCCTTCGACGTCGAGCTGCGCGTCGATCAGCACGATGTCGGCCGAGCCGCCGAGCAGCACGCTGAGCTCGGCTTCCGTGTGCCCCTCGCGGTTGTTGCGCGACGCGGCCAGCACCGAAAAGCCGAGCGCGTGACGCGCGGCGGCGAAGTCGACCGGGGTGTCGCCGCGCATCACCGCCGCGAAATTGCCGGCGCCGCGCAAGCCGCCAAGCATCGCGCTGACCGAGTTCTCACCGACGCATTCGTCGATCACCAGCACGTCCTTGCCCTGCTGCGCGAGCGCCGCGGCGAGGTTGACCGCCGCGGTCGTATTGCCGACGCCCGACGATGCACCCGCCAACGCGATCACGCGCGCACCGCCGCGCGCGAGCAGCCGCCGTAACCCTTCGGCTTGATCTGAACCGAACTTATCCAAAGCGAACCTCGTGCAGCTCGGCCGTCGAACGTGCGGAAAGCGAGGACAGCAAAGCGGGGATGTCGTCGTCGTGCGGCACGAACGGCGAGTTGTCGCGCGGAATGCAGAAGGTGCTCTTGATCAGGAATTTCTTCGTCGCGACGTACAGGTTCTCCGGCACCTTCTGTCCGGTCGATACGTAATGCACCGGCAGCTTGTAGCGGATCACCGTATCCAGCACGCCGCCGAGGTTGGTCGCTTCGTCGAGCTTGGTCAGGATGCAGCCGGCGAGCGGCTGCTGGTCCGGCGCGCGCTGATAGGCCTGCACGACTTCGTTCAACGTGTCGCCGTGGCTCGTCGCGTTGAGCAGCAACAGACGCTGCACCGGCTGGCCGGCGCGACTCAGCATCGCGATCTGCTCCGACACGAGGCGGTCGCGCTGGCTCATGCCGATCGTGTCGATCAGCACGATGTGCTTGTTGCGCAATTCCGAGAGCGCGAGTTGCAGATCGGCGCTGTCCTTCACCGCGTGCACCGAAACACCGAGAATCTTGCCGAAGATGCGCAGCTGTTCATGACCGCCGATGCGGTAGCTGTCGGTCGTCAGCAGCGCTACCTTGCTCGCGCCGAAGCGCATCACGCAGCGCGCGGCGAGCTTCGCGGTGGTCGTCGTCTTGCCGACGCCGGTCGGCCCCATCAGCGCGAACACGCCGCCGCGCTCCATCAGCGCGTCTTCGTTCTCCATCACCGGGAGGTTCGATTCGAGCACCGAGCGCACCCAGTCCATGCCGCCGTCCATCGTGTCGACGGCTTCGGGCATGTTGTCGACCAGCATCTGCACGAGCTGCGCGGAAAAGCCCGCGGCGAACAGATGCTTGGTGAGTGCGGCGCGTGCCGGACTGCGGCGCTGTCGATCGCCCCACAGCAGACCCGCGAATTGCTCTTCCATCATGTCGCGGATCGACGACAGCTCGTTCATCACGGTGTCCCTGACGACCTGCTCCATGCGCCCCTTGATTGCTTCCGCGACGGCGGCCGGCGTGCGGCCCTCGTCGCTGGAGGACGCCGGCGCGATCTTCTGCGCGCTGCGGCGCGCGGCGACTTCGGCGGCTTCGCGCGCCCAGTCGGGCGTGTCCATCACCGGCCGCGCGTCGACCGCGTTGCCGAGGCCTTTGGCGGTCGCGACGGCGGGTGTCATGGCGGCGGGACGCGCGCTGTATTGGCCGTCTTGTTGTTGCTGCTGCTCGGCCGCGATGCGGCGCGCGTGATCGATGAGCCACGGATTCGATTCGGCCATCGTGCGCGGCGCGGCGGCCTCGCTCGATGCGACGGCCGGCGGTACCGGCACGCCGGCGGCTTTCAGCAGATCCGCGCGGATGTCTTTCGACAGGCGCGTGGATGCGGCGCGGGCGCTCGCGCCGGAAGGCGCGGCGGAAGCGGGCTGGCTTGCGACGGGCGCGGCGCCTGTGGCGATGGCCGCGGACGCGCCGCTCGCAGCCAGCATCGCCGGACCAACTTGCGAACCGGCCGGCAACGAGGCCGGCGCTGCTTCACTCGCGGACTGCATGTCGACCGCCTGGCCGACCGCAGAATCGAGCGCCGTCTTGTTCGGCGAGCCGGCCACCGAATCCGCGGCCGCATTCGCCGGCACGATCGCCGGCATCGCTTCGGCACCCGCTTCCGGGCTCGCGCCGAACACCGACGAAAACACGTCCGGCATGGCGCTCGCATATGGATTCATCGGCGCTGTGGACAAACCGCGCGGCCCCGCCGTCGATGCCGCGCCTTCGCGCGCTTTCGGCGTGATGGCGGCGAGATCGCTATCCGCGAGCGCGACGATTTCGACGCTGCCGTCGTCCATCGTGCGATTCGACAGCACGACCGCATCGGGGCCAAGTGCTTCGCGAACGAGACGCAACGCATCGCGACTGGTAGCACCGACAAATTTACGAATGTTCAAGCTGGACCCCCGATGAGGTATACGGACTGAAGGACCGGCAATACACCGCTTCCCATTGCGATCAATTATTGCGAAACGCGTCGGGCCACGATCGATGGATAAAGACCGTTAAAGGCGGGCAATTCGCGCGATGGACACACGGCGGACGCATCGTTCAACGAGCGCTGAAAGGCGCGTGCAAACGAAAACCGGCGCCCCATTGGAGCGCCGGTTTTCGTCGTATCGACAGTCACGAGCGAGCGGCCTGCGTCAGCCCCGGGCGCCGATCAGGTTCACCACCTTGACGTTGCGCGTATCGGGCACTTCCGCATACGACAGCACCTTCAGCTGCGGCAGGCTGCGGCGCAGGAAGCGCGCGAGCATGGGCCGCAGCGCGTGCTGCACGAGCAGCACCGGAGCGAGGCCGAGATTCTGCTGACGCATCATCGCCTTCTGCGTTTCGGTAAGCAGCGTGTTCGCGAGACCCGGTTCGAGACCCGGGTTCGGTCCGGTCGAGAGCGCCTGCGACAGCACCCGTTCGAGGTTCGCGTCGAGGCCCATCACCTGCATGTCGGCGGTGCCGGGGAACCACTGCTGCGTGATCGCGCGACCCAGCGCGAGGCGCACCGCGGCGGTCAGGTCGTGCGGGTCGGTGATCTTGGTCGCGTGCTCGGCGAGCGCTTCGAGGATCGTGCGCATGTCGCGGATCGGCACGCCTTCTTCGAGCAGGTTCTGCAACACCTTTTGCAGCGTGGTGAGCGGCAGCATCTTCGGCACCAGATCGTCGACCAGCGACGCCGTGTCCTTCTGCATCCGCTCGACCAGCGACTGCACCTCGCGGCGGCCGAGCAGCTCCGACGCGTGCGTGACGACGAGGTGATTCAGGTGCGTCGCGACCACCGTGCTCGAATCGACGACCGTGTAGCCGTATACCTGCGCCTGCTCGCGCAGGTTCGTATCGATCCAGATCGCGGGCAGGCCGAACGCCGGGTCCTGGGTCGGCGTGCCCGGCAGCGCGGCCGATACCTGGCCCGGGTTGATCGCGAGCCACTGGCCCGGGTACGCCTCGCCCGAACCGACCTCGACGCCCTTCAACGCGATCCGATAACCGTTCGGCCGCAATTCGAGGTTGTCGCGGATATGAATGACCGGCGGCAAGAAGCCGATTTCCTGCGCGAACTTCTTGCGGATGCTCTTGATGCGCTTGAGCAGCTCGCCGTCCGAGTTCTTGTCGACGAGCGGGATCAGCCGGTAGCCGACTTCGAGGCCGAGCGTGTCGATCATCGTCACGTCGTCCCAGCTCGCCTCGGCGTTTTCGACCGGCGCGAGCGCGGCCGGCGCGACGTCGACGAGCGCCGGCGCGTTCTTGCGCTCCTCGTTGCGCTTCTTCATCGTGCGGCCGAGCTGGATCAGGCCGCCGCCCAGGATCAGGAAAGCGAAGTGCGGCATGCCCGGGATCAGGCCCATCAGCACGAGAATGCAGCCCGTGATCATCAGCACGCGCGGGTTCGTGAAGAGCTGCCCGGTCAGCTGCGTGCCGATGTCCTCGTTGGTCGCGACGCGGGACACGATCACGCCGGCCGCCGTCGAAATCACCAGCGACGGAATCTGCGCGACGAGGCCGTCGCCGATCGTCAGCAGGGTGTAGTTCTTGCCCGCCGCGGCAAAGCTCATGTCGTGCTGGACCATCCCGACGATCAGTCCGCCGATGATGTTGATCACCATGATCAGCAGACCGGCGATCGCATCGCCGCGCACGAACTTGCTCGCACCGTCCATCGAGCCGTAGAACTCGGCTTCCTGCGAGATTTCCGTGCGACGCTTGCGTGCCTGCTCTTCGTTGATGAGGCCGGCGTTCAGATCGGCGTCGATCGCCATCTGCTTGCCGGGCATCGCGTCGAGCGTGAAGCGCGCGGACACTTCGGCGATCCGCCCCGCGCCCTTCGTGATCACCATGAAGTTGATCACCATCAGGATCACGAACACGACGATACCGACCGCGAAGTTGCCGCCCACGAGGAAGTGGCCGAACGACTCGATCACCTGGCCGGCCGCATCGGGACCGGTATGGCCTTCGAGCAGCACGATCCGCGTCGAGGCGACGTTCAGCGACAGCCGCAGCAGCGTCGAGAACAGCAGCACGCTCGGGAACGCCGCGAAGTCGAGCGGCTTCATCGTGTACATGCTGACGAGCAGCACCATCACCGACAGCGCGATGTTGAACGTGAACAGCAGATCAAGCAGGAACGGCGGCAACGGCAGAATCATCATGCCGAGGATCATGCAGATCAGCACCGGCCCGGCGAGGGCGCGCAGGTTGGTGCTGCTCAGCGCATCCGGCCGTCGGGCGAGGAAACCGGCGCGAGCGTTCATGCGGAGGCTCCGTTGTTGTCGCCGCTAGTGGCATCGTTGGCGTTGTCGGCGGTCGGGTTCAGCGTGTCGGCGGCTTCTTCGGCGGCGTCCTGGTCCGACACGCCGCCCTTGTCGAGTTCCGGCGGCACGTCGAGTTCGGTCGGCGCGAGTGGCACGTCGCCGCCTTCGGCCTTGAAGCGGCGCAGCTGATAGACCCATGCGAGCACTTCGGCGACCGCGCCATAGAGCGGCCCCGGAATCTCGCGATTCAGATCGACGTTGTGATAAAGCGCCCGCGCGAGCGGCGGCGCTTCGAGCAGCGGCACGTTGTTTTCGGTGGCGACCTCGCGAATCCGCACGGCCACGAGGTTCACGCCCTTGGCGACCACCTTCGGCGCGCGCATCTCGCCGTCCGTGTATTGCAGCGCGACCGCGAAGTGCGTCGGGTTCGTCACGACCACGTCGGCCTTCGGCACTTGCGCCATCATGCGGCGCCGCGCGATCGCGCGCTGCTGCTGGCGAATCTTGCCCTTGATGTGCGGATCGCCTTCGCTCTCGCGATGCTCGCGCTTCACTTCTTCCTTCGTCATGCGCAGCTTCTTGTGGAACGACCACAGCTGATACGGCACGTCGAGTGCGGCCACCGCGAACATGCCGGCCACCGTCATGCCGCAGCACACCGCGATCAGATGCATGGAGTTGGCGAGCGCGACTTCGAGCGGCTGCGTCGCGAGCGCGAGAAATTCCTCGTGGCGATTCCAGATCGCCGTGCCGCCGATCAGGCCCACCACCAGCGTCTTCGCGAGCGACATGCCGAGCTGGATCGGTCCGTTGATCGAAAACATGCGGCCGAAGCCCTCGATCGGGTTGAGACGGTTGAACTTGGGCTCGAGCCCCTTCGCCGACAGCTGCCAGCCGCCCAGCGCCATTGGTGCGAGCAGCGCGGCCAGTCCGGTGACGCCGAGGACCGGCACGAGCGCGTACAGCCCTTCGCGACCCGCAGTGCCCGCGCCAATCAGCATGCGGTTGGTGTCGAACACGCTCGCATGATTGAACATCAGCGACGCCCGCACCATGTTCTGCAGATGGTCGCCGATGTTGCCCGACATGCCCCATACACCGTAGAACCCGGCCGCGAGCAGCGCGAAGGTCGACAGCTCCCGAGAACGCACGATCTGCCCCTCCTCGCGCGCCTTCTGCAGGCGCCGAGGGGTGGCTGATTCGGTTTTTTCGAGGTCGCTGTCCTCTGCCACAAAGCTCTCCAGTCGGCCGAGGCACGGCGCCTCTTTCCAGTGAGAGCGATTATTCCTGCTCGACGCAAGCGCCGATCGGCGGATAAAGAAGGAGAAACCGGGGTATTTCGACAGATGACCGGACGGCTCGCGCGTATCTCACGCGCGCCGTCCGGCATTGGATAGACGTGCGGCTTCAGTAGCCGACGAACGGGGAGGGACCGCCGCTCGCGGTCTGATCGAGGTGGTAGTAGACGTGGCGGCCGTAGAAGAACGGCAGACCGAGGTCGAAGCTGGCGTTGCCGCTGATCTGACCGGCGAGGTTGTTGAACGCGAAGTTGCTGCCGTTCGCGAACAGCGTCTGCGCACTCAGAATGCCGATGCTCGCGACCGCCGATACCTTGTTCAATCCCACCAGCGTGACCGTGCGGGTTTGCGCCGACGACGGGCAATAGAAGCCCGGGAACTGGCTGCCGCACAGCGTGATCGAGCCATCGGTGAAGAAATAGCCGTTCGAGCCGGAATCGAGGAACGCCTGGACCGTCGTGCCGTTGAAGCTGCTGTTGTCGAGATCGCCGAATGGGCCGGTCGTGAAGACCTGCGCGGCCGCAAGCGAGTTGTTCCCCTGCGTGCCGATGCCGAACACCAGCGTGCCGGTCGCCGACGCCTGCCCGAAGTTCGACACGGGTGCCATCTGTACGATCACGCCGTTGTTGTCGAGCGGGAAGTTCGCGACCGGGTTGGCCACCTGTTGGTTGAGCGGCACCGCGGTGCGCGTGCACGACGTGCCGTTCGGGCAGGCGAAGTAGTTGCTGTAGGTCGCCGCGGTCGCCGGGTTCGCACAAGTCGCGCCGCAATCGGTCAGCGCGGTGCCGACGCCGAGAATGCCGTTGGCGCCCAGATCGCTGACCGTGTTTTGGGGCGAACCGCTGCCGCAGCCGCTCGTGGGTACCGTGCTCGTGGGCTTGTCGCCGATGATCTGCAGCGGGATGGCGCCGGTCGTCGTTTCACCGCCGATCGTCACGAGCGCGGTGCGCACCGAGCCCCACGTGAAGCCGTCCGCGAACGTCGCGCACTCGGCGAGCTGCGGGCCGCCGCTGCCGAGTGTGCTGTTTGGCAGCGCGCCCAGCAGCGTCGAATTGAGCACCGAGCTGACCACGCGCAAGCCGAACGAGCCGGTGTCGAGCTGGATGTTGTTGATGGTCTGGCAGTTGGTGGTCGAGCCCGGCGCGCAGATCGTCACGCTGACGGTCGGAATGTTGATGACGCCGGCCACGCCCCGGCCGACCGTGATCGGCACCGTGTTCGACGCGTTCGCGGCAATCGGCTGCTGGGTCGGGCTGGGCGGCAGCGAACCGCCGTTCAGTCCGTTCGACGTGCCGCCGCCATTGTTGGAACTGGAGTTGTCATCACTGCCGCCTCCACCGCAGGCGACGAGCGTCGCCGCCAGCAGCACGGCAAGCATGGCCTGCATCCAGCCTTTCAGATTCGCGGTCGTGAGCATGATTCGCATCGTCGTCCTCGCCGTTACTGGATGTCGGAACCGCTGACGCCGGCCGGCAGCGCTGACGGGAGCCACGCGACGCCGCTGAACGCGCCCATGTGGCCGCCCGAATGCACCACGATGTTGCCGTCGTTCACGGCGACCGGCCCCCGCGCGTTGCCGCGCGCGGCCCGAGCGGCCTTCACGCCGGCCACGTACTGCGGGAAATAACTGCCGAGCAGATCAGTGAGATCGGGCATTTGCGGACCACGCCACGCAATGCCGAATACCGCGCCACTCGTGCTCAGATATTCGCGCACCACGGTGCCGTTGCCGAACGTGGTCTCGCGTACCGTGTAGGAAGCGGGTGTGGAAGAGGTGGAAGATGCCCCGCTCGCTTGAGAACGCATCACACTTTGCGATGATCCGCTGGCGGGCTGCACCACGCGGGACGACACCGACGCGTCGGACGGGGGGGTAAGCGGCGCGCTGCCCAGCGCCGCATGGGCTGATTGCGCGGCCGTCAGGGCCAGTAACGAACATGGCAACACGAGCGCCGTGATTCCGGCGCGACCAATACGACTCCACATGAGAAGCTCCTTCCGGGCCGCGGCACGCTTCGCCGGTTACACGAAGCGGCCGCTTATAGGCAGATGATACGGCGCCACCGCGGCCGCAATGCCGAGGGATCTCCTCGCCACGCGACTGCCCGGCGTTGCGCGGGCCGGGTGCCGTACCGCTTTGACCTCGTAGTATGCCTGCGGATTCTTACAGCCGGCGCAAGGTGCGCCCGCACGTGCGACTTACCGCCTACTACTAGCAGGAAATCGTAAGGAAGATGGGGAGTCGGTGCCGATTGACCGCGTGTTTGGCGTAAATCGCGGAGAAAGCACCAGCCCGGCGCCTGCCGGGCCGAATCGTTTACTCAGAAACCGAGGCTCGCGAGCAGATCGTCGACCTGCGATTGATCCTGGACCACGTCCGTCTTGCCTTCCGGATTGATCTGCGGACCGTTGAGCAGATGCTCGGGGCTGCCCGTCGACGACACCTCGGCCTTCAGAGCCGCCGCGTGCGCCGCGAACTGCTCGCGCCGTTCGAGCGCGATGTTCTCGACCAGCACGCCGAGCAGTTGCTGCTCGATCAGATAGACGACCTCGGTGATCTTCTTGATCACCTGGCCAGTCAGATCCTGGAAGTCCTGCGCGAGCATGATCTCCATCAGCTGCGAGTTGGTCGCGCTGGTCGAGTCGGGCACGCCGCGCAGGAAGGTGCGCGTGTCGTTCATCAGCGCGCGCACTTCCTCGCGTTCGATCGGCGCCGCGTACCACTGCTCCCAGCGCGCGTCGAGCGTGCATGCATCTTTCTGCAACTGCTCCTGGATCGGCTTCGCGATGTCGATCGCCGACAGCACGCGCTCGGCGGCCTGCTCGGTCATGTTGGCGATGTACTTCAGCCGGTCGCGCGCGTCGGGCACGGCTTCGGCCGCTCGCTCGACGTGCTTGTCGAGCCCGAGTTCGCGCATCGAATCGCGCAACGTGCGCGTCAGTTGACCGATGCGAGCAAGGATGCGGTCCGACGCGAAGTCGCCGCTATCGCTGCCCGCTTCGGCGCCAGGCGTTTGGGTCGGCGGCGTCACGTCAGCTCCCGGCTTTCGCCATCTTCTCGAGGATCTTGTTGAGCTTCTCGTCGAGCGTCGCGGCCGTGAACGGCTTGACGACGTAACCGCTCGCGCCGGCCTGCGCCGCCGCGATGATGTTTTCCTTCTTCGACTCGGCCGTCACCATCAGCACCGGCAGATGCGCGAGGCTCGCGTCGGCGCGAATTTCCTTCAGCATCGCGAGGCCGTCGAGGTTCGGCATGTTCCAGTCCGAGATCACGAACTCGTAGCTGCCGCTGCGCAGACGCGCGAGACCGGCCGCGCCGTCTTCCGCCTCGTCGACGTTCGAGTAGCCCAGTTCCTTCAGCAGGTTGCGGACGATCCGGCGCATCGTCGGAAAATCGTCAACCACCAGAATCTTCATTCCCTTGTCCATTTCTTTCCCTTTGCTTGATCCATGTTGCGGCGTTGAACCGCGTCATTCCATCCGGCACGCATCATACCCGCTGAACGCGGTCACCCATCGACGACAAACGCGCCATCACGCGCCGGCTCATGTCCGGCAGCGAGGCGATTTCGTCGGCCGCACCGAGAGCGATCGCCTCGCGCGGCATGCCGAACACGATGCAGCTCGCCTCGTCCTGCGCCAGCGTGTAGGCACCGGCCTTTCTCATCTCCAGCAGACCGGCCGCGCCGTCGCGCCCCATGCCGGTCAGAATCACGCCGACCGCGTTCTTGCCCGCATGCTGCGCGGCCGAGCGGAACAGCACATCGACCGACGGACGATGCCGATTCACCGGCGGGTCGTCGGACAGATGCGCAATATAGTTCGCACCGCTCCTCGCGAGCAACAGGTGCGCGTGGCCAGGCGCGATGTACGCGTGCCCCGGCAGCACCCGCTCGCCGTGCTCTGCTTCTTTAACGGTAATCCGGCACAAACCATTGAGGCGTTGCGCAAAAGATTTCGTAAAGCCCGGCGGCATGTGCTGCGCGATCAGCACCGCCGGCGCATCGGGCGGCAGCGGCACCAGCACTTCGCGAATCGCCTCGGTGCCGCCCGTCGACGCACCGACGATGACCAGCTTCTCGGTACTGAGCAGCGGGTTGTTGAAGAGCGGCGCCGAGCCGACCGGCGCATGCGTCGCCTGCGCAGCCGCCTGCTGCGCGGGCGCGGCCTGGCGCACGCGTGCGCGGGCCGCCGCGCGAACCTTGTCGGCGAGCTTTTCAGCGTAGTCGAGCATGCCGTCGCGAATACCGACCTTCGGCTTGGTCACGAAATCGACCGCGCCGAGTTCGAGCGCGCGCAGCGTGATTTCGTTGCCGCGCTCGGTCAGCGACGACACCATCACGACCGGCATCGGCCGCAGACGCATCAGCTTCTCGAGAAAATCGAGGCCGTCCATGCGCGGCATTTCGACGTCGAGCGTCAACACGTCCGGGTTGTGCTGCTTGATGAGCTCGCGCGCGACGAGCGGATCGGGCGCCGTCGCCACCACCGTCATGTCCGGCTGGCCATTGATGATCTCGGTCATCAGGCTGCGGATCAGCGCCGAATCGTCGACGCACAATACCTTGATCTTTTGCACAGCGCTCACGCCTCCTCTGTGGTTCTGGCGTTGTTGGAATAAGTCGGGCGCGGGCTCGCGCCGAACAGTTCGATTTTCGGCCGCGCGGCGGCCGGCTTCGCGAACAGCTCGACCCGGCTGCGCGCCGCGGCGAGCCGCTCGGCGCGCGCTTCGGCGCTCTGCCGCACGAGCGCCTGTTCGCGCTCGGCGACGCCCGCTTCCTGTTGCAAGCGCAATTTCTTCACCATCACCTGACCGGTGCGCGGCATGAACGCGACCTTGCGCGGATGCGAGCCCTGCAGGTCCTCGGCGACGATGCGGATCTTTTCGGTGGCCAGATAGCGGCGCACGAACTCCGAATTGCGATCGCCGATGTTCATCGTCGTCATACCCGCGAGCACCGCGCCGCCGCCGAACACCTTGGCCTCGAAGCGCTCGCGCCGGCCGCCCGCCTTGATCAGTTCGTTGATCAGCACTTCCATCGCGTAGGCGCCGTAGCGCATCGAGTCCGACGCGGCCTGCGCGAGATCGGCGCCGTCGTCGGGCAGCATGAAGTGATTCATGCCGCCGATGCCCGCGGTGCGGTCCTGAATGCAGGCCGCGACGCACGAGCCGAGCACGGTCACGAGCACCATGTCTTCGCTCGTCGTGTAGAACTCGTTGGGCAACAGCTTCACGCCGGGGCGCTGGAAGTGGTTGTCGTAGTACAGGTTGGTAGCGATCGGCAGCGTGCTGCTCATGCGGCCACCCCGCTCGATTGAAGCGCGTCATGCGCGTGGGCGCGCGACGGCGCGCGCGCGCCGCTGGCGTCCCGCGTCAGTTCATAGACGGTCTGGCCGCGCAGGCGGAACGCCTGCGTCACGTACGTGAAGTTTTCCGAATGGCCGGCGAACAGCAGGCCGCCCGGCTTCACCAGCGGCTCGAAGCGCGCCAGCACCTGCGCCTGCGTCGGCTTGTCGAAATAGATCATCACGTTGCGGCAGAAGATCGCGTCGAACTGCGTGCGCAACTGGTAATCGCGATCGGTCAGATTTAGTTGCTCGAAGCGCACGAGCGCGCGCACCTCGGGACGCACCTTGACCATCCCCGCGTGCGCGCCCGTGCCCTTCAGGAAGAAGCGCTTCAGGCGCTCGGGCGACAGGTGCTTGACCTGATCGAACTGGTAGACGCCGGCCTCGGCCTTCGCGAGCACCTGGGTGTCGATGTCCGTCGCGAGCACCGATGCCTGGCGCGCGCCGGTCTCGCCGAGCGCTTCGATCAGCGTCATCGCGATCGAGTACGGCTCCTCGCCGGTCGATGCCGCCGAGCACCACACGGACACCGGTTGCGAACGGCGCGGCACGAACTCGGCGAGGATCGGAAAGTGATGGGCTTCGCGGAAGAACGCGGTCAGGTTGGTGGTCAGCGCATTGGTGAACGCTTCCCACTCGGCCGGATCGTTTTCCGCTTCGAGCAGATCGAGATACTGGCGGAACGTATCGATGCCGCGCGCCCGCAAGCGTCGCGCGAGGCGGCTATACGCCATGTCGCGCTTGTGGTCCGACAGCGAGATGCCCGCCACGCGATGAATCAGATCGCGGATGCGGGCGAAATCCGCCGCCGTGAATTCGAAATCGCGTCCCGTCTCGACGGACCTGGCCGGCTCCATGCCGTCAGGTGCCGCCCGCACGGGGCGTTGTGTTGCGCGCGTTGCCATCATCAAAATTCCTGTCTGCGATATGAGCCATCACGCTCGCCGCCCAGCCGCACTGGCTGGGTGGTAGGAATTGTCTTCGCGGGGTCGCGCCCTCCCGCAAGTACCATCGACATACGGCCGGCTCGCGACACGCGTGCTGCGCGTGCTTCGATGCTTCGCCCATCCGCGGGCGCGATGCCGGTTGACCACATATCACTCTGCCGTTGCCTAAAACGTTTCCCAGTCCGCGTCCGAGCTTGCCTTCGCCGTGCTCGCCGGAGCGGCGCGCGCGGGCGTGTCGGTCGTCGCGCGAGCCGCTGCTGCGGCCGGCCTGGACTTCAAGGCCGGTTCGACGCGTGCGGCTGCATCGTGCTGGCTCGGGGCCGCCGGGACCGCAGCAGTTGCCTTCACTTCGCTGCTCGCGCCGGCCGGGTGCACCGGAGTCGCCGCGCTCGCTGCTTGCCGTGCCGCCTTGGCGACCTGCGCGGAGGCTTGCGAACGCGGTGTCGCCGGTGCGCTCTGACGCGCCGGTGTGCCGCCGGCCACCTTCCAGCCACTCAGCACCGCTTGCAACTGCCGCGTCTGATCTTCGAGCGACGCCGCCGCGGCGGCCGCCTGTTCGACCAGCGCCGCGTTCTGCTGCGTGACCGAATCCATTTGCACGACCGCGCGATTGACCTGCTCGATGCCGCTCGACTGCTCTTCCGACGCCGCGCTGATCTCGCCCATGATGTCGGTCACGCGACGCACCGCCTGGACGATTTCGTCCATCGTCGTGCCGGCGCGGCCGACCAGCTCGGAGCCGCTCTTCACCTTGTCGGCCGAATCGCCGATCAGCTCCTTGATCTCCTTGGCGGCGCTCGCGCTGCGCTGCGCGAGGCTGCGCACTTCGCCCGCGACCACCGCGAAGCCGCGGCCCTGTTCGCCGGCCCGCGCGGCTTCGACCGCCGCGTTCAGCGCGAGGATGTTGGTCTGGAACGCGATGCCCTCGATTACGCCGATGATGTCGACGACCTTGTTCGAACTGGTCGCGATCTCCTGCATCGTCGTGACGACCTGGCTCACCACCTCGCCGCCGCGGGTCGCGATGTCCGACGCGTTGACGGCGAGCTGGCTCGCCTGGCGCGCGTTCTCGGTGTTCTGCCGCACGGTGCCGGTCAGCTGATCCATGCTCGACGCGGTTTCCTGCAGCGACGCCGCCTGCTGCTCGGTGCGCTGCGACAGATCGGTGTTGCCCATTGCGATTTCGCGTGCGCCGGTGTCGATCGATTCGGTGCCGCTGCGCACCGCGCGCAGCATCGTCGCGAGGCTTTCCTGCATCCGCTTGATGCCCGCGAACAGGCGGCCGATTTCGTTGTTGCTGAATGCCTCGACCGGGGTGGACAGGTCGCCCGCGGCGATCCGCTCGAAGCATGCGGTCGCGTCTTTCAGCGGCTGCACGATGAGCCCGCGCAGCGCGAAGCTGATGCCGACCACCACCAGCAGCGCGAACGCCGTGATCACGCTGATCAGCGTGATCATCAGCGATGTATTCGACTGCGCGCTCGCCTCCTGATCGGCCACGCTCTGCTGCAGCGCCTGGATCACCGCGGCCGCCGCCGCGTCGTAGGCGATGAACATCGGGCTGATCCTGGTGTCCGCGACCGCGTGATATGCGTCGAGATTGTTCGCGTTCAATGCGGCGAATTCGACGTCGACGCCGTCGTGCATCACCGTCGTATGCCTCGCGAGCACATCGTCGAGCAAGGGCTGCTCGACGCCGTGCTTCGGTGCGTCGAGATACGCCTGCCAGCTCTGATTGCTCTTGCCGAGCAGCTCCTGCGCACGATCGAGTGCCTTCTTCGCCTCGTCCGCGTTGCCGGCCGCCGTCAGTGTGTTGAAGCGTTCGATCGCGATGCGCGAGCGCAGCAGATACGCTGACGCGTCGTCGAGCGCATGAATCGCGACCAGTTCGCCGCGCGCGATGCGATCGAGCGAGCCGCTCGCGCGATTCAGCGCGGTCAGCCCGAGCGCGCCGACCGCCACGGTCAGCGTCACCAGAAGAATCCCCACCATCGTCAGCGATGTGCGGATCGACCACCTGCTCAGCATGTTGATGCTCCTTGTGCCGGGTTCCGTTACTGCCTGCCGTCAGATGCCGAGCGTCTCGGTCAGCGCCATCTCGGAGCTGGTCATCAGCTTCTCGATGTCCATCAGGATCAGCATGCGGCCGTCGACCGTGCCGAGGCCGGTCAGGTATTCGGTCGTCAGCGTCGCGCCGAATTCCGGCGCCGGCATGATCTGGTCGACCGCCAGCGTCAGCACATCCGAGACGCCGTCCACGACCATCCCGACCACGCGATGCGCGACGTTCAGGATGATCACGACGGTCTGATGGTCGTACTCGACGCGGCCCAGATGGAATTTGATCCGCATGTCGACGATCGGCACGATGATGCCGCGCAGGTTGATCACGCCCTTGATGAACTCGGGCGCATTGGCGATGCGCGTCACGTTGTCGTAGCCGCGGATTTCCTGCACCTTCAGGATGTCGATGCCGTACTCTTCCGCGCCGAGCGTGAAGACGAGGAATTCCTGACCGCCGGCGTCCGCCTGCGCGTCGCGGCGGCCATTCGTACCGCTCGCATTTGCGACGCTCGAATTGATGGATTGGACTTCTGCCACGTTAGCCCCCAAACGGTTGGGATAAATTGAGTTGAAGTTGTGTTGCGATGTCTGTCATTGAGGCGTTTGCTGCATGCGTCACGCGAGGCTCATCGCCTGCGCATGCCCATGCGCATGACGCGATTCGCGGTTCAGCGCCGCGACGTCCACGATCAGCGCGACGCTGCCGTCGCCCAGAATGGTCGCCGCGGAAATGCCGTGCACCTTGCGGTAATTCGTTTCCAGATTCTTCACGACCACCTGCTGCTGGCCGACGAGTTCGTCGATCAGCATCGCGAAGCGCCGTCCCTCGGTCTGCATGATCGTGACGATGCCCTGGGTCGGCTCCTGCTTCGCCTCCGACACGTTGAACACTTCATGCAACGCGACGAGCGGCAGGTATTCGCCGCGCACGCGCACCACGCGCTCGCCGTTGGCGACCGTGTAGATGTCTTCGGCTTGCGGCTGCAGCGACTCCATCACGAAGTTCAGCGGCAGGATGAAGATCTCGTTGCCGACCTTCACCGACATGCCGTCGAGAATCGCCAGCGTGAGCGGCAACACGATCCGCGTGGTGCTGCCCTTGCCCGCGTGCGACGTGATTTCGACGTGACCGCCCATCGACTGGATGTTGCGCTTCACCACGTCCATGCCGACGCCGCGGCCGGACACGTCGGTGACCTGCTCGGCGGTCGAGAAGCCCGGCAGGAAGATCAGGTTCCAGACTTCCTCGTCGGTCATCGTTTCGCTGACCTGCATGCCCTGCTTGGCCGCCTTCGCGAGAATCTTGTCGCGACGCAGGCCCGCGCCGTCGTCGCTGACCTCGATGACGATGTTGCCGCCGTGGTGCGCGGCCGACAGCACCAGCTGACCGGTCGAATCCTTGCCCGCCGCGCGCCGTGCCTCGACGGTTTCGATGCCGTGGTCGAGGCTGTTGCGCACGAGGTGCGTCAACGGATCGATGATCCGTTCGATGAGGCTCTTGTCGAGTTCGGTCGCCTGACCGAAGGTGACGAGTTCGACCTCCTTGCCGAGTTTCGCCGCGAGATCGCGCACCAGACGCGGGAAGCGGCTGAACACGTAATCCATCGGCATCATGCGGATCGACATCACCGCTTCCTGCAGATCGCGCGCGTTGCGCTCGAGCTGCGCCATGCCGTTGAAGAGCCGGTCGTGCAGCGCCGGATCGAACGTGCTGGTGGTCTCCGCGAGCATCGCCTGCGTGATCACCAGCTCGCCGACCAGGTTGATCAGCTGATCGACCTTCTCGACGCCGACGCGAATCGAGCTGCCTTCGCCGGCCGCCGCCGCGGCGGCCGGGCGGGTCGCCTTGCGGTCGTGTTCGGCGGACCCGGCCGAAGCCGGTTTGGCTGCCGCCGGAGCCGCCGCGGGCGGCGCTGGCGGCGGCTCGATGCTGTCGGTGTGACTGGCCGCGCTTGCCGGCGCAGCGGCGTGAGCCGCCGGAGCCGACGATGCCGCCTGCTCCGCATGAACCACCGGCTGCGCCTGCGCTTGCGCCGCGGGAGCGGCGGGGGCGACAGGCGCGCTTTGCGCCGGCGTCGGAACGGCGGCAGCGGCGGGCGTTCCAGGTTCGCCCTGCTGCGCGTCGTCCGCCGGCGCGGTGCCACGGCCGATCGTGATCTGACTTTCGTCGATCACGAAGCAGCACACGGCGATGATGTCGTCGGAGGGTACGTCGCTCGAGAGCCACAGCATCAGATCGCCGCCGCTCTTGACCTGCCCGACGATATTGCCCAGGTTGCCCAGCTCTTCGGCGAGCAGTTCCTGGTCTTTCTCTCCCACGCCCCGTAGCGTAATTTTCAGATGTGGGCCGGCGCTGTCGTCCGTGCCCGCGGCCTGCCCGGTCTGTGCCGGTTCGCCGTCCATCCATTCGCCCGCCATTTGCACCGCCTGTTCGACGACGTGCTCGGGCGGGGTGCCGCCTTGCTGCTGTACCGCGGTTGTTGCTGTTGTTGTTTGCGTTGCCGGCGGCTGCGCCGCGGCCGGCGCGGTCTGGACGGCTGCCGCTGCCGGCGCTCCGCCCATGCGGCTTTCCGCGTGCAGCTGCTCGAGCTTCGCGCAGATCGCACGCGCCACCTCGGCGTCGGGCTCGGCGCTCGCGCGGTAGTCGGCGAGCTGGCCGGACAGCACGTCCTTGGTCTCGAGGAACGTGTCGATCATGTCCTTGCGCAGCACCAGCTCGTTGTTGCGCGCGCGATCGAGCAGCGACTCGAGAATGTGCGTGGTCTCGGTGAGCGCGGTGAAGCCGAACGTCGCCGCGCCGCCCTTGATCGAATGCGCGGCGCGAAAGATCGCCGCGAGGTCTTCGGGGTCCGGGCGGGCCACGTCGAGATTGAGCAGCAATTGCTCCATCTGCGCGAGCAGTTCGTCCGCTTCGTCGAAGAACGTCTGATAGAACTGTGTGATGTCGAGTGTCATGCCTGGTTCACCGCGAGAGTGCCTGTCTGGCGTGAGTTGCCGGAGAGGCGCGTCGAGAGCTATCTGTACTGGGTCTAAAGGTATTGATTGCGCGGATCAATCCGGCTCCGGTTCGGCCAGCGCCGCCACCAGCTCGGTCAGCATGTCCGGGTCGAGCGGCTTTTCGATCCAGCCGGTCGCGCCCGCTGCGCGCGCCGCCTCTTTGAAGGGTTCGCCCGATTCCGTCGTGAGGACGAGGATGGGCGTCGCCTGATAGGCCGGATTTCCGCGCAACGCGGTGATCAGATCGAGACCGGTCTTGCCGGGCATGTGCTGGTCGGTCAACACGAGATCGAACGCCATCGCGAGCGCGTTTTCGAGCCCTTCGTTACCGTCCGCCGCGAGCGTGACCTCATAGCCGGCGCCCGTCAGCGTCGCGGCGAGGATCTGCCGCATCGATGCCGAATCGTCGACTGCCAGGATGTGCCTGATCATGAAAACCTCGCTGCGCTAAACACTGGGCCGCCTGCCGGGGTGCGCCGCTCGGGCGCGGGCCCCGGCCCGGCGGCCGCGGTCTGTTACTTTGCCGGCGGCGCCGCCGCCGGCAACTTCGGTGCAACCGTCACCGGCTGCGCAAGTTTTTGCAGCAGCGGCTTCGAGCCGGCTGCGTCGTCCGACAGCGTGGTGGTCGTCGAATCGTCGTGATCGAGCGCCGCCTCGGACTTCTTGTTCAACACGATGATGCTGATGCGACGGTTCTCCGGATCGAGCGGGTCCGCCTTGTTCAGATTCTGCGTCGACGCGAGACCGAGCACGCGCATCACCTTCGCTTCGTCCATGCCACCCGCGACCAGCTCGCGCCGCGACGCGTTCGCGCGGTCGGCGGACAGCTCCCAGTTGCTATAGCCCTTCTCGCCGCCCGCGTACGGCACGGCGTCGGTGTGGCCCTGGACGATGATGCGGTTCGGCACGTCGTTCAGCGTGTGGCCGATCTCGCGCAGAATGTCGCGCATGTACGGTTCGACGACGTCGCGCGCCGTCGCGAACATCGGCCGCTTCTGCGAGTCGACGATCTCGATGCGCAGGCCGGTCAGGGTCGAGTCGATACGGATCTGCTGCTTGAACTGGCGCAGCACCGGGTTCGCCTCGATCGCGGCCATCAGCTTGACCTGCAGATCGTGCAGGCGCACCTGCTCGCGGCGTTCGAGCTCGCCCTGCAACTGCTTCACCGCTTCCTCGTTGTTGCGCGACGCGGTGCGCTCGGCGCGGTTGCTGCTGCCGTCGGTCGAGCGGGTCACGCCCTGCGCGTCGGTCGAGATGTCGCGCCCGCCGCCCTTCAGGATGCTCGAGTCTTCGGCGCTGCGGTCGCCGCCCCACAGCGTGATCTTCAGCGGTTGGTTGAAGTACTCGGCGATGCCCTTCAACTGCACGGTGGAGGCCGAGCTCAGCAGCCACATCAGCAGGAAGAACGCCATCATGGCGGTCATGAAGTCCGCGTAGGCGAGCTTCCATGCGCCACCGTGATGACCATGCTTCTTCGGCGCCGAGCGCTTGACAACGATTGCGCGGTCTTTGTCCTTGCTGCTCATCGATTCGGTTCCCGTCGCCGCCTTATTTCGCCTTGACGCGGCGCACGTGCTCTTCGAGCTCGGCGAACGACGGGCGCTCGGTCGAGAACAGCACCTTGCGGCCGAACTCGACCGCGATCGCCGGCGCATAGCCGTTCAGGCTCGCGAGGATCGTCACCTTGATGCACTGGAACATCTTGGTGGACTCGGTCACGCGCTGTTCGGCGACGCTCGCGAGCGGTCCGATCAGCCCGTACGAAAGCAGAATGCCGAGGAAGGTGCCGACCAGCGCCTGCGCGATCATCTCGCCGAGCACCGCGGGCGGCCTGTCGGCCGAGGCCATCGTGTGCACGACGCCCATCACCGCGGCGACGATACCGAACGCCGGCATCGCGTCGCCAACCTTGCTCAGCGCCTGGGCGGGCGCCTCGCCTTCCTGGTGGTGCGTCTCGATCTCCTCGTCCATCAGGCTTTCGATCTCGAACGCATTCATGTTGCCGCCGACCATCAGCCGCAGGTAGTCGGTCAGGAACTCGATGATGTGCTTGTCGGCGAGGATCTTCGGGTACTGCGTGAAGATCGGGCTCTTCGACGGATCGTCGATGTCGGCCTCGAGCGTCAGCGTGCCTTCCTTGCGCGCTTTCGCGAGCAGCACGTACAGGAGCCCCATCAGCTCCATGTAGACGTCCTTGTTGTACTTCGCGCCCTTGAACAGGGTCGGAATGACGCGCAGTGTCGCCCGGATCGTCTTCATCCCGTTACCGAGAATGAACGCGCCAAGTCCGGCGCCGGCGATCATCAGCACCTCAACGGGTTGCAGCAGCGCGCCGAGATGGCCCCCTTCCAGCGCGTAACCGCCGAAGACGGACAACAGCGTCACGAGTGTTCCCACGAATATCAGCACTGCCGAGCCCTCACAAAAATGCGACGGTCACCGTCGTTAGTCAGGTTTACGGCACCGAGGCGGAAAACTTTGGGGAAAAAGACGGCGCTCGCGTCCGGTGTAAACCAGAGGCTTGCGCTGCCTCAACGTGTGCCGCTCAAACTTCGGCGGTGACGAGGATGTCGAGCGTGGGAGCGGTGCAGCGGACCTCGTGAGCCCGCGTGTCGGCCACTTGCGGCACCTCGGCCGGGATTCCGGCGACGGCGGTTTGCCGCTCGGCCCGCGTTTGTGCTGCCTTTTTCGTCTTGCCCGCGCGCGACGGCGGCTGGCACAGCCCGCAAACGAACGCGTGCTGCGGATCGTGCGCGTGCGCGACGAAATGGCCGCCGCAGCGGCGACAGGCGCTCAGCTGCAGCATGCCCGAGTCGAAGAAGCGCACCAGCGTCCAAGCGCGCGTGAGACTGAGCACCGGCTCGTCGTCGTGCAACTGCACGTGTTCCAGATATAGCCGGTAGCTCTTCACGATCGATTCGATCGCGCGGCAGCCGCCGTAGCCGGCCATGAAACGGTAGATGTTGTAGAACAGCGATGAATGAAAGTTCGGCTGCCAGGTCATGAACCAGTCGGTCGAAAACGGCAGCATGCCCTTGGGCGGCGACACCCCTTTCAGTTCCTTGTACAGCTTGATGAGCCGGTCGCGCGACAGGCTGGTTTCCGCCTCCAGCAATTGCAGACGCGCGCCCAGTTCGATCAGCTCGATCGCGAGGGTGATTTCCCGGGCTTCGAGTACGACGCTCTTGCTGGCCATCAGCCGAGCTGCTCGACCGGCTGGCTCGCCATCAGGATCGCCGAATGAGCCTGCGCGATCGCGCTCGACTTGTCCTTGTCCGCGAGGGCGGACAGCACCGCGTGATCGTCGAAGCGGAAGCGGCATAGCATCTGGTTGGACGCCGCGAGCTTGACGGTCTGCGCCAACGACAGATTGGCGAGCACGTCGGCCAGCTGGTCCGAAATACCCATGCGGAACATGCCCATCGGCTTGTCTTCGCGCAGCAGACGCTGTGCGAGCAGCAGATAGGACAGATTGACTTCCCTGATCTCACTGAGCATGTGGCTCGTCGTGCTCATGATTCCCCCGTTCGTATGCCCGGCTGGTCAGGCCGATTTTTTTTGCGGAAACGTTTGCTCGAACGCGCGCGCTGAACCCGCGCGATTCGCCTCGTCTTTGGTCTTGCAAGCATTGTCTCGAAAGGGGGCACACCCGAAAATCGGAGAGACACCCCACCTGGATGACGGATTAATCCGTCATTTGTGTAGGAATTATTCCTACAACGCAGGACGCGTCGAAGCCCAGATTGGGACGAATTGAGGCGCTGGGCGGGGCTGATGATGCGGGCTGGGAATTTTTGACGGTTGCGGCGTGTACCGGTTGGTGAGTTTTCAGAACTTCACCGCCGCACCGTAAAACGGTGAGAAAGAATTATAAGACGTTTTCACCCGCCTGCCATCAGGCTCGGTCAGCCGCTTTTCCCCTTCATCCGACCCCCGGGTCCGCCGCTTGCTACGGTCCATTTCGCCTGTTGCCCGTTCGATTGAGCCGGCGCACTTGCGTTTGCCCATTATGGGGAGCGGTTGCGATGAGACCGTGAGCCTAAGCTGTAACGGTCCATGTTTCGCGCTGTAACAACATTAAGCGTTTGAAAAATGACTCGAATTACCGCGGTCGATCCCGATAATGGAGGCTAAGGGATTACCCGATACCTATTTCGGACCACCCTTCGGGCGGGGAGAAACCGCGCCCAACCGCCCGTTAGGCCTACGTACCTCGAGCGATCCCGCCGTCGTGCGAAGCCCCGGTGAGTGTCAAAAATCTGCATGTGATTCGGGTCAGCGCCCCTCGCGCTAACTCCGATCGATACAGGAGAAAACGCATGCGAATCGCACAAATCGCGCCGCTCTACGAAGCTGTCCCACCGAAACTCTATGGCGGCACCGAACGTGTCGTGTCGTATCTGACCGAGGCGCTCGTCGACTTGGGCCATGACGTCACGCTGTTCGCGAGCGGCGACTCGGTCACGTCCGCCAATCTCGAGGCGTGCTGGCCGCGCGCGCTGCGCCTCGATCCGACGATTCGCGATGCATTGGCGCCGCACGTGCTGATGATGGAAAAGGTCCGCAAGGTCGCGCACGAGTTCGACGTGCTCCACTTCCATCTCGACTACATGCCGTTCCCGCTCTTCACGACGATGGACACTCCGTTCGTGACCACGCTGCACGGGCGCCTGGACCTGCCAGAATTGCAGCCGGTGTTCGACGCGTTCTCGCATGTGCCGGTCGTGTCGATTTCGGATTCGCAGCGTCTGCCGCTGCAGCAGGCCAACTGGCTCAGCACGGTCTATCACGGTCTGCCGGACCAGTTGCTGACGCCGCAGCCGCACAAAAAGCCCGAATACCTCGCGTTCCTCGGCCGCATCTGCCCGGAAAAACGCGTCGATACAGCCATCAAGATCGCCGCGCAAAGCGGTCTGCCGCTGAAGATCGCCGCCAAGGTGGACAAGGTCGACATGGAGTACTTCAAGCGCGAGATCGAGCCGCTGCTGTCGATGGCGCATGTCGAGTTCGTCGGCGAAATCAACGAGGCGCAGAAACCCGAGTTTCTGTCGGGCGCGAAGGCGCTGCTGTTCCCGATCGACTGGTCGGAGCCGTTCGGCCTCGTGATGATCGAGTCGATGGCCTGCGGCACGCCGGTTATCGCATTCAACCGCGGCTCGGTGCCCGAAGTGATCGACCACGGCGTGACCGGCTATATCGTCGAGGACGTGCAAGGCGCGGTAGCGGCTCTGCAGCGTCTGGACGAGCTGTCGCGCACAGAAATCCGCGCCCAGTTCGAACGCCGCTTCAGTTCGAAAACGATGGCGCAGAACTATGTCGACGGCTATTCGGCCTTGATTGAAACGTCGCGGCGCCCGGTATTGCGCCAAGTCGCGGTCGGCTAAGCGCGCTTGAAAACGGCCGGCGCTTTTACGGCCGGCCGTTTTCGGTCCGCTTTGAAGCAGCGCTGTGAACCTTCGCTGATAACGCCCAATAGCGGACGAATCCGGCACCGGTATCGTTTGCGGGACCGGAAAACGAAGTCATTCTCGCCGCCGGACGCGAAAAATGCCGCCCTGTATGGGTGGCTTTTTTAATACTGCGATGGTGGCGCTTCCACCGCGGATTAGCGCGGAGCGATTAAGCCGAAACGGCAAAAAACCCTTCAGACCGCTTGCACCGCGTCACCTCGGGCGGACATCAGGCCGAGCCAATCAGAAAGCGCTCGCGATTCTTGCCGACGATCCATTTGGGCGGCTTGCCGCGCCCGCTCCACGTATTGCCCGACTTCGGGTCCTGATATTTCGCCGGCAGCGGCGTCTTCTTGGGCGGGCGGCCGCGCTTGGCGGCGACCGCGAAACCGAGATCCTGCGCGGTCAGACCGTATTCGGCGATCTTTTGGCGGATGTCGGCAACGACATTGTCGATTTCCGTGCGTCGCGCTTCTTCTGCCTGTGCCTGCAATTTGGCTATCTGCGCCTTGAGGTCTGCGTATTGAGACATTCGGTTCTCCCTTTCTAGAACTCATTCGACCGCAGACTAGCTGCAATTATAGAAATTCGCAATGGCCACTAATACCGGTTTAGCGAATTTTCCTCTGATAATTATTAAAGCGTGTGAATTGTAAAACACGCGCTTTATCTCGTAATAGTTTATAAATTCTGTCCAGATTGACAATCCTTGACACCTGATTTGGCGCTGCCTACCTAGAATTGCGCGCTCAACGTACGTACTCGCCCTTTTCGATGCGTGCTTCTGAAGTGCCAATTCTTTTTAGGATCACCAAACATGCAGTTGTCAAAGCGCCTCGTTGCCGAACTGTTCGGCACCTTCTGGCTCGTGCTCGGAGGCTGCGGCAGCGCGGTCCTCGCCGCTAACTTCGCCGGGCCGGTTCATGGTCTGGGCATCGGTTTCGTCGGCGTGTCGCTGGCCTTCGGCCTGACCGTGCTGACGATGGCTTTTGCGATCGGCCACATTTCGGGCTGTCACCTGAATCCGGCGGTGAGCGTCGGCCTGACCGTCGCCGGCCGGTTTCCGGTGCGCGATCTGCTGCCCTATATCGCCGCGCAGGTAGTCGGCGCGGTGTTGGGTGCATTCGTGCTGTCGCTGATCGCGTCGGGCAAGCCGGGCTTCGACCTGGTCGCGAGCGGCTTCGCGACGAACGGTTACGGCGAGCAATCGCCGGGGCACTACGCGCTCGCCGCCGCCTTCGTTTGCGAAGTGGTGATGACGGGCTTCTTCCTGTTCGTGATCCTCGGCGCGACCGATCGCCGCGCGCCGGCCGGCTTCGCGCCCATCGCGATCGGCCTGTGCCTGACGCTGATCCACCTGATCTCGATTCCGGTCACCAACACGTCGGTCAATCCGGCGCGTTCGACGGGCCCGGCGCTATTCGTCGGCGGCGCGGCGATCGATCAGCTGTGGCTGTTCTGGGCTGCGCCGATCATCGGAGCGGTGATCGCGGGAGTCGTCTATCCGCTGATCGCCGAGGATCGCTGCAACGATGCGCGCAAGCTGGCGCTCGACTGACGGCCGGTTCGGCGCGTCGGTCGCGTGATCGTCGCGTAGTTCGCATGAATGGGCGCCCCGGCGCCCGTTATTCATTGCGAGCGCCAATGCGATATGAATTCCGCGGCGACCGCGTGCCGGAGAGCACCGCTGCTAGAATCGGGCGACTTCCCAGCCTCGCACAGGTGCTTTCGATGAACCGTTTCCGCGGATTCCTGCAAGGCGTCGCCCTCTCGCTCGGCGGCTTGTGCGTGAGCACGTTGACGTCGCCGGCCGCGTACGCGGCGACGAGCACGGCGACTGTCGTCGCAGCGGCCGCTCCCGCCACGGCTGCGGCGGGCGGCAATATCGAAACCCTCGTATTCGTTCGCCATGGCGAGAAACCCGCGCAAGGCTATGGCCAGCTAGACTGCCAGGGGCTCAACCGTGCGCTCGCGTTGCCAGCCGTGATCGCCGCCAAATTCGGCAAACCCGATGCGATCTACGCGCCCGACCCTGGCCAGCAAAAAGACGACGGCGGTCATCCGTACTATTACGTGCGCCCGCTCGCGACGATCGAGCCGACCGCGATTCAATTCCAGATGCCGGTGCAAACGCCGTACGGCTTTGGGCAGATCGACCAGCTCGGCACCGCGCTCGTCGACCCGGCCAATCGCGGCAAGCTGATCCTGATTGCGTGGGAGCACAAGCTGATCGAGAAGCTGTTGCGGCAGATGTTGAACGCGCATGGCGGTCGCGCGGCCGACGTGCCGAAATGGCAAAGCGACGACTTCGACAGCATTTACATCGTCCGACTCGACTGGCAGAACGGCACGCCGCGCGCGAGCTTCAGGCACGATCGCGAAGGGCTCGATGGGCGGGCGACCGATTGCCCTTGTGCGGCGTTGCCCGCAGAGCCGGCGTCTTCGGCAGGGACGGCCTCTTCCGCCAGTTCGAACGCTTCGGCGCCTGCGGCGGATTAATAGGGTAAAACAGATGTAAGCCGCGATTACGTGTGCTGGTGCATCAAGCGACAAGCGTGGGCGACGAGCCGCCTGCCTGCTTGAATTGGCCGGCCGCAAAGCCCCGTGGGGCGCGGCTGCCAACGAAGTGAGGTGTCTGCGCGCAACGTCCGCGCGATCTTTATGCCTGCCTTCGCTGACTTCGACGATGCTTGCAGTCCGTAACATCTGGTCGCAGTCCGCCCCGGCTCGAGTGCGTACATTGGTCCTGTGCGACAAACCTACGTCGCCTCACAGGAGAGACCAACATGAAACGCATCGTCACTCACTTGCTGGTTGCTGCCGGACTCGCGGCGGGCGCATGCGGTGTCGCGCAGGCGCATACGGATCTGAGCGTCGGCCTATCGCTCGGCGCTCCGGTTTATGCCGCGCCCGCGCGCGTCTACGCCGCGCCGGAGCCGGTGTATTACGGCGGCTGGGATCATCGCTATCCGCGCGGCGACTACTACCGCGACTATCACCGCGATGACCGCGGCTGGGGTCACGACGATCGTCGCTGGGGCCATGACTATCGCGGTGAGCACCGCGGCTGGCGGGATTGACGGGCGTAAGCGGAGTGCATCACGCTCCGCGAGCAACTTCTGCGGCCCGCATCCACGCGAGTGTGGATGCGGGCCGCCTTCAATTTGAGTGATTGCGGTTCAGGACGCCAGTTCGTCGTTGAGAGCAAACAGTTTGCGCAGATGATGCGCAACGCCGGCCTCGAAATTGTTGCCAATGCGCGGCACATGCGGCAGACGCATGATCAGATCGGGATTGGCATTGTTCATCATGAATGGATGGCCGGCCGTCTCGAGCAGATCGATATCGTTCATGTTGTCGCCGAACGCGACGCACTGCGACGCGTCGATAGCGAGTCGCTCGAGCACGATCTGCAGCGCGCGCCCCTTCGACACATTCGCGGTCATCACTTCGAGACAATCCGGCAACGAATACGTCACGTATAGCCGCTCGCCGAATTCGCGTTCCAGATTGGCGGCAACCTGCGCGAGATCAGCGGGATCGCCGATATACAGCGCCTTGGCAATGTCGACGCCATCGTGCTTCGGCAGGTCGGTCACTTCGTACGTGAAGCCAGAGTCCTGGTGAAATTCCAGCAGATGGGGCGCGTCACGATCGATCAGCCACGCCTCGTCTGCAAACAGACTGACGATCACGCGACCATGCGCGCCGACAATTTCTGGCTGCACGAGACGCTGGACGATCGCGGGCTGCAGATCGTCGGCGTGGATCACCGTGTTGTCAGGCGCGTGAACCCGCGCGCCGTTCGACGTGATCAGGTACGGATTGATGCCGAGCAGATCGCGGATGCCCGCGACGTCGCAGTAATGCCGCCCCGTGGCGATCACGAACTGCAGCCCGTCGCTTTCGAGCTTGCGCACCGTGGCGACCGTGAACGGGTCTACCTGGTGATCGGCGTTGAGCAGTGTGCCGTCGAGATCCGTGGCGATGACTTTATACATGGTGAGTCCGGCGGGCGAGCCGTCGAGGCAGCGTCAAAGCGGATATTTTACAGGTGTCGTCCGGCCAGCCGCTGCGCCTCGCGCCGCGCCAGCTGCAAGCCGCCATGCGCCGAATCCGCCCGCGGCTCGCGCAGGCGCGCCTGATACGCCTGGGGCACGTACTCGCGCAGCGGCGCGCCGAGGCCTCCGCATAGTGCGACCGGCAGCACGCCCGTCGCGTCCAGCGCGGCGATCATCTTGCCGACTTCGACGCCGGCCTCGCCGAGCAAGCGTGCCGCGAACGGATGTGCGCGGTGTTCGATCGCGATCGGTGCGAGCCGCGCGTAGGCAGTCTGATTCGCCGCGCACAGCCATACGACCAGGCTGTCGCGATCCTGAGTGCCCGTATGCGCGAGCAACGCATGCGCGAGATCGTCGACGGGCGCCCGGCCGTCTAGCGCCTGTTGCGCGTGCACGATCAGCCGGAGGCCGAGCCACGCGCCGCTCGCCTCGTCGCCTGACGGAAAGCCGTAGCCGCTGGCCATGCGGAACTCGCCGTCGCTCGCAAGCGAGGCCGCGACGCTGCCGGTGCCGAGTGCGACGATCACGCCGGGCGCGCCTTCGTGCGCGCCGAGCAAGGTCGTGTAGGCGTCGGATTCGACGGCCAGTCCGGCCAGCCGCGGCGCCTGCTCGTGAAACTCGGCGAGCCAGTCGCGATTGTTGACGCCCGCAAGTCCGCAACCGAGCACGCAGCGCGACCAGTCCAGCGCGACTCCGGCTCGCTCGAACGCTTCGCCGCAGGCGGCCTGAATGGACTGCCATGCGCGCGGGATGCCGAGCCCGAGGCCCGATGGGTCGCTTGCCGCCTGCGCCAGTTCGCGGCCCTGCGCATCGCCGAGCACGACGCGCGTGCCGGTGCCGCCGCCGTCGACGCCGATCAGAAAGAAGTCGTGGTTCATCGAATCGAATCAGTTCCGTGGGTGAATAACGCTTAGGGTGGCAGGTCAGTTTGAATCGCGCAATTAGCCGATTGGCCAGCTTGCGGCGTACACCGCTTCCGCTATGCTGGCGATCGATACGACCACGCGGGAGCGCGACAGTGACACAACGATGCAACTGGGTATCGAGCGAAGCGCTCGCACAGTACCACGACACCGAGTGGGGTGTACCCTCGCGGGACGACCAGCACCTGTTCGAGATGCTAGTGCTCGAAGGCGCGCAGGCCGGTTTGTCGTGGTCGACGATACTCAACAAGCGCGCCGGCTACCGCCGTGCTTTCGCCGACTTCGACATCGGCAAGGTCGCAGCCTTTACGCCGAAGCAGGTGGATGCGCTCGTCGCCGATGAGAGCATCGTGCGGCATCGCGGCAAAATCGAGGCGGCGATCCAGAACGCGCGCGCAGTGCAGCAGATTCAGGCCGAACACGGCTCGCTCGCGAACTTCGTGTGGTCATTCGTCGACGACACGCCGATTCAGAACGAATGGGCTTCGTATAAGCATGCGCCTGCGTCGACAGAAGTTTCCGACGCGCTAAGCAAGGCGCTCAAGCGTTACGGCTGCAAATTCGTCGGGTCGACGATCTGCTATGCATTCATGCAGGCGGTTGGCATGGTCAACGATCATGAGACGACCTGCATGTGCCGAGAGCGATGCGCGTCGCTGGGCAATAAGCGGCGTCGTCGTAAGGCGGGGTGAGGGCGGGGCGTCCGTCTGACGCGCAAACTCGCGAATTGGCGCCCTTTCATGCTCGTAGTCGGTCCTTCGCCGAACGGCGCACGGTGGATACTCGTCGCCATGCGCTCACCGATGCGCGTTCAACAACAGATAACTACCGCCTCGGACGCGGGAGACCGACCATGAAAACTCTTAGCTTCCTGACCCATCAGGATATTTACGATCAGTCTGTCACGCATCTGTTCGAACAGAAACGCGCTGCGTTGCTGCCGAGGGGCGGCGGCGCTTACCGCGGCTATTGTGGCGGCTGCCCGGTCGGTAACCTGATCAAACCGCGCGACTATGTGACCGCGATGGAAGGCGTGCCCGTGCGCTTCATCGGCAAACCACCGACGGAGGTGCCCGCTTACATGGACGTCGGCGTGGCCGCGCTGAAAAAAGCGCTGCTGCGCGCCCGCATCAACGTGTATGACCCGATGACCATCGCTCTGCTCAGTTGCCTGCAAAACGTGCACGACGTATTCGGCACATGGGAGTGGCACGACCGGCTGGGCTCGATCGCGCGCGAATTCGGACTGTCGGCCGAGCGGCTGAGGAACGCGGCGTAACGGCTGCTCGGTGGCGCGCAAGTTCGACGCCGCAAAAGCAAAACGGCGGTGTGGCTTCTTTCGAAGCTCACACCGCCGTTCGGCGTACGTAAAAAGCGTGCTTAGTGCAGCTT
Organism: Paraburkholderia sp. BR10954; assembly: GCF_040965775.1. NCBI lineage: Bacteria > Pseudomonadati > Pseudomonadota > Betaproteobacteria > Burkholderiales > Burkholderiaceae > Paraburkholderia > Paraburkholderia sp. BR10954. The sequence continues at coordinate 65,420 of NZ_JBFRCK010000021.1, forward strand.
TTTCGGCAGCATCTGGCTGCGCAGACGCTTGTGCAGGCGCTTAACAGCTGCTGCCTTCTTGCGCTTGCGAGCCGTGGTCGGCTTTTCGTACGACTGACGCTCACGCAGTTCAGCGATCAGGCCGTTCTTTTCGATTGCGCGACGAAAGCGGCGAATTGCCACTTCGAACGGCTCGTTTTCCTTCAGAAGAATCGTCGTCATGTAATTCCTAACTCAATCACTAGATACGGGTTTAATTGCTTGGCAGTAACCGCTCGGGTCACCACTTACGCACCGGCACTCCGGTCACTCCGATTCATGGCCAGTAACAGGCAAACGCGAGGCTCATAAACAACCCCGGCCAAACCACGAATGAAGCGAGAGGCAAAGCGGCCACGGAGGCCGGAAAAGAGAGGTGGGGAGTTCACCGCGGAACGCGGACAGACGTGATGCAAAAGCCGCGTCTGTTGCCGTTTCGCCAACCTTTCATCAATGAAGAACACTGACGAAACAGGCAAAGATCTCAATTCACTCCCGATGATATCAGGAAACTTTCCATCCTACCAGGGGTTTACCGATTGCGCCAGGCTTTTCCCTGGCGCGGATGGCGTCTGGATCGGCCATCGAAGCGGTCGCCCTATCAGGCGCTTGCTTCGTCCAGTTCACGAATATCGTCGGCGGTGAGGGACAGGTGGACGGCTGCGACCAGACTCTTCAACTGCTCGACCGAAGTCGCGCTCGCAATGGGGGCCGTAACGCTCGGCCGCGCGATCAGCCATGCAAGCGCGATCGCGGCCGGCGTGCTGCCGTGCCGTTGCGCGACGCGGTCGAGCGCGCTGAGAATCCGCAAGCCGCGCCCGTTCAGGTATTTTTCGACCCGGCTTCCACGCACCTTGCCGGCCAGATCGGCCTCGCTGCGGTATTTGCCCGACAGGAACCCGCTCGCGAGGCTGTAGTAAACCACCACGCCGAGATGGTTCGCCAGCGCCACCGGTTCGTTGTCGCTCTCGTATTGCGCGCGGTCGTACAAGTTGTACTCGGGTTGCAGCAACTGATACTCGGGCAGCCCGTTCTCGCGCGACACCGCAAGCGCTTCCTCGACGCGCGCGCCACTATAGTTAGACGCACCGATCACGCGCACCTTGCCCGCCTCGATCAACTTCTGATACGCACCGAGCGTTTCAGCGAGGGGCGTCGCGAAGTCGTCGTCGTGGGAGAAATAGACGTCGATGTAATCGGTTTGCAGGCGGCGGAGCGATTCTTCGACCGCCGCCCGGATATTTGCCGCCGACAGCCCCTTGCGCTGCGGATGCTTCGACACCTTGGTCGCGAGCACGATCCGCTCGCGTTTGCCGCTCTGCCGGAACCACTTGCCGAGGATCGTCTCCGACTCACCGCCCTGGTTGCCGGGCACCCAGGCCGAGTAGACATCGGCGGTGTCGATGAAATTGAGTCCGGCTTCGACGAACGCATCGAGGATCGAGAAAGAGGTGGCTTCATCGGCCGTCCAGCCGAATACGTTGCCGCCGAACATCAGCGGGGCGACCTGCAACGAGGAAGTGCCGATCCTGCGTAGTTCCATGATGGCTCCGGATTAGGGTGGGTAGGGTGGGCGGAATGGCGCGAGCGAACTGCTCAGGGCGACGCCGGGACCGTTGAGCATACGCCGCCTTTCACCAGGTTGCAGCGGGGAACGACGGCAACGCAGCACGGCTTGCGCCCGAATGCATTTGATGCATGGCGCAACGGATGGCGCAAACGCTGCGCGCCCGTCTCAAGCCTTTCAGTACACCGCTGGTATCCACGAACGCCACCGGCGGCAGCGTCGCCGACAACCGCGACGCGGGCACGCGCTACGTGGGGAGACCACCCGCAACAGAGCTTTCGTTGACCAACGAGTCCTGCTGGTCACTTCAGGAACGTCGACCATGCCTGGTGTTTGCGGTAGAACTGATCCTCCGCAGCATCCAGTCCGTTGTCCTTGTACCAGGGCAGATGCTTGCACGTGTACCGTCCACCGAAACGCACCGCAGCGAGATGAGTTTCCCGGCGGAAGTACCGCTTGTTATAGACCGCAAAGGTCGTGTCGATCGGCGCGCGAAAAATCGGGTCACCGTTGGCGGTCGTCGCGACCCGCTGTTGCCAGAAGCGCGCTTCCCAGTCGATCAGCCCATAGTTCTTCACGCCGTCCGACTGCATGATGGAGAGTGCTTTTTCGTCCATCAGCGCGGGTTGCGAGATGTCGAGAGCAAAGCCGGCCTTGCCGATTTTCAAAGCTTCCGTGGCGTCTATCAGGTCGAACAGGAAAGTATCGGGCAACTCGGGGTTCAGTTCGAGATCGGGATCGGTAATGCAAAAAATATCCGGCAGCCGGTGATAGATGACGTCCGAAAGGGTGATCGCGCGCGGTCCGACGTTGTGGTCGAGTTGGACAACGCTCACCGTATCCTGAATGCTGGCAAGGTAGTCGAGCATACCGGGGGCGCTCGATGCGTTGTCCACGACGATGAGGTTGCGCAACCCTCTGCCCTGGAGCTGCGACACCATCCGGCGCAGATATGTGACGTTGTTGAAGGTCGGGATCAGAACCGGCACATTGGCGATCAGGGCCCCGACCGGATGGCGGTATTGGCGGCTACCCTCCCTGAGCGCTGCCAGCTCGCTCGCTGGTCCAGACTGGTTGACCGGCGCGATGCGCTCGAGGTCGGTCACGTATTGTGAGATCCGACTCAATTCCTGACGGATGTTCCGATCGTTCGGCAGCAGGGTGTTGGCCTTGCGCAAAGGCTCCAGTGCCTCGACGGATTTGCCTTGCTGCTGCAGCGACGTCGCCAGCATGTGCCATCCCTTGCCGATTTCTGGCAATAGCGTGGTGAACTGGCGGGCGACGGCTTCGGCCTCGGAAAACTGCTGCTTGTCGAGCAGGAGCGTGAGCGTATCGACGAACTCGCCGGCCAGTGCGGCGCGCTGCTCGGGCGCCAGGTCTGCTGGACTTTCCCCGACAGTGTGCGTATTGCTGACATGCGCCGGAACCTCGAAATGCTCCGGCTCCAGTCCGTCGCACCACCGCTGCCACATGATGCGAAATGCGCGCGAGGCAGCGTTCGAGATCGCGCCGGCGTCGATCAGGACCGACTGTCTGCAGTACTCGCGCAGCTCGCGGCGCACTACCGCCAGCGCCTCGGGATCGGCGGCCAGCGCGGCGCACTTGCGCACAAAGTCGTCCTTGTCCTGAGCAACGAAGGCTGAATCGAGCCCGAGGTGCGAGAGCCACCCAGTGCTGCCGCGGCTTGCCATCGAAACGCCCGGCAGGGTCATGGTGGGCACGCCCATCCACAACGCTTGCATGGTCGTGGTCGAATTGCCGAAGGGCAACGTGTCGAGACAGACGTCAATCAGATTGTGCTGCTGCAGGTAGGTCGGAACATTCCCCCGCTGTAGAAAGCTGATACGGCTCAAGTCAATCCCCTCGCTCTCAAACAGCCCATTCAGCTTGTCCATCTGCTCCCGTGCCGTAATCGCGCCAATGACCATGCGCGAATCCGGCACCTCCCGCATCACGCGTGCCCAGAGCGCCACGACTTCCGGCCCGATCTTGATGATGCGGCTGAAGCTGCCGAACGTGATGAAGCTGTTTTTCAGCGCAGGTAACTCGTTGACGTCCGGCGCTTGCGGGTACGGCTTGAACGGCGCGAGCGCCGGCAGGAACACGAGCTTTTCCGAGAACTGGTGCTCGAATTGCTCGAGCGGCGTGACGAAACGGTCCGACAGGTAATAGTCAACGGCATCCAGGCCCGTCGTGGCCGGGTTGCCGATCCAGCTCACTTGAACCGGCGCCGGCTTGTGCGCGAAGGCTACGAGCCGGTTGCGGCCGGTATGGCCAGACAGATCGACGAGAATATCGATGCGATCATCGCGGATCTTCTGCACGACTGCGTCGTCGCTCATGCCGAAGATTTCGCTCCACGTCTGCGCATGTGCACGAATCTGCTCGGTGAAGCCGTCGGTCACCGCGTAGTTCGAATAGATGTGCAGTGACAGACTCGAATCGAGCGCCAGATGCTCCAGCACCGACAGGAAAAAATACGCAACCGGGTGACCGAGCAGATCGCCGGAAACAAAGCCAACCCGCAGGCGCCGCGACGGATCGCGGTCATTGGTGTGCCGGGGCCAACGCGCACGCAGCGGCGCCTCGTGGCGCGCTGCAAATTCGCGGAACTCCGCGAATGCGCTGGGCGCATCGAGATCGGGCTTGTGCATCAGGTTGAACAGCAAGTTGCTGTGCGTTATCGCCTGCATCGGTGCCAGTTCGAGCGCACGGCGGTAGGCCGTTTCGGCTTCGTCGTGCAGACCATGCCCGAATAGCGAGTGGGCAAGCGCGTCGTACTCGATGGCATCGTTCGGCGCCAGTTCTACGGCACGGCGAAGATGGACGATCCCCTCGGCGTACTGGCCCATCTCCTGTAACGCGGCACCCAGATTGCGATGTAGCACGGCGCTTTCGGGATATTTTTCGAGCGCCTGGCGGCAATGCGTTGCAGCTCGCTGATATTGCCGGGTGGTGATCAGCCCGTTAGCCAGCATCGTCTGGGCGGCGATGAAGTTGGGCAGCAGCCGGGCGGCGTGCTCGGCCGCCTCGACGGATTCATTGTAGTGGCCCGTGCGTTGCAGGACACGCCCAAGTTCGTACCAGCATTCGCCGTGCGACGGGTATTGCTGCGTCAAGCGGCGGGAGACCTTGAGCGCCGCCGCGTATTTTCCGCTGTTGAAAAGTTGTTCGAACTGGCGGATTTCCTTGACGCTTGCCCGGCGCGTATCGAGCTTCACGCGCTCGTCCATGTCGGACACGGCAGGGGGGCGCGTGTCGCTCCCCCTCGCATCAGTCTGGGGAGCGGGAGCGGTCGCGGCATCGGGCTCTGGCGGGGCCGGGAGCGGCGCTTCTTCCCCATTGATGCGCGCCTGCAGCACCTGGACGGCAGCCTCGGGCAGGCCTTGTTGCCGCGCGAGGTCGAGCACGATCAGCGCCGCCTCGGTCTGCTCGCTGGCGACGAGGGCGTTGATGTAGTAGACCCAGATCTGCCCATTTTTCGGCATCTGCCCGAGCGCCGCCTCGAAATGCGGCACTGCTTCGGAGGGCCGCCCCGTTTGCATGAGTAGCACGCCGAGGTGGTAGTGCGCGTCGGTATGATCGCTTTGGACCTTCAGGACCCAGGCATAGCGCGCGGCCGCCTCGTCATATTCCTGCTGGCGATGATGTTCGATCGCGCTCTGCATGGCGAGCGCGATGTCGTGATTCTGCTGCGATTTGGTGGCAGGCGTGGCGGTGCAGCCCGAAGGCAGGAAGGCGGTCATGACGAAGGCGCGCGTACGCGTCGGGAACTCGGACCGTTGGAATTATGGGGGGCGGGCAATCGCACCGATCGTCCGAGCTAGCGTCAAAATGGCCGCCAATTTGCCTTCGATGAACTCTCAGGACAACGGAAAGGAAAAGAAAAGCCCGCACAAGGCGGGCCAAGGTACGCGCTTGCGCCGCGAAGGACGCAATGAATCGTTGTTCCGGCTTCAGTACCGCGCCATGCTCAGATATTGCCCGGCGTTGCGGCTCGCTTGCATGCTCGCCTGATACTCGGCGCCCAGCGCCTGCTGCGCGGCCTGCGCGGCCTCGACAATTCGGCTGTCGATCTCGTGGATCGCCTTGAGCCGTGCCATGACCTCCTGCGGCTGGGGTGCGCCGAGCGCCGTCAAGAGCGGCGAGCGCTCGTCCGCGAGCTGCGCGGCCCGCTCCCACTCGCCGACAGCGACCGCCAGTTCGAGCTCTTTCGTCATCTGCCAGATGCGCTCGATCGGGGCAACGTTCTGCATGACTCGCTCCCCGTCGCGCTCAGTTCTTGTTCGTGGCGAGCGCGCCTGCGCTGTTGGTGCCACCGAACAGTTGCGTGAGGTATTGCGTGTTGTTGTTCATCGTTGCCATCAGCGTGTTGAGCGCGGTGAACTGCGCGGTGTACATGCTAGTGAGCTGGGCCTGCCACGTCGTGAGCGTCGTCTTCTGATTCGTGAGGCTCGTCAGGTCGTTGTTGATCGCATCCGTGCGGTTCTGGATCAGGCCGCCGGACGAGGTGTAGGTCGTGACGCTGTCGTCCAGTTGCGCGGCGATGCCATTCGTCGGGTTGAACAGCGATGCCACGGCCGACTGGTTGTTCTGCAGCGCATTGCTGAGCGTCGTGTCGTCGACCGAGAGCGTGCCGTCCGCCTGGAGCGTGATGCCGATCGCGGCGAGCGTCGTCTTCGAGGTGCCGCTACCCACGCCGCTGCCCACGATCTTGCCGAGCTGATTCTGGATCATGCTCACCGTAGAATCGCCGATCAGCACGCCCTGTGACGTCGCGTTCGCGTTGTACGCCGTCAGCGATCCCATCGTCGTGACGAGCGTGTTGTAGAGGCTGACGAAATTGTTGATCGCCGAGGACTCCGCGCTGGTGTCCTGCGCGATCGTGAGCGTCTGCGTGGTGCCGACCGCCGCTGAGGTGAGGTTCAGCGTCACGCCGGACAGGGCCGTCGTCACCGAGTTCGTCGAACTGCTCACGCCGACGCCACCGAGCGTGAAGTACGAATCCTGGGCGGCCTGTGTCTGGGTCCATCCCGAGCCGGCAATGGTCGACTGGCTGGGATTGACCGTTTTGCCGCTGCTATCCGTACCGGTGAGGTCGCTCGCGCTGGAGATCGACTTGCCATTGGTGGTCGTCACCGCGAGCTTGTTCAGGTCGTCGGTCGAGGTCGAATCGTTGATCGCGATGCTGATGCCGCTCGACGCACCGGTCGAGGTCGATTGCAGCACGAGGTGCGCGCCGTCCGCGCCGGTCACCACGGTCGCGACTACGCCGGGATTGTCGTTGGCCGAATTGATTGCCGATGCAATGCCGGCCATCGTGCTGTTCGAGCTATTCAGGGAAATCGTGCTGGTCTTGCCGTTGACCGTCAGGGTCATCGTGGCCGCGCCGGAAGCCAGGTTCGTGGTCGAACCGTAGGCCGCCGAGGTGAGCACTTGCGACGTGGCGACCTGCGCCACATTGAGCGAGTACGAACCCGCCACCGCGCCGGGGCTGGTCGTGGCGGTAACGCCGCTGCCGCTCAAGGTGGACGAGAACGAGTTGAGCGTCGCGCCGTCGCTGAGCGGCAAGGCGGCGGCCTGCAACGCGGACAGTGCTGCGGAGAGTGTGCCGTAGGCCGAGATCAGCGTGTTGTCGGCAGTCTGCTCGGCAGCGATGGTCGCGGCCTGGCCGGCGGTCTTGGAGTTGACGAGCGCGGTGACGAGCGAACTTGTGTCCATCGACGAATTGGTCGAGCCGCTAATGATCGACTGTGCGGCTGCCTGCAGCGTGGCGTTGGCGCTTGCGGTCGTGGTAGCGACTGCACTTGCGATCGCGCTGTTGGTGGATCCGGTTACGGTGGACATGAGGAGGCTCCGTGCGTCGGCAATTCCGGTTAAAGCGGTTTAACGAGCGGATTAACGCTGGAAAAGACAATCGGGAGGCGAGCCTCCCGACGGGTTTGCGTCCGGCGCGCATTGAGCCGCGCGCCGGATGCCTGCAGCGGGAAGCGCCTTACTGGAGGAGCTTCAGGATCTGCTGCGGCTGCGAGTTCGCCTGTGCGAGCACCGAGATACCAGCTTGCTGCAGCACTTGCGCCTTGCTCAGGTTTGCCGTTTCTTGCGCGAAGTTGGCATCCTGAATCGACGATTGTGCCGTCGACAGGTCGGTCGATTGAGCTTGCTGCGTCGTGCCGATTGCCGAGAAGCGGTTTTGTGCCGCACCGAGCGTTGCTTGCAGGTTATTGAGCGTCGTCAGCGCATTGTCGACCGACTCCATGGCCATGCTGGCGCCGCTCGCGGTGCTGATGTTGATGTCAGCAACCGTCGCCACCTTGTCGAGGGCGTCAACCTCCGTACCGGTAGCAGTGGTCGCCGTCGAACTGTAGTTCGTGTTCGTCGTACCCGTCATTGCGGTACCAATCTTACCTGCGAGAGTCGTTGCTGCGCCTGCGGCAGCCGCGATGGTGGCCTGTCCATTGACCACGGTGAAGCCAAGGTTGGTCGCCGCGGCTGCGGTCAGTGCCTGATTGTTCTGATCAGTCAGCGTGTAGCCGCCGCTGCCATCGGCGATCATGTTGATGCTCGTGATCGCGGTCGCTCCATTGGCAGCCGCACCACCCGCGTCCGAGGCGAGCGCACCCGTCGAGTCCAGCGACAGATTGGTGAACGTCCCGAGCGTGTTGCCTGCTTGCGGCACGCCATTGCCGAGCTTCGCAGCCGACATGTCTTGCGTCAGGCTCAGGCTGATCGACTGGCCGACGTTTGCGCCAACCTGGAACGTCACCGTGCCGAGCGAGCCATTCAGCACGTTCATGCCGTTGTACGTCGTTTGCGACGCGATACGGTTGATTTCCGAAACCTGCTGGGTGACTTCCTTCTGCAGTGCTGCGCGGTCGTCAGCGGTCATCGAACCGTTTGCTGCTTGCGTGGCCAGTTGGCGGATACGCTGCAGGCTGCTCGTCAGCGAAGCGAGGCCGCTCGACGCGGTTTGCACCAGCGACGTGCCGTCGTTCGAGTTCGACACGCCTTGATTCAGACCGTTGATCTGGGTCTGCATGATGTTCGAGATCGCAAGACCTGCTGCGTCGTCTGCTGCGCTGTTGATGCGCTTGCCCGACGACAGACGCGTGATCGCCTGCGACAGTGCGCTGCCCGAGCCGCTCAGGTTCTGTTGCGCGACGAGCGAGTTGATATTGCTGTTGATTCCGAGCATTGAAATTCTCCTGATGGGGCCATCGGCCCAGTAACGGCAGCGGTTCGTTGGTCGGCCGCCTTGTTTGTGATTACGACCCCACCCGGGAAAACTTTAGCCACTTGTTGATACGCCCCTGCCGCCCTTTTCACGCCAGCGATCGCGCCTGATGTCCCCCGGCCTTACGACGTCGAAAGATAAGGCCCGTGCTGCGCGTCATCGCTCGAATTGAACCGCGCTCCCCGCTCAATTCCGGCCGCCACCGCGCGAGCTCATGCCTTAAGCTGCCAATCCACCACCCCTGCACGACCACCGTGACCGCTACGAGCCCACTTGCCCCCACGCGCCAGCACGTTCTGAGCGAAGCCACCGCCCTCAGCGCGACCGGGCACTTCGCCGACGCACTGGCGCTGCTTGCACCTCTCGTTGGCACGGAGGCCACTCCCGAGGACGCGGAGCACGCCGATGCACTCAACCTCGCGGCCATGTGCGCGACGGGAGCGGGCCAGCCCGCGCAGGCGCAAGCTCTATGGCTGCGCTGCATTCAAGCGCAGCCGGATTTCGCCGACGCGTATCTGGGCCTCGGAGCGATGCTCGCGACCCTCAACCAGCTTACCGAAGCGGAAGCGTATTACGCGCGGCTCGCCGCGATACGCCCCGATGACCCCGACGTCCACAGCAATCACGGGATCGTATTGCACCGTCTCGGACGGCACGACGCGGCCGAGGCCGCATACCACGTCGCGCTCGCGCTTCGCCCGGATCACGTCGATGCGAATTACAACCTCGGCATCGTCCTTCACGAACAGCGCCGCCTCGACGAAGCCGAGGCGGCCTATCGCACCGCGCTCGCCGCGAATCCTCAATTTGCGAAGGCGAACAACAACCTCGGCAATATTTTGTGCGAACGCGGCCGGATCGAAGAGGCTGAAGAAGCGTATCGGCAGGCACTGCTCGCGCAGCCGCAATACCCTGAGGCACTGAACAACCTGGGGGCCCTTTACAGGGCGCGCGGCCGGCTCCGCGAAGCCGAGCTGGCCTGCCGCCTCGCGCTTCAGATCCGTCCGGCCTACGCGGACGCACTCAACAATCTCGGCTGCGTGCTCACCGAACTCAAGCGCCTACCTGAGGCGGAAAACGCCTACCGGCAGACGCTCGCGTTGCGCCCCGCCTTCGCCGAGGCGCACTACAACCTCGGTTGCGTGCTGCTCGCACAGGACAAACTGGCCGATGCCGAATCCGCGTATCGCGAGGCGCTTCGGCTCGCGCCGAACCGTGTCGAAGCGGCCAATAACCTGGGCTGTACGCTGCTGGCGCAAGCGCGCTTGCCCGAGGCCCTCGCGGCGTTTCGCCACGCACTCACATTGCGCGCCGACATCGCCGAAACGCACTTCAACATCGGCAGCATCGTGAAAGAACTCGGCGACCTGGAGCAAGCAGAAGCCGCCTATCGCCACGCGCTCGCGCTGCGCCCCGACTACGGCGACGCGAAGTTCCGTCTCGCCACGCTGCTCATCAGCATGGGCCGCTTCGAGGAAGGCTTTCTGCTCTACGAATGCCGCTACGACATGCCTGGGTTCGCGCATCACGCCTCGCAGTCGATGCTGCGGTGCCCGCGCTGGCGAGGCGAGCCGCTCGCCGGCAAGTCACTCCTCGTTTGGCAGGAAGATGGACTCGGCGACATGCTGCAATTCGGGCGCTATCTGCGCCTCTTGAAGGCTCAAGGCGCCGCGCACGTCGCGTTTGCCTGTATGGCACAGCTACAACGCCTGTTCGTCGATGTCGATGGAGTCGACGCCGTGCTCAGTCATGACGAAGCCTCGGCGCGTGCCGGCGATTTCGATTGCTGGACCAGCGCGCTCAGCGCACCGCTGTATCTGGGCACGACGCTCGACACGATCCCTCCTCCTCTGCGCTTCACACTCGCACCGTCGCGCGTCGCGCACTGGCGCGCGCGCCTTGCCGCGCTGGGCGCGGGACACCGAGTGGGTCTCGTCTGGAAGGGCAATCCGAAACACCACAACGACGTGCACCGTTCGCTACCGTTGCTCAACGCACTGGCGCCGCTCTGGAGCCTGCCGGGCGTAAAGTTCGTGAGTCTGCAAAAAGGCGCGGGGGAAGACGAAGCGCTGTCATTTCCGGCGAGCCTCCCGATACTGCCTCTCGGCGCGGATCTCGAAGACTTCACCGACACGGCTGCGGTCATCTCGCAACTCGACCTGCTGATCTGCGTGGACACGTCGACAGCACATCTGGCAGCCTCGCTCGGTAAACCATGCTGGGTGTTGTTGCCGGAACGGGACGTGGACTGGCGCTGGATGCACGGCCGCGACGACTCGCCGTGGTATCCCGATACGGTTCGGCTGTTCAGGCGAGGGCTGGATGAACCGTGGCCCGCAGTCGCGGAACGCGTACGACAGGCCTGCGCTGCGTGGTTCGGCGCGTGACATTAACGCCGCGCTTGCGCTGAAGTGGGCTTCCGGTTTGGCGCAGAATGTTTTCTTGGCGTCAGCGTTGCTGGTGGGATGATCCCGGCAATTCATGCCGAAAGCACGCCTGTTGGCGCGCAAGACGTTGGTTCTGACGCCACGAGAAAAACAAAAGGCCCCGGGCTTTCGCCAAAGGGCCTTGTTTTGTTCGGGTTCTGCGAACCCAGCACCATCTCTAATCCTGGCGCGCCCGGCTGGGATCGAACCAGCAACCCCTGCCTTCGGAGGGCAGTACTCTATCCATTGAGCTACGGGCGCTTCACCACAAAACTGCGGGGAATCTACGCGAAAGCACGGCAACCAGAACGGGCGCGACGCCAACGCGAGAGACCGCAAGGATACCCGGTTTCGGCCGAACCGTCCACCAGACGGCCTCCGACGCGCGCTCCAGCTTCTTCCCCGAGTCCCGCCATCGTCCATGCCGATGCGGGTAAACGCCTGCTGAACACCCTCCAGGCCCCCTCGCCGCCGCCGAAACCTTGCGTCTATAATCGTCCGTGGCTGACAAAGAACAAGAAGTTGCCGGCGCGCTGTACCGCTCACATACCCACGGAGACGAGACAAGCATGAGCGAAGCACCACACGGAGCCCCGATCAAAACCCCAGCACAGCTCATCGCCGCGGTCATCGCCGGTTTTGCTGTGCCCATCATCATCATCGTTCTGCTCGCCGTCTACGTCGACAATTCGACGCGCACCGGCGCCGGCACTGACTCCCTCGCCGAAGCCGAAGTCAACTCCCGCATCCATCCAATCGCCCGTGTCGAAATCCGCGACGCCAATGCGCCGCGCGTCTACAAGAGTGGCGAGGAAGTCTACAAGGCGGTCTGCTCGGCCTGTCACGCGTCGGGTGCGGCAGGCGCGCCGAAATTCACCAACACCGCCGACTGGGCGCCGCGCATCGCGCAAGGCTTCGACACGCTGTGGCACACCGCGCTGTCCGGCAAGGGCGCGATGCCGCCGCGCGGCGGCACGAGCCCCGACGACTACAGCGACTTCGAGATCGCGCGCGCGGTCGTCTATATGGCGAACAATTCGGGCGCGAGCTTCCCCGAGCCGGCGCAGCCGGCGGCGGGCGCGGCCGCGGCATCGGGTGCCGCTGCGGCATCCGGTACGGCACTCGCATCGGACGCGGGCGCGGCCCAGGCCGCCGCGGCAATGGCCGCCATGGCCAGCGTGCCGCAGACTCCCGCCCCGGCAGCAGGCGGCGCGCAAAGCGCGGACGCTTCGCAGGCCGGCAAGGCGCTGTATCAGTCGGTATGTCAGGCCTGTCACGCGGCCGGCGTGCTGAACGCGCCGAAGTTCGGCGACAAGGAAGCATGGGCGCCGCGTCTGAAGGACTCGATGGACACGGTCTACAACTACGCGCTGCACGGCAAGGGCGCGATGCCGCCGAAGGGCGGCTCGAACGCATCGGATGCGGACGTGAAGGCCGCGGTCGACTATATGGTCAGCGCGGTGAAGTAAAACGGGCGGCATCGGACGCTAAACGAAAAATCCCTGCATGCGCTAACGCGATGCAGGGATTTTTTTATGCGCAACGACAAGCAACCGCACCAGGCCGGCACTTGAAGCCCCGCCCGCTCACGCCTTCTGCAACAGCGCCTTCAGACTCGCGAGCCGATCCTTCGGCGACATCGGCGCTTCTTCCGGCGTCGGCGGCGGCGCATCGTCGAGCAGCATTTCGTTGATGAAGCGCGACGGTTCGCAGACGATCGTCTCCCGCGCCCGCTTACGCTTCTTGCACCAGTTCAGGTGCAGGCTGCGCTGCGCGCGCGTGATCGCGACGTACATCAGCCGGCGCTCCTCCTCGATGCGCGCGTCGTCGATCGGTTCGTCGTCCGCGCCGCCGCGATGCGGCATGATGCCTTCCTCGACGCCGACCAGAAACACGTGCGGATACTCCAGTCCCTTCGACGCATGCACGGTTGACAGCCGCACCGCATCCGGATCTTCCTCACGGCCTTCGAGCATCGACATCAGCGCAACCGTCTGGATCAAGCCGAGCAGGTTCTTGCCGGTGTCGCCGAAGCCGTCGGCGGTGTCGTAGCCGGTCGCCTCGCTGCCGGCCGCCGGCTCCTCCTTCGTGCCCTTGCGCTTCAACCACTCGACGAACTCGAGCACGTTCTGCCACTTCGCCTGCGCCTGGCGTTCGTCGAACGCGTCGTACAGGTAAGCTTCGTAGTGGATCGCTTCCATCAGCTCGTCGAGCAGCATGCCCGCCGCGTCCTTCTCCGCGCGGTCGGTCAGGCGCTGCATGAAGTCGCAGAACGCGCGCATCGGCTCGATCTGACGCGGCGACAGACGTGCCTCGATGCCGCCCATGTAGACCGCCTCGAACAGCGACACCTTCGCCTGGCCCGCGAACGCGCCGAGCGCCTCCAGCGTCGTATTGCCGACGCCGCGACGCGGTGTCGTGATCGCACGAATGAACGCGGGGTCGTCGTTTGCATTGGCGATCAGGCGCAGGTACGCGCAGATGTCCTTGATCTCGGCCTTGTCGAAGAACGACTGGCCGCCCGACAGCACGTACGGAATCCGTTCGCGGCGCAGCACCTGCTCGAAGATGCGCGCCTGGAAGTTGCCGCGATAGAGGATCGCGTAGTCGCGAAAATTCGCGCGCCGCTCGAACTTGTGCGCGGACAGCCGGAACACGACGGACTCCGCCTCGTGCTCCTCGTCGTTGCAGCCCGTCACCGTGATCGTGTCGCCCATGCCGTGCTCGGACCATAGCTTCTTCTCGAACAGCTTCGGGTTGTTCGCGATCACGTTGTTCGCGGCGGTCAGAATGCGCACCGTCGAGCGGTAATTCTGTTCGAGCTTGATCAGGTGCAGATTCGGAAAATCTTTGCCGAGCTGGCCGAGGTTCTCGAGGGTCGCGCCGCGCCAGCCGTAGATCGCCTGGTCGTCGTCGCCGACCGCCGTGAATGCCGCGCGCTTGCCGGCCAGCAGCTTCACCAGTTCGTACTGGCACGCATTGGTGTCCTGATATTCGTCGATCAGCAGATAGCGCAGCTTGTTCTGCCAGCGATCGCGCACCTGCTCGTTGCTCGCGAACAGCTCGGCGGGCAGGCGGATCAGATCGTCGAAATCGACCGCCTGATACGCATGCAGCGTCGCCACGTAGTTGCGATAGACGATCGCCGCCTGATGCTCGTCCTCGGTCGAGGCGGTCGCGATCGCCTGCTCGGGCATGATCAGGCCGTTCTTCCACAGCGAGATGATCGACTGGATCTTGCGGATGAAGCCCTTGTCCGTCGAGCCGACCTGTTCCTGGATCATGCCGAAGCAGTCGTCGGAATCCATGATCGAGAACTGCGGCTTCAGGCCGACGTGTTCCGCCTCCTGCCGCAGGATCTGCACGCCGAGCGAATGGAAGGTACACACCGTCAGCTGGTTCACGGGCACCTTGCGGCCTTCCTTGCCGGGCGCGGTCAGCGTCTTGCCTTCGAGCAGCTTGCCGACGCGCTCGCGCATTTCCGCCGCGGCCTTGTTCGTGAACGTCACGGCGGCGATGTGGCGTGGCTCGAAGCCCTTCGCTTCGATCAGGTGAGCGATTTTCTGTGTGATCACGCGCGTCTTGCCGCTGCCGGCGCCGGCGAGTACGAGACAGGGACCGTCGAGATAACGGACCGCTTCACTTTGAGCGGGGTTCAGGCCTGCGGACATCGTTTGTGGATGGGTAAGACGGTTGAGGGCCGCTGAGGTCGGACCGGCGGGAGGCGCCGGCCGAAGGCCCGGGACATGCTGCGCGGCTCGATGCGCGCGAGAGGTGCGATGTTAACATGGACAACCGCGATGGACTCCGCGATGGGGTGATGCTCAGCCCCTGGTCCAGCCCACAAATGCCACAATGATGAGATTGCGCGCCGCCGCCGCGGTGGCAAGGCGGCGCGCCGTTTCTCCAGGAAGAATCGCATGTCCGCATCGCTGAAGGTTGGATTGATGGGCTACGGCTTCGCCGGCGCGACGTTTCACGCACCGGTGATCGAACATTGCGGACGCGCGAGCGTCGCCGCGATTGCGACCGGGCAATCCGAGCGCGCGCACGCCGACTATCCGCACGCGAAGATCGTCGCCGATCTCGACGCGCTGCTCGCGCTCGACGACATCGACTGCGTCGTGATCGCGACGCCCAACGACACCCACTTCGACCTCGCGCGCCGCACGCTCGAAGCCGGCAAGCACGTGGTCGTCGACAAGCCTGTCACGCTGAGCGCCGCCGACGCCCACACCCTTGCCAATATCGCGCTCGCCCGCGGCAAGCTGTTCGCACCCTTTCACAACCGCCGCTGGGACGGCGATTTTCTGACCGTGCGCGACCTGCTCGCGCGCGTGGAACTGGGCCGCATCACGCACTACGAATCGCATTTCGACCGCTTCCGACCGAGCGTGCGTCAGCGCTGGCGCGAAGACGTGACGCGCGGCGGCGGTCTGCTGTTCGATCTCGGTCCGCACCTGATCGACCAGACGCTCGCCCTCTTCGGCGCACCGCAGACCGTCTCGGCGACGGTGCGCACGCATCGCGACGACGCAAGCGCACCCGACTACGTGCACATCCAGCTCGGCTACGAGGAGTTCGAGGTCGTCCTGCATGCAAGCGCGCTGACCGCGTTGCCGGGACCGCGCTTTGCGATCCATGGAACGCGCGGCAGCTATGTGAAACACGGCCTCGACACCCAGGAAGATCAGCTGAAAGCCGGCCTGCGCCCCGGCGACGCAGGCTTCGGCGCCGGCAACACCCCCGGCGTGCTGCGCGTGCTCCAAGGCGACCAGGAAGTCGAACGTGAATTGCCCACCCGCAACGGCGAGTACGCAGGCTTCTATATTACGTTGGCCGACACGATCCAGAACGGCATCGCATTTCCGGTCAGCACGCGCGACGCGGTCGACGTAATGACGATCATCGAACTGGCCGCGCGCAGCTCCGAGCAAGGCGTGCGGCTGCCGTTCGAGCGCATTCGCTGAGCCTTGCATCGCTGCGCGTGGCACCGTGCTCGCGCGGTCTGTGTACCGAAAACAGGATGACCTTCCGCGCCTTAAAGGCCGTCGGCGCGTGCCTTTCCTGACGTTCCAGAAAGGAACATAACGTTACAAATTCGCCCGCTGCCGAGTCAGCGGGCGTTCCTCGTCATCCGTTGCTAGCGAGGTAGCAATCGATACGACAACGACTCCTGGAGAATCCATGTCTCGAATCATCCGTGCCCTTGTTGCATGCGCGCTGCTCGGCTCCGTCGCCGCCTGCGTGGTAACGCCGCCGCCGGCCCCGCACCCGAGCCCCACTCCGCAGCAGATCGCGGACCAGCGCCTGCATCAGGTCGAGGGCCGCATCGACAATCTCGCGCGCCGTATCGACACTCGGGTGAATCAGGGCTATTACCCACCGCCGCAAGGCGCCGCGCTGCATCACCGCCTCGAGACGATCCGTCAGGAAGCGCGTGACATGGCCACGCAGCACGGTGGCGGTTTGTCCGCGGAAGAACAGCGCGTGCTGAACCAGGAACTGGACAATGCGGCTCATGCGATCGGCGAGTGAGCGCTCCCGGCCCTTTATTTGACAAGCCCCGGCCCGTCGCGTACATTCGCCGCACGCGTCGGGAGAGCGTGCTGGCAAGCGAAAAATCGCAGGCCGCGCCGCCGAAGGGGCACACCCGCAAACTCTCAGGCAAAAGGACCGACCGCGTCGAAAAACCCGTCTTTCGGCGGTTTTTTCGCACTCTGGAGAGCGGCAGTAGCCATCCGCGTCGCACGTCGTGCACCGCAGGCAAGCTGCCCACCGAAGGGGCGCGCGTTTCCCCGTGACGAATCGAGCTCATTGAGCCAGTCGCGGCGGCGCAATCTCTCAGGTATCGAGGACAGAGGGGTCATGCAGAACCACGCTCGCAGGCACAAGGCCGCGAGGCAGTGCGCCGCATGGCCTTTTTTGTTCCGCGAGACGCCCGAGGCCCCATGACCGAACTCAAACGCACCCCGCTCCACGCCGCTCACCGTGCGCTCAATGCCCGCATGGTCGACTTCGGCGGCTGGGACATGCCCGTCAACTACGGCTCGCAGATCGAGGAACATCGCGCGGTGCGCACCGACGCCGGCATGTTCGACGTGTCCCATATGTGCGTGGTCGACTTCACCGGCGAGCGTGTCCGCGCGTTCTTCGAATACGCGCTCGCGAACAACGTCGCGAAGCTGCAAACGCCGGGCCGCGCGCTCTACTCCTGCATGCTGAATCCGAACGGCGGCGTGATCGACGACCTGATCGTCTATTACTTCGGCGAAGACCACTTCCGCGTGGTCGTCAACGCCGGCACCGCCGACAAAGACATCGCCTGGTTCGGCCAGCTCAACGCCGAAGGCGGCTTCGGCCTCACCATCACGCCGCGCCGCGATCTGGCGATCGTCGCGGTGCAAGGCCCGAACGCGCGCGAAAAAGCCTGGCAAACGGTGCCGGCCGCGCGCGCCGCGACCGAAGCGCTGAAGCCGTTCAACGCCGCGCGCATCGACGGCACGCCGTTCGGCGAGCTGACCGTCGCGCGCACCGGCTACACCGGCGAAGACGGTTTCGAGATCATCGTGCCCGCTACGCATGTCGAAGCGCTGTGGAATGCGCTCGCCGCCCAAGGCGTGCGCCCGGCCGGTCTCGGCGCACGCGACACGCTGCGCCTCGAAGCCGGCATGAATCTTTACGGCCAGGACATGGACGACAATGTCTCGCCGCTCGACGCCGGCCTCGCATGGACCGTCGACCTCACCTCACCGCGCGACTTCATCGGCAAGAGCAGCCTCGAAGCCGACGGCTCGCGCGCCGGGTTCGTCGGCCTGATCCTGCTGAAGGACAACGGCAAGGCTGCCGGCGTGCTGCGCGCGCATCAGAAAGTCGTCACGCCGCACGGCGACGGCGAAATCACCAGCGGCACGTTCTCGCCGACCATGCAGGAATCGATCGCCTTCGCGCGCGTGCCGAAAGGCGTGCAGCCGGGCGACACCGTGCATGTCCAGATTCGCGACAAAGCCTGCCCCGCAAGCGTGGTAAAACTGCCGTTCGTGCGCAACGGCAAGGTGCTGGCGGTCTAAGCGGCCGGCGCACGCCCCTACATTCAAACCACTACCGAACATACCGTTCAGGAGCATCCAATGAGCATCCCGGCCGATCTGAAATACACCGAATCGCACGAGTGGGTCCGCACCGAAGCGGACGGCACGCTGACGGTCGGCATCACCGACCACGCGCAGGAAGCGCTCGGCGACATCGTCTTCTTCGAAGTCCAGGAACTCGGCAAGTCCGTGACCGCCGGCGACACCGTCGCCGTGATCGAATCGGTGAAGGCCGCTTCCGATATCTACGCGCCGGTTTCGGGCGAAGTCATCGAAGCGAACACGGCCGTCGGCGACTCGCCGGACACCGTCAACAGCACGCCGTACGACAGCTGGCTGTTCAAGATCAAGCCGGCCGCCGACGCGTCGCTCGAGCGTCTGCTCGACGCCGACGCGTACGCGAAGTCGATCGGCGCCTGAGTCACTGCCTGATTCACTTTTCGTTTTAACCGTCAGGCGCGGCGCTCGCACAACGGCGCGCGCCGCGCCGCCAGGAACACCCATGAAGCTCGAACACCCGGATCGTCTGATGAACCGCACTCCTCTCTCGCTCGCCGCGCTCGAAGTGCACGACGCCTTCGCCGAACGGCATATCGGCCCGGATACGGCCGACCAGCAAGCGATGCTCGAAGCACTCGGCTTCGCGTCGCGCGCGGCCTTGATCGACGCCGTCATTCCGAAGACGATCCGCCGCACCGAAGCGCTGCCGCTCGGCCCCTTCGCGCAACCGAAGAGCGAAGCCGAAGCGCTCGCCGCCTTGCGCGAGCTCGCGGACAAGAACCAGGTGTTCCGCTCCTACATCGGCCAGGGCTATTACAACGCCCATACGCCGACGGTGATCCTGCGCAACGTGCTGGAAAATCCGGCGTGGTACACCGCGTACACGCCGTACCAGCCTGAAATTTCCCAAGGCCGCCTGGAAGCGCTGCTGAACTTCCAGCAGATGGTCACCGACCTGACCGGCCTCGCGATCTCGAACGCATCGCTGCTCGACGAAGCGACCGCTGCAGCCGAAGCGATGACGCTGCTGCAACGCGTCGGCAAACCGAAGTCGAACGTGTTCTTCGTCGCCGACGACGTGCTGCCGCAAACCATCGAAGTCGTGAAGACGCGTGCGACGCCGGTCGGCATCGAAGTGAAGGTCGGCCCGGCCGCTGAAGCCGCCGACGCCAACGCGTTCGGCGTGCTGCTGCAATACCCGGGCGTGAACGGCGACGTGCGCGACTACCGCGCGCTGACCGAAGCGATCCACGCGGCGGGCGGCCATGTGGTCGTCGCCGCCGACCTGCTCGCGCTGACTCTGCTGACGCCGCCGGGCGAATGGGGCGCGGACGTCGCGGTCGGCAATACCCAGCGTTTCGGCGTGCCGGTCGGCTTCGGCGGCCCGCATGCCGCGTACCTCGCGGTGCGCGACGAATTCAAGCGGCAGATGCCGGGACGTCTGGTCGGCGTGACCGTCGACGCGCAAGGCAACCCCGCGCTGCGTCTCGCGCTGCAAACGCGCGAGCAGCACATCCGCCGCGAGAAGGCGACCTCGAACGTGTGTACCGCACAGGCGCTGCTCGCGATCATGGCGAGCATGTATGCGGTCTATCACGGCCCACGCGGCCTGAAGACGATCGCGCTGCGCGTGAACCGGGTCGCCGCGCTGCTCGCCGCAGGCGCGAAGCAGCTCGGCTATAAGCTCGTCAATGAAACGTTCTTCGACACGCTTACGTTCGACACCGGCGCACGCACTCAAGCGCTGCTCGACGCGGCCACGGCCAGGCGCATCAACCTGCGCCGCGTGAGTGCGACGCAAGTCGGTCTGTCGATCGACGAAACCACCA
The DNA here is from genome assembly GCF_040965775.1 of Paraburkholderia sp. BR10954. Lineage (NCBI taxonomy): Bacteria > Pseudomonadati > Pseudomonadota > Betaproteobacteria > Burkholderiales > Burkholderiaceae > Paraburkholderia > Paraburkholderia sp. BR10954. Next base: position 85,585 of record NZ_JBFRCK010000021.1, read on the forward strand.
CGCGCCACGATCTGGCCGACCTGCTCGCGGTGTTCGCGCAAGCGGCCTTCGCGAGCGACGTGCCGCAAGTCGACGCGCTCGACGCCGCGCTGAGCGCATCGAACACCGCGTCGGTGCCGGCCGCGCTCGAACGTACGAGCACGTACCTCACGCATCATGTGTTCAACCGCCATCATTCGGAAACGGAAATGCTGCGCTATCTGCGCAGCCTGTCGGACAAGGACCTCGCGCTCGATCGCTCGATGATCCCGCTCGGCTCGTGCACGATGAAGCTGAACGCGACCTCGGAAATGCTGCCGGTCACGTGGCCCGAGTTCGGCCAGATCCATCCGTTCGCACCGGCCGAACAGACCGTCGGTTATCGCGAGATGATCGATCAGCTCGAAGAGATGCTGGTCGCCGCAACCGGCTATGCGGCCGTGTCGCTGCAACCGAACGCGGGCTCGCAGGGCGAGTACGCGGGTCTGTTGATCATCCACGCATATCACGCGTCGCGCGGCGAAGCGCATCGCAACGTCTGTCTGATTCCCGCTTCGGCGCACGGCACGAACCCGGCGTCGGCGCAGATGGCCGGCATGCAGGTCGTGGTCGTCGCATGCGACGCGCAGGGCAACGTCCATATCGAGGATCTGAAGAAGAAGGCCGCGCAGCATGCCGATAAGCTCGCTGCGATCATGATCACGTACCCGTCGACGCACGGCGTGTTCGAGCAGAACGTCCGCGAAATTTGCGAGATCGTGCATGCGCACGGCGGCCAGGTGTACGTGGACGGCGCGAACATGAACGCGATGGTCGGCCTGTGCGCGCCGGGCCAGTTCGGCGGCGACGTCTCGCACCTGAACCTGCACAAGACCTTCTGCATTCCGCACGGCGGCGGCGGACCGGGCGTCGGTCCGGTCGCGGTCGGCGCGCACCTCGCGCAATTCCTGCCGAACCAGACTTCGTCGGGCTATCAGCGCGCGGAGAACGGCATCGGCGCGGTGTCGGGCGCGCCGTACGGCTCGGCGTCGATCCTGCCGATCTCGTGGATGTACATCGCGATGATGGGCGCGAAGAACCTGACGGCCGCGACCGAAACCGCGATCCTCAACGCGAACTACGTCGCGAACAAGCTCGCGCCGCACTATCCGGTGCTGTACTCGGGCCCCGGCGGTCTCGTCGCGCACGAGTGCATTCTCGATCTGCGTCCGATCAAGGACACGAGCGGCATCACCGTCGACGACGTCGCCAAGCGCCTCGCCGACTACGGCTTCCACGCGCCGACGATGAGCTTCCCGGTGCCGGGCACGCTGATGGTAGAGCCGACCGAATCGGAGTCGAAAGAAGAGCTCGATCGCTTCATCGAGGCGATGATCGCGATCCGCGAGGAAATCCGCGCGGTCGAGGAAGGCCGCTCGGACCGCGAGGACAATCCGCTGAAGCACGCGCCGCACACGGCGGCGGTCGTGATCGCCGACGACTGGAAGCATGCGTATGCGCGCGAGACCGCTGCGTATCCGCTGAACACGCTGATCGCGAACAAGTACTGGCCGCCGGTCGGTCGTGCGGACAACGTGTACGGCGATCGCAACCTGTTCTGCTCGTGCGTGCCGATCGCCGATTACGAGTAAGAGCGAGTCAAGGGAAGTCTCGCGCGGCGCTGCGAAGGTCCGTCAGCGTCCGCGCGCGATCCTGTTGTTGAAAGCCGCAACCGGCTAACATCACACACCGAATCAGCCTAACGAGGAGTTTCGCATGGCGCGAAAGGTGCGATTGATGCAAAGCCGGGACGAGGCGGCGGGTCTCCGTCCGTGGCGACCCGCTTACGCTGTGCTGCTGGCCGCTGCGGCCGTGCTGCTGCCGCTGCGCGAGGCGCAGGCCGCGATGAATTTCTGCGCGGCGCCGGCGCTGCAAACGAGCGAGCGCACCAATGCCGATCCCGGCGTCAAGGCGCTCGTCGCCAACGTGCAGGCGCATCTGAACGAGCAGCCCCATGCGCTCGCGAAACTGCACACCGAAGGCACGCTGCCGCACGAGGGCATCTACGATCAGAGCGTCCAAGCGCAGAAGGATCTCGACCTGCTGCGCGATGCCGCGCTCGCGTGGCGCGCGACCAGCGACGACCGCTTCCTGAAGCTCGTCGATCGTCTGCTGTATACATGGGTCACGACCTATCAGCCGAGCTTCAATCCGATCGACGAAACGGGTTTCGAAGGGCTGATTCTCGCCTACGACATGACAGCGAGCGCGCTGCCCGTCAAAACGCGCAATGCGGCGATGGCGTTTCTGACGAAGTTCGCCAACGGCTATATCGCACAGATCGACGCGCAGCCGCGGCCGCTCACCGGCACGTTCCGTAACAATTGGCAAAGCCACCGTATCAAGCTGATCGCGATGGCCGCGTTCACGCTCGACAATCGCAAGATGATCAACGCCGCGCAACGGCTGTTCGTCGAGCATATCGGCGACAACATCGCGCCGGACGGCTCGACGATCGACTTCGGCGAGCGCGATGCGCTGCACTACGTCACCTACGATCTGCAACCGCTGGTGACGGCCGCGCTCGCCGCGCGCCGCCACAACCGCAACTGGCTGCAGGAGAAGGGCGCGAACGGCGCGACGCTGCTCGCCGCGCTGAACTGGCTCGTGCCGTTTGCGATGGGCACCCAGACGCATGAGGAATTCGTGCATTCGAACGTCGCGTTCGATGCAAAACGTCGCGAGGCCGGCTTGCCCGGCTATTCGGGTCGGTGGGATCCGAAGAACGCGGCGGAACTGTTTCACCTGGCGGCGCGTCTCGATGGACGCTTTACGCCAGTCGCGCTGCAGCTCGCACCGACGCCGCCCGCGTGGCTCGCCGTGTGCTTGCCGCTGGCGGCGCGCTAAACTCTTATCTATAGGCAGGGAGCAGTACATGGCAGTCAGCGTTTTCGATCTCTTCAAAATCGGCATTGGTCCGTCGAGCTCGCATACGGTCGGGCCGATGCGCGCGGCGCTGATGTTCGTCCAGGGACTCGAGCGCGATGGGCTGCTCGATGCCACCGCAGCGGTGAAAGCGGAGCTGTACGGCTCGCTCGGCGCGACCGGCAAGGGGCACGGCACCGATCGCGGCGTGATGCTAGGCCTGATGGGCGATGCGCCCGACACCGTGAATCCCGACACGATCGCGCAACGGCTGGAAGCGGTGCGCACGTCGCGCAAACTCGCGCTGCTCGGCACGCACGAGGTGCCTTTCGTGCAGAAGGAGCAGATCGCGTTTTATCGCCAGGCGTTGCCCGAGCATCCGAACGGCCTGAAGCTGTTCGCGTTCGATGCGCAAGGCGCGACGCTGCGCGAGTCGACCTATCTGTCGGTCGGCGGCGGCTTCGTCGTGACGGCTGGCGCACCGAACACGAAGGTGTTGAGCGCCGTCGATCAGCTTCCGCACTCGTTTCGCACCGCCAACGAGTTGCTCGCGCTGTGCGCGTCGAGCAGCAAGAGCATCGCGCAGCTGATGTGGGAAAACGAACGTGTCTGGCATAGCGAGGAAGAAACGCGCGCGGGTCTGCTGAAGATCTGGGACGTGATGCAATCATGCGTCGCGCGCGGTTGCGGCATCAACAATCCCGACGCCGATGGTCACTTGCCCGGCCCCTTCCAGGTGAAGCGGCGCGCGCCGCAGCTGTATCGTGCGTTGACGGGCAACCCTGAGCGCGCGTTGCAGGACCCGCTGTCGATGGTCGACTGGATCAACCTGTACGCGATCGCCGTCAACGAAGAGAACGCCGCGGGCGGGCGCGTCGTCACCGCGCCGACCAACGGCGCGGCCGGCATCATTCCGGCGGTGCTGCATTACTACACGCGCTTCATGCCGGGTGCGAACGAGCAGGGCGTGATCGACTTCCTGATGACGGCCGCCGCGATCGGCATCCTGTACAAGCTGAACGCGTCGATCTCCGGCGCGGAGGTGGGCTGCCAGGGCGAAGTCGGCGTCGCTTGCTCGATGGCCGCGGGGGCGCTGGCCGCGGTGATGGGCGGCACGCCGAAGCAGGTCGAGAACGCCGCGGAAATCGGCATGGAGCACAACCTCGGGCTCACCTGCGATCCGGTTGGCGGCATGGTGCAGATTCCGTGCATCGAGCGCAATGCGATGGCATCGGTGAAGGCGGTCAATGCCGCGCGCATGGCGCTGCGCGGGGACGGCAGCCACTACGTGTCGCTCGATTCGGTGATCAAGACGATGCGTGAAACCGGCGCGGACATGAAGACCAAGTACAAAGAAACCTCGCGCGGCGGCCTCGCGGTGAATATCGTCGAGTGTTGAGTCGGTGAGCGCGGCATTCAATTGCATGCAATCGCATCGGAAAAGCGCGGGCTCTATGGCCCGCGTTTTTCATTTGGGCGACCGCGTTGCGCCCACGCCGATCGAACAGTTGCGCTGCGCCATGACAGCGCCCACGTGCTCGGCGTAAGCTGTCGAAGCACCCATCGGCCGCTGTTGCAGGTTCCGCCGATGCGGCTCCATCACAACGCACTCACGCACTGCCAGGAGGCTTCTTCGCAATGTCGCTGCCGAATGCTCCCGCTGCCAATTCCGCTTCCCATACCGCACGCACGACCGGCGCGCGCCTCGTCGTCGATGCGTTGCTCACGCACGGCGTCGAACGTGTGTTCTGCGTTCCCGGCGAAAGCTTTCTCGCCGTGCTCGATTCGCTGCACGACGAAACCGAGCGCATCCAGACGATCGTCTGTCGTCACGAAGCCGCGGCCGCGAACATGGCCGAAGCGGTCGGCAAGCTGACCGGCCGCCCGGGTGTCGCGCTGGTCACGCGCGGACCGGGCGCGACGCATGCGTCGATCGGCGTGCACACCGCGTTTCAGGACTCCACGCCGATGATCCTGCTGATCGGCCAGTGCGCGCGCGAACATCTCGATCGCGAGGCGTTCCAGGAGATCGACTACCGGCGCATGTTCGGTCAGATGGCGAAGTGGGTCGCGCAGATCGACGACCCTAAGCGTATCCCCGAATATCTGAGCCATGCGTTTCATACGGCCACCTCGGGACGGCCGGGGCCGGTCGTGCTGGCGCTGCCCGAAGACGTCTTGAGCGATGCCTGCGACGCGGTGCCTGTCGCGCCCGCTTATCACCGCGTGGCCGCATCGCCTTCAGCAGCGCAGATCGCGCGACTAAGCGAGTTGCTCGAAGGCGCGCAACGGCCGATGGTGATCGCCGGCGGCAGCGGCTGGACAGCGGCCGCATGCGCGGACCTGCGGCGCTTCATCGAAAACTGGCAGTTGCCGATCGGCCTCGCGTTCCGCTTCCAGGACACCTTCGACAACGAGCATCCGAACTATGCGGGCGACGTCGGTCTCGGCGTCAATCCCGCGCTCGCTCAGCGCATTCGCGACGCGGACCTGCTGCTCACGCTCGGTCCGCGCCTCGGCGAAGCGACGACCAACGGCTACACGCTGCTCGACATCCCGAAGACGAAACAGACGCTGGTGCACGTGCATCAGGGTGCGGAAGAACTGGGGCGCGTCTATGCGGCCGATCTGCCAATCGTCTCCGGCATGCCTGAACTCACGGCGATGCTGGCGGAACTGAAGCCGTCGACGTCCGGCAAGCTCGCCTGGGCGGGTGCCGCAGAAGAAGCGCATCGCGCGTATCTGGAATGGCGCAAGCCGCGTCCGACTCCCGGCGACGTGCAGATGGGGGAAGTGATCGAGCAATTGCGCGCGCATTTGCCCGAGGACGCGATCGTCACCAACGGCGCGGGCAATTACGCGACGTGGCTGCATCGACATTTCTCATATCGACACTTCCGTTCGCAGCTCGCACCGACGAGCGGCGCGATGGGCTACGGCGTGCCGGCGGCGCTCGCGGCAAAGTCGCTGTATCCGCAACGCGCGGTGGTCGCGCTCGCCGGCGATGGCTGCTTCATGATGGCCGCGCAGGAACTGGCAACAGCGATGCAGTATGACCTGCGCGTGCTGTTCATCGTCGTCAACAACAGCCATTTCGGCACGATTCGCATGCATCAGGAGCGGCACTATCCGCATCGCGTGCATGGCACCGGTCTCACGAATCCGGACTTCGCGGCATTTGCGCGGTCGTTCGGTGCGCATGGCGAGACCGTTGAACGTACCGCGGATTTTCTGCCGGCGTTGCAGCGCGCGATCGAATCGCAGCTGCCGGCCGTGATCGAGATTCGGATGCCGCAGGAAGCGAGCACGCCCGCGGCGACACTCGAGATGATTCGTGAGCAGGGGAGGAAGATGCGGGGGGAGTGAAAATCGCGCCGCCAATCAAAAAACCCCGCCGAAGCGGGGTTTTTTGTGGTCAACCGGGTTCAGCCCAAAAAATTACTTGCCGCCCACGCTTTGCAGCGTCGTCCACTTGCCATCGACGACCTTGTACAGCGTGATACCGCCGTTCTTCAGATCGCCGCGCTCGTCGTACGCGAGGTTGGCCGTCGTGACGGCCGGCTTCGAGGTCTTCGCGAGCACCGGCAGGTACTTGGCCGGATCGGTCGAGTTCGCGCTCTTCATCGCGTTGAACATCGCCATCGCGCCATCGAACGCGTACGGCGAGTACGTTTGCACGTCTTCGTTGAAGCGCGCCTTGTACTTTTCGACGTACGCCTTGCCGCCCGGCATTTCATCGAGCGGCAGGCCGGCGAGCGATGCCACCGTGCCGTTCGCCGCGTCGCCGGCGAGCTTGATGAAGGTCGGCGTGTGGACCATTTCGCCGCCCATCAGCGGCGCCTTCACGCCGAGCTGCTTCATCTGCTTGACCATCGGTGCCGCTTGCGAATCCGCGCCGCCGTAGTAGATCAGATCGGGGTTCGACGACTTCAGCTTGGTGAGGATCGACTTGAAGTCGACGGCCTTGTCGTTCGTGTATTCACGATCGACGATCGTCGCGCCGGCCGCCTTCGCTGCCTTCTCGAACTGATCCGCGAGGCCCTGGCCGTAAGCGGTGCGATCGTCGACGATCGCGATCTTCTTCATGCCGAGGTTCTTCACCGCGAACGTGCCAGCGACCGAGCCTTGCTGCGTGTCCGACGTCATCATGCGGAAGGTGGTCTTGAAGCCCTGCTGCGTGTATTCCGGCGCGGTCGCCATCGCGATCTGCGGAATGCCCGCGTTCGCATAGATGCGCGAGGCCGGAATCGTCGTGCCCGAGTTGAAGTGGCCGAGCATGCCCTTGATGCCGTCATCCACGAGCTTCTGCGCGACCGTCGTGCCGGTGCGCGGGTCGGCCTGGTCGTCGGCCGAGTCGAGCACGATGCGAACCGGCTTGCCGCCGATCACCGGCTTCGTCGCGTTGAACTCTTCGACCGCGAGCGTGATGCCGTTCTGGAAGTCCTTGCCGTAGTGCGCCTGTGCGCCCGTCATCGGACCAGCGAAGCCGATCTTCACGTCTTCCGTCGATTGAGCGTTGGCCGTCCCCGCCAGCGACATAGCGGCAACCAGAGCTGCGCCTGCCAGCTGTTTCATTTTGTGTTGCATAGCTTCTCCTTGATACCAGGTGTGGATGAAGCGGTGTCGGGGTCGCCGTGCCCGCTTCCTTTCTATTGAAGAAATCGCCGAGGTTCGCTCAACCGATCGTCATCAAATTCGCATTACCGCCTGCCGCCGCGGTATTCACGCTGACCGAGCGCTCGGTCAGCAGACGCTCGAGCGCGTAGTCCTCTTCGCCGCTCGCAAGCGCCCGGGCCGCGACGCCCTGCACCGACACGATCGGCCCCGCGCGCTTCGCGACCTCTTTCACGAGCGTGAGCAGCTCGTCGCTGTCGCCTTCGAACAGCACGGCGTCGAACGGTGCGTCGGCGCTCTTCTTCACGCTCGCATGCGCCTTCAGCGACGCCGGCAATTGCGAGACCAATTGTTCACCGGCCGCGCCTTCGAACAACGCACGATTTCCCGTAGCCAGCGCCGCCGCGAACTGCACGCGTGCGCCGCTCGCCGTCGATGCGATGCACAGCACCGTGCCGCGCGGGCCCAGCGTGTATGTATTGCGCTCGCCCGTCGGCCCCGACAGTACCGCGGTTGCGCCCGCCGGCACATGCGACAGATAGCCGTCACAACGCGCGGCAAGCTGCGGCTCGCGCTCGGCGATCAGCCAGTCGCGCAACGCGGTCAGCGCGGCCGCCGGATTGTCGCCCTTTTCTGCTGCCTGCGCCGCCTGCGGCACTTCGACCACCAGCGCCTTCGCGAGCGACTTCGGCAAACCAGCCGGACGGGTCGCGAGCAGACGCTGCAGATACAGCGCGCCGCCGGCCTTCGGCCCCGTACCGGACAGTCCTTCGCCGCCGAACGGCTGCACCCCGACCACCGCGCCGATCACGTTTCGGTTCACGTAGATGTTGCCCACGTGTGCGCGGCTGATCACGTGCGCGATCGTTTCGTCGATGCGCGTGTGAATGCCGAGCGTCAAACCGTAACCCGTCGCGCGAATCTGTTCGAGCAGCTTCTCGAGCTGGCTGCGGCGATAGCGCACCACGTGCAGCACCGGGCCGAACACTTCGCGCTTCAGCTCGTCGATGCTGTCGAGCTCGATCAGCGTCGGCGGCACGAACGTACCCTGCGTCGCGCCTTCCGGCAGCGGCAGTTGCTCGACCTTGCGGCCCTTGTCGCGCATCGCCGCGATGTGGGCGTCGATGCCGCGCTTGGCGTCGAGGTCGATCACCGGGCCGACATCGGTCGACAGCCGGTCCGGGTTGCCGAGCGCGAGCTCGCGCATCGCGCCCGTCAGCATTTCGAGTGTGCGGTCCGCAACATCGTCCTGCAGACATAGAACGCGCAACGCCGAACACCGTTGACCAGCCGAGTCGAAAGACGATTGCAGGACGTCGGCGACGACTTGCTCGGCGAGCGCCGACGAGTCGACGATCATCGCGTTCTGGCCGCCGGTTTCGGCGATCAGCGGGATCGGTTTGCCATCCGGATCGAGTCGGCCGGACAGCGTCTTGTTGATCAGACGCGCGACTTCGGTCGAACCGGTGAACATCACCGCCCGCGTGCGCGGATCGGCGACCAGCGCGGCGCCGACCGTCTCGCCATTACCCGGCAGCAGTTGCACCGCGCCCGCCGGCACGCCCGCTTCGCGCAGAATCCGCACAGCTTGAGCTGCGATCAGCGGCGTCTGCTCGGCCGGCTTCGCGAGCACCGTGTTGCCGGCTGCGAGCGCGGCGGCCACCTGGCCCATGAAAATCGCCAGCGGGAAATTCCACGGGCTGATACAGACGACCGGACCGAGCGGCCGATGCGTGTCGTTCGAAAACTCGTCGCGGATCTGCGCCGAGTAGTAGCGCAGGAAGTCGATCGCCTCGCGGATTTCCGCGACCGCGTTGGCGAGCGATTTGCCCGCCTCGCGCACCACGAGTCCCATCAGCGTGTGCATCTGCGCTTCGAGCAGATCGGCGGCACGCGCGAGGCAATCGGCGCGCGCCTCGACCGGCGTCGCCTGCCAGATCGGCGCGGCGGCCACCGCGTGGCCGAGCGCGGCGCTCACGTGCTCCGGCGTCGCTTCGACGACGGTGCCGACGAGATCACGATGGTCGGCCGGGTTGCGCACGTCACGTCCGGCGCCGGCGGCGATCTCGTTGTCTTCGAGCATCGGCGCGGCGCGCCACGGATGATGCGCGCTCGCGAGCAGCGCCGATGACAGCGACGCGAGCCGATGCTCGTTCGATAGATCCAGACCCATCGAATTGAGCCGCTCGGCGCCGTACAGATTGCGCGGTAGCGGAATGCGCGCGTGCGGCGCGCCGAGCGGCGCGATCTTCGACGCTTCCTCGACCGGATCGGCGACCAGGTCCTTGATCGCGACGGATTCGTCGGCGATGCGATTCACGAACGACGTGTTCGCGCCGTTTTCGAGCAGCCGGCGCACGAGGTACGCGAGCAGCGTCTCATGCGTGCCGACCGGCGCGTACACGCGGCACGGGCGGTTCAGTTTGTCGCGGCCGGTGACTTCTTCGTACAGCGGCTCGCCCATACCGTGCAGGCACTGGAACTCATACTGGCCGGGGTAGTAGTTGTTGCCGGCGAGGTGATAGATCGCCGACAGCGTGTGCGCGTTGTGCGTCGCGAACTGCGGATACACGGCATCGGGCGCGCTGAGCAGTTTCTTTGCGCAGGCTAGGTACGACACGTCGGTATAGACCTTGCGCGTGTAGACCGGATAGCCCTCGAGGCCATCGACCTGCGCGCGCTTGATTTCCGTATCCCAGTACGCGCCCTTCACGAGCCGCACCATGATGCGGTGACGGCTGCGACGCGCCAGATCGACGATGTAGTCGATCACGAACGGGCAGCGCTTCTGATACGCCTGCACGACGAAGCCGATCCCGTTCCAGCCTTGCAGCTCCGGATCGAAGCACAGCGCTTCGAGCAGATCCAGCGACAGTTCGAGGCGGTCGGCTTCTTCGGCGTCGATATTGAGGCCGATGTCGTAGCGGCGCGCAAGGATCGCGAGCGAACGCACGCGCGGCAGCAGCTCGCTCATCGTGCGTTCCTGCTGCGCGCGCGAGTAGCGCGGATGCAGCGCCGACAGCTTGATCGAAATGCCCGGGCCTTCGTAGATGCCGCGGCCGCCCGCGGCCTTGCCGATCGCGTGGATCGCCTGTTCGTACGAGGCGTAGTAGCGCTGCGCGTCGGCCTCGGTGGTGGCCGCTTCGCCGAGCATGTCGTACGAATAGCGGAAACCGCGCGCCTCGTACTTGCGGCTGTTCGCGAGCGCTTCGGAAATGTTCTCGCCGGTGACGAACTGCTCGCCCATCAGGCGCATCGCCATGTCGACGCCCTTGCGGATCAGCGGCTCGCCACCCTTGCCGATCAGCCGCGTAAGCGCCGACGACAGGCTCGTCTCGCTATTGGTCGTCACCAGCTTGCCGGTGATCATCAGACCCCAGGTCGCCGCGTTGACGAACAGTGACGGCGCCTGGCCGACGTGCGATTTCCAGTCACCCTTGCTGATCTTGTCGCGGATCAGCGCGTCGCGGGTCGCGCGATCGGGAATGCGCAGCAGCGCCTCGGCGAGGCACATCAGCGCGACGCCTTCCTGGCTCGACAGCGAAAATTCGTGAATCAGCCCTTCGACGCCCCCGCCCTTGCTCTTCGTGCGCAGCGTTTCGACGAGCTTGCCGGCCATCGCCTGCACGTCGCCCGCGAGGTTGGCCGGCAGACGCGCCTGGCCGAGCAGGAACGGCACGCATTCGGGTTCAGGGCGGCGATACGCGGCGGTGATCGCCGCGCGCAGCACCGACTGCGGCTGCACGTTCTGCGCGAAATCGAGGAACGGATGCGACGCGCCATCTTCCTCGTTCTCGACCGCCGCGCCGTCGGCGAGATCGGCCGTGCCGGTTGCGCCCGACAGTTCGGCCGGCAACTGGCCGTGCTCGATCTTTTCGAGGTAGGCGAAAATCGCCTGCTTGATCAACCAGTGCGGGGTGCGCTCTAGGCGGGTGGCGGCATCTTTGAGCCGGGAACGCAGGAGGTCGTCGACCTTGACGCCAAGGGTGGTGCTAGCCATGTTTCCTTCTTTGATACCGGGCGTGAGCCTGGCGAAAGACTAAAAGTTGGGCGAATCGTACGCCTACAAATAAAAAGGTGCAACCAATTCGACAGGTTGGTTGCACCATGCCGCGAGCCTTGTGGGACGGGGCTTTCCGGGCGGTGAGCGCGAGTCGGAGCGTGGTGTTTTCGATCGGTACTTTCCCTGGCGTGATTCTTTTTGAAATAAGCCTTATCAAACGACTTCGCGCGCCGATATACAGAAGCATGACGATGGACGGCCCGAAACGTCGGTTTCAGGGCACGCAGAAAAGATAAACGGGGTTCCCGAGGGTTGGTGTGATGGAAAAGTGGCTGGTAATACTGGGCATCTGGATGATGTGCGCGGCTTGTGCGGTGTTTTTCATTCGAGGCGCGACCAGGAGCTCGAATCCGCGCGAAGACGAGCGCAAACAGGCAAGCGCGGCCTCGCGTGGATCGGCGGGCGATACGCGAAGCGCGCTGAATGACTGAGATCGGGGGAAGCCCGCGCGACGGCTCATGAAGCCGGACGCGCGCGGATGTGGGAACGTGCAGCTGGATTGGTGCGCGGAGCTTGGCGCCTGAAGATCGCGCTTACGGGTCAGCGCGGCCCGAGCGACGGCGCAACGGGCTCGAACTGCGCACAGACATCGCCGGGGGAAACCAGCTGGTCGTGCAGACGACACAGCCTGCTATCGGCGACGCTCGCGCCGAACCCCGAACTAAACGCGACAAGCCCTGGAATACGCTGCTCGAGCGCGTCCCGTTCACTCGCGCGATGCCGGCATCCGGCGCAGCACCGCGTGTCCGCCGCGCCACGATCCTTGGAAACCTTCACGGGCATTATCCGAGGCTGTTCCAGTACGACGCGAACACGTGCGCGGACAGCGCATAGCCGATCGCGATATTGACCACCACGCCCGCCGTGAACGCGAGGAACGGCTTCAGACCGGTCGCCGCAAGCGAGCGGAAGCGCGTCGTCAGACCGATGCTCAGGAAGCAGAAGGTGAACGCCCACGTGCGCAGCACCGTGATCGGCGCGACGAACTCCGGCGTGACGACCTTGCGGTAGTCGGCAAGCGAATAATGGCTTGCGATCCACGTGACCAACGCCGACGCGATCACGAAGCCGATCACGAACTTCGGGAAACGCGCCCAGATCTCTCCGGCATTCGCGCGCGCGGTGACGCCGCTGTCCTGCGCTTCCCAGCGCGTCGTCGCGACGATTGCGAGCACGAACGCCCAAATGCCGATCCAGATGTCGCGGCCGACCACCTTCATCAGCGTGAACGCCTGCAACGACGCTTCCGGCGCGCCGGCGATCGCGCCGCCGGCGTGCCGCGCGAAATCGCCGTAGGCCTGGGCCGCGGCGATGCCTGCGGCGTCGGCGAATTCGGAGGTGCCGATCCAGGCGCCGGCGACGGCCGTCGACAGGCCGAGCGAGCGCGACACGAACGGCAGCACGAAGATCATCACGATCGCCCACAGCACGACCAGCGTGATCGCGACCGACGCCTGCTCGCGCTTCGCCCGTACCGCGCCGGCAATCGCGATCGCCGCCGACACGCCGCACACTGCGCCGCCGACACCGAGCACGGCGGCAAAGCGCCGATCGAGCCCGAACGCGCGCGCGACGAAGAAGATCACGAAGAACGTCACCAACGACACGATGCTCGCCTGCACGACCGCAACCGGCCCGGCCCACACGAGCAACGTGAACGGCAGCGTCGCGCCGAGCAGCACGATACCGACCTTGATGTAAAACTCGACGCGCAACCCCGCCCCGAGCCACTGCGGCAGCGTGAACAGGTTCGACACGAGCAGCCCGAGCGCGAGCGCAACCAGCGGCGGCTCGAGGTTGTACTTCGACGCGTCGACCCACGCGCCGAGCGTCAGGATCAGCGCGGAAGCGACGAATACGACGACGAACGCCGCGAGAAACGCGCCGACGCGCTGCCTGAGCAGAGCGACGCTCGCTCCGAACAGCACCGCGAATGTCGCGAACAGCGCGAGGTAGTTGGGCAAATGTTTGCCGATGTCCTGCGCGGCCTGCGCGACGCTCGACCATTTGGCCGGCGCGACCGCGAGCCACCTGATGCTGCTGCCCGACGCGAACAGCGCCCACGCAATCACGATCACGAGCAGGCCGACGCCAGCGGCGAGCCAGTCTTCGGTCAGCGAAAAGCCGCTGCCTCGTGCGGTTTGCGCGTCTTGTGCACCTTGCCGATGACCCGGTGCGGTGCCCGCCGGTGCTGGATGATGGGTGTCGCTCATTGCAGATGCCCCGAGAAAGTTGAGTGGCATCGGCGCGAAATTATTGTCGTTTAGCCGCAAAATGCGCCGATTTGGCGAATATAGGCGAGCGCTATCGCAAAGCGAAACGATCATTCGCTCTATGGATATGACTCAAAGAAGTAAGGCCGGCGTCACCTGGGCCGTGACGTCAGATGTCGAGCGGATCGACTTCGAGATTCCAGCGCAGCACGCCCTTGAGCGCGCGCAACAGCGGCTGCCATGCACGCAACGTGGCCTGCAGCGCGGCGCGCGACGCGCTTTCGATCAGCAGCTGCGCGCGATGAACGTGCATCACCTTGACGATCGTGAGCGGCACCGCGTCGTATACGGTGACACGCTCGGCGGCCGGAATCTGCGCAAGCTCGGCGGCGGCCTGCTGCAGGAACGCGAGCGCCGCTTCGAGCGTGCGGCCTTCGGCTCGCAGCAGCGCCTGATAGACGAACGGCGGCAGGTGCGCGTCGCGTCGCTCCGCGAGCGTCGAGTTGGCGAAGCCGACGTAGTCGTGACGGCCCAGCGCGTGATACAGCGCGTGCCGCGGATAGCGCGTTTGCACCAGCACTTCGCCCGGCAAACCGGCGCGGCCCGCGCGGCCGCTCACCTGCATCAGCTGTGCGAACAGGCGCTCGCTCGCGCGGAAATCATGCGAAAACAGCGCGGTATCGGCATTCAGCACGCCTACCAGCGACACGCGCTGGAAATCGTGCCCTTTCGCGATCATCTGTGTACCGACCAGAATATCGACCTCGCCCGCGTGCACGTCGGAGAACAACGCCTGCGCGCTGCCTTTGCGGCGCGTGCTATCGGCATCGATACGCAGCACGCGGGCGCCCGGAACCGCGCTGGCGAGCGTTTCCTCGACGCGCTGCGTGCCGCGCCCGAGCGGTGCGATGTCGACGTTGCCGCACTCCGGGCACGAACGCGGAATACGAGACTCCCAGCCGCAGTGATGGCAGCGCAGCGCGCGCTCGGGCTTGTGCAGCACGACGTAGGCGCTGCAGCGCGGACAACCGGCCACCCAGCCGCACGCGTCGCAGGCGAGTTGCGGCGCGTAGCCACGTCGGTTCAGGAACACGAGGCTCTGCTCGCCGCGTTCGAGCCGCGCCTTCATCGCGGCGATCAACGGACCCGACAAGCCTTCGATCGACGCCCGCCCGCGGCGGCGCTCGTCTTCGAGATCGATCAGGCGTACGGCCGGCAGCGCGGCGTCGGCGACGGCCCGGCGCGACAGCGTGAGCCGCTTGGAGCGGCCCTGATCGGCCTGCCACCAGCTCTCGAGCGATGGCGTCGCCGAGCCGAGCACGACCGGCACACCGAGCTGTTTCGCCCGATAAATCGCGAGATCGCGCGCCGAATAGCGCAAGCCCTCCTGCTGCTTGTAGGCCGGATCGTGCTCTTCGTCGACAACGATGATCGCCAGCCGCGGCAGCGACGCGAGTACCGCGAGCCGTGTGCCGAGCACGATGCGCGCGCGGCCGGTGTGGGCGGCGAACCAGTTGCGGGCGCGCTCGCCTTCGGCGAGGCCGCTGTGCAGCGTGACGATCGCGCCGGCGTCAAAGGCGGCGAAGCGGGCACGGAACGCCGCCTCGAACTGCGGCGTCAGGTTGATTTCCGGCACCAGCACGAGCGCTTGCGCATCGGGCCTGGCGGCCAGGATCGCGGCGAGTGCGCGCAGGTACACCTCGGTTTTGCCGCTGCCCGTCACGCCGTGCAGCAGGAACGGCGCGAAGCCGTCGGCGGCGCGGATAGCTTCGACAGCACTCGCCTGCTCGTCGGTGAGGGTCGGCAGGACCGGCGCGGGCGCGTCCTGCAGCGAAGCGGCGGCGGGCACCGCGGCGGCGTCGATCACGTCGAGCGTCACCCAGCCAGCGGCCTGCCATGTGTCGAGTGTCGCCAGCGCTTTCGGATGCAGCGCGCGGGCGTCGGCGGCGAGCAGGAAGTCGGCTTGCGCGAGTGCCTGCGCGAGCCCTCGGAGGGCCGTCGCGCGGACCGGCAACGCGTCAGGCAATGCCGTGCGACCCTCCGGCGTCAACCGATAGCGCTCTTCCGGCGCGAACAGCCGCGACCAGCGGGACGCGTCGCGCAGCGCCTGCGGCAGCGCGGGCAGCGCCACTTCGCCGAGACTGCGTTGATAGTAGTCCGCGGCGAACCCGGCGAGCGCGAGCCAATGCGCCGACACCGGCGGACACGACGCGCAGACCTTATCCACATCCCGCAGGCGTTCGGCGGGCACCTCGCTGTGAGCGGCCACCTCGCAGATCAGCCCCACCACGTGCCGTTTGCCGAAGGGAACGCTGACGAGCGCGCCCACGACAGCCGCCTTGGATGTGCCGCAGCGGTAGTCGAACAAGGTCGGCAGCGGATGATCGAGCGCGACGCGGACGAACACTTCGTTCACTCGGCGAGGCGCTGAGGACGAGCCGGCACGAGGCCAAATCGCGGCGCGCGGTGGCTCGCGCGGTAGGCGATACCGTCGAAGTTAAAGTAAAACCTTAATTTCACCGCTAAGTTTTGGATTCGGCTGAACAATTCCGCTCGGCGCGTGGCCCTGTGGATAACTTTGTTGAGAACTTCGCTTCGACGGGCCGCAAATGGCGTAGCGACGGCCTTGTGTGGGATTCCGCACATTTCGTCCCGCTCGCCGCAAAGCCTTGCCCGACAAGGCTCAGATCAAATGCGCCGGCTATGTGCAAGGGTCCGGCCGCGATTAAAGCCTCTACTGCGCCGCAGCGTGCGAAGTGTGCATAAGTCAACTCTTGACTTTCGTAAGACCACCATCTGACGGCCTCTTCGAGGAACTGCGGTCCTTAGGCCCAGAGCCCAATTCGCTGCAACGCAACACGAAACGGTAACGATTACAGTCTCACGAAGGTGTGTGTGCACCACTACGGATCGCGCGGCTGTGACGATGCACTTCGTCGACCAGCTCGGCAACATGCTCTGGCGGCGTGAACTGCGAAATGCCATGACCCAGGTTGAAAACGTGGCCGGGATGATTGCCGAAGCTGTCGAGCACCGCGCGCGCTTCCATGCGGATAGCGGCGGGTGGTGCAAACAGCACCGACGGATCGATGTTGCCCTGAAGCGCCACCTTGTTACCGACACGCTCGCGCGCCTTACCGAGATTCACGGTCCAGTCGAGGCCCACCGCGTCGACACCGCTCGCGGCGATATCGTCGAGCCACAGGCCACCGCCCTTCGTGAAGGCGATCACGGGCACTTTTTCGCCGTCGTGCTCGCGCTTCAGCTGACTGACCACCTGCTCGATGTAGCGCAGCGAAAAGCGCTGATAGATGCCATCGGCGAGCGCTCCGCCCCATGTGTCGAAAATCATCACTGCTTGCGCGCCGGCTTCGATTTGCGCGTTCAGATACGCCGCGACCGAGCGCGCGTTGATCTCGAGAATCCGCTGCAGCAAATCGGGACGCGCGTACAGCATCGATTTGATCGTGCGAAAGTCCGCCGAGCCCCCGCCTTCTACCATGTAGCACGCGAGCGTCCACGGACTGCCCGAGAAGCCGATCAAAGGCACCCGCTGGCGGCCTTGCGCGTCCTTTAGCGCCGAGCGGATTTCACGCACGGCGTCGGTCACGTAGCGCAGTGTCGCGTCGATGTCCGGCACCGCGAGGCGCGCGACGTCGTCTTCGGTGCGCACCGGACGGGCAAATTTCGGCCCCTCGCCGTTGACGAAATCGAGGCCGAGGCCCATCGCGTCAGGCACGGTCAGGATGTCGGAGAACAGGATCGCGGCGTCGAGCGGATACCGATCGAGCGGCTGCAGCGTGACTTCCGTCGCGAAAGCCGGATTCTTCGCGAGACCGAGGAAACTGCCCGCGCGGCCGCGCGTGGCGTTGTATTCCGGCAGATAGCGGCCAGCTTGCCGCATCAGCCAGATCGGCGTGTAGTCGGTGGGCTGGCGCAGCAGCGCGCGCAGGAAAGTGTCGTTCAGGAGTTGATGGGCCACGTTGCGTGCGACTGGAGGGCTGAGGGCAAAAGAGCATTTTACCGGAGGCGGCCGCGGTCATCGCGCATCGCGGGGTAATCGACGTTGCGACTGCGCGTCGTGGGAAGCGGGCGAAGTGCAGCTCGGGCCTACCTCCGCCAGCTGCCGGCCGCCACTGCGTGTACGGCTTCGGGTCGCTGTCTTCTGCTGCCCCGGTCACCCTGGCTGAACGGCCAATGTTCAAGCCCGCGCTGCCAAGCTACTATCCGACAGCTTTACCGATGAATTACACACTACACACCACTAGGAGACTCGATGAAGAAGGCAGCACTCGCAATGCTCGGCGCGCTCGCCGGCGTCCTCATGCATGTCGGCGTGGCCAACGCCCAAAGCGCCGCGGCCGCGCCGTCCCGGCTCGACGACATCATCAGCCGCGGCACGATACGCGCCTGCACTACCGGCGACTACAAGCCGTACTCGTTCTACAAAGGCGATGGCCAGTTCGAGGGCATCGATATCGACATGGCTGAGTCGCTCGCGAAGTCGCTCGGCGTGAAGGTCGAGTTCGTCAAGACGTCATGGTCGAATCTGATGAACGACTTCGTCGCGAAGTGCGACATCGGCATCGGCGGTGTGTCGCCGACGCTCGAGCGCCAGAAGCATGCGTTCTTCACTCAGGCTTACATGATCGACGGCAAGACGCCGATCGTCCGTTGCGACGACGTAAACAAATATCAGACGGTCGCGCAGATCGATCAACCGTCCACGCGAGTGATCGTCAACCCGGGTGGCACCAACGAGAAGTTCGCGAAGCAATACTTCACGCACGCAAACGTGACCGTTTATCCGGACAACGTGACGATCTTCAAACAGATTCTCGCGGGCAAGGCGGACGTGATGGTGACGGATGCGTCGGAGACCTTGCTACAGCAGAAGCTCAATCCCGGCCTATGCTCTGTGCATCCGGACAAGCCGTTTCAGTACGGCGAGAAGGCATGGCTGCTGCCGCGCGGCGACGTCGCGTTCCAGCAATACGTCGATCAGTGGCTGCACCTCGCCCGAGCGACCGGCGAGTATCAGGCTATTTCGGACAAGTGGTTGAAGTAAGACGACCGTGTGCGTGCCGGGCCGTCAGCCTGCTAAATAATTGCGGCATGGGCGGTTTGCGCAGGCCTGAAGGCGTCGCATCGGCGAGGATGTAACGAAGGGCGATGTCTTCGAGCTGTAATACCTGCCGGATCAGCTCTATAAGGAAGACATGCGCCTCTATTTAATCAGTGGCGCAAGGGGCTTCGTGTCGTTGCGTTGCAGCGCAGATTTTCGCCGGTTTGCGAATATTTCGGGGCATAGTCGCAGTGCTTATTCGCAGGAAGTTCGTCGCTCGAAAGCTGCAAATGCAACCATTTCACGCTGATGAATGACCGAATTTATACTGTGATGTGCGTCATGACTGGCATCAATCATGCTGCGTGAACTGCGTCGCAGTCATCGGTAAAAATTACGTTTCACACGCTTTTGTTTTGGCAATAAATCCCGCAACGCCTTATCTGGCGGGCGTTACAACCTGAAACACTTTGTTACCGCCTTCGTAGGTTAATTCGCCCACAATGCCCTCAACGGTTTCAACACGGATGTGGCTGTGTGCGTGGTGTGAGCGGATACGATGCACTTGCCGGTCGGCGGTTGCCGAAGCCCTGTGAAGGGGCATCCCTGCTGGGGCCGTGATCGACGCAGGGTCGTCGGCATAACCGTCCCATCATTGGTCTCCTCGCGCTAACCCCGTAGCGTGTGGTTTTTAGCGGGCTCCAGGCCCGCTTTTTTTTCGTCTGCTCAAACGTTTGCGCGCGACGAATGTCCGCCGCGCAACTTCGGTTCGACTCCTCACCCATTGCTCATGTTTGGCTGCGGAGCCTGCCACGGCAGCGTCATGCCGTCTTGTCCTCTCTGAGTTTCAATTCGCTGATCATGCTTTCGCGCATCACGAATTTTTGTACCTTGCCGGTCACGGTCATAGGTAGTTCGTCGACGAAGCGGATATATCGCGGCACCTTGTAGTGCGCAATCTGTCCGTGGCAGAACTGCTGGATCTCTTCTGCCGTTGCCTGTTCACCCGTCCGCAGCACGATCCACGCGCATACTTCTTCGCCGTACCTGGTATCGGGCACGCCGAAGACCTGCACGCTCTGGATCTTCGGATGGCGGAACAGAAACTCCTCGATCTCGCGCGGATAGATGTTTTCGCCGCCGCGAATCAGCATGTCCTTCAGCCGGCCGACGATGTTGCAATAGCCTTCGGCGTCGAGCGTCGCCAGGTCGCCCGTATGCATCCAGCCGTCGACGATGCTCTCGTGCGTCTTCGCTTCGTCGCCCCAGTAACCGAGCATCACCGAGTAGCCGCGCGTGCATAGCTCGCCGGTTTCGCCAACCGGGACGGTATTGCCCAGTGGATCGACGATTTTCACTTCGAGATGCGGCTGGATGCGCCCGACAGTCGTCGTCCGCTTATCGAGCGGATCGGTCGTCGAGCTTTGAAACGAGACCGGGCTGGTTTCCGTCATGCCGTAGGCGATCGTGATCTCGCTCAGGTGCATCTTGGAGACGACCTTCTTCATCGTCTCGATCGGGCACGGCGAGCCCGCCATGATGCCGGTGCGCAGCCGCGAGAAGTCGTAAGACGCGAAGGTCGGATGGTCGAGTTCGGCGATGAACATCGTCGGCACGCCGTGCAGCGCGGTGCATTTTTCCTCGGCTGTCGCGGCGAGCGTCGCGGCGGGATCGAAGCCCTCGCCCGGGAACACCATGTTCGCCCCGACCGACACGCATGCGAGCACCGCCAGCACCATCCCGAAGCAGTGGTACAGCGGCACTGGAATGCACAGGCCGTCCTGCTCACTGAGCCGCATCGCCATCGCGATATAGCGCGCGTTGTTCACGACGTTGCGATGCGTCAGCGTCGCGCCCTTTGGATTGCCAGTTGTGCCGCTGGTGAACTGGATGTTGATTGGTTCACGGCACGACAAGGTCGCGCCGATCGCATCGAGCCGGGTGGCGTCGAATGACGCGCGCCCACGCTCGATCACATCGGAAAAGCTCAGCATGCCTGGCGTCTCCGTGTCGCACATGCGGATCACGTAGCGCAGCTCCGGCAGCCGCGCGGCATGCAGTTCGCCCGGCGGCTGCGTCGCGAGTTCGGGCGCAAGCTCCTGCAGCATCTCGAGGTACATCGACGTCTTGAAGCGCTCCGCGGTGATGATCGCCTTGCAACCGACCTTGTTCAGCGCGTATTCGAGCTCCGCAAGCCGGTAGGCCGGATTGATATTGACGAGGATCGCGCCGATACGCGCGGTCGCGAACTGCGTCAGCAGCCACTCGACGCGGTTCGGCGACCAGATGCCTACGCGGTCGCCCTTGGCGATGCCGAGTGCAAGCAGCCCGGACGCAAGCACGTCCACTTCTTGCGCGAATTCGCTCCACGTCCAGCGAATGCGCTGCTCGCGAAACACCACGGCCGGTCGTTCGGGAAAGCGCGCCGCGGTGTCGCGCAGAAACTCGCCGACGGTCGCTTCGCTCAACGGATTTTCAGTCGACCCGCGCACGTACGACAGTCCATCTGCGGGTTCGATGAGCGCACCTTCGCCCGAGCTATGCGTTGCCATGGTGTTGTCTCCGTGAGCGCGAGCGCGCTCGATTGAAATGAATTTGAAATCGATTGTGCACCGGCGCGTACCGGGCCGGCATCAAGTCTTACCCGCACCGCATCGCGCCGACCGACTCCCATGTCTCCACCCTCATGGATTTTGCCGTCCTTTACGTAAACGTCAACCAGATATCAAAAAAAAAGCAGCCGCGTGGGCTGCTTTCTTCTGCTACGTGCTGCTTTAGTGCTGGCCGCGCAGCTTGCGCAGACGCTGGATTGCCGCGAGTTGTGCGGTCGCGTACGCGAGCTCCGCTTGTGCGGTGGCGTACTCGAGGTTCGAACCCGTGTTCTGCAGCGCCTCTTCCGCACGCTTGCGTGCGTCTTCGGCCTTGGCTTCGTCGAGATCCTTGCCACGAATCGCGGTGTCGGCGAGAACCGTCACTGCGCCCGGCTGGACTTCGAGGATGCCGCCGGCGACGAACACAAACTCTTCTTCGCCGTTTTCAACTTCGATGCGCACCGCACCCGGACGGATCCGTGTGATGAGCGGCGTGTGGCCCGGCAGAATGCCGAGTTCACCCGCTTCGCCTGGCAGCGCGACGAACTTCGCCTGGCCCGAGAAGATTTCCTCTTCCGCGCTGACGACGTCTACTTTAATGGTTGCCATATGTGTCGACTCCTGTCGACGAGAGTTAGCGCTTTAGTGCTGACCCCCGTCCCATGCAAGGCGGGTTGAGCGTAATAAGAGACGCTGGCTTTGCTCAACACTACCGTTTTGGCAGTCGTGATGCGCGAGGCCCGCGCCCGCTTCGTTACACCCGACCTTTACTGGATCTTCTTGGCCTTTTCGAAGGCTTCGTCGATCGTGCCGACCATGTAGAACGCTTGCTCCGGCAGGTGATCGCACTCGCCTTCGACGATCATCTTGAAGCCGCGGATCGTTTCCTTCAGCGGCACGTACTTGCCCGGCGAACCCGTGAACACTTCGGCGACGTGGAACGGCTGCGACAGGAAACGCTGGATCTTACGAGCACGCGCGACGGCGAGCTTGTCTTCCGGCGCGAGTTCGTCCATGCCCAGAATCGCGATGATGTCGCGCAGTTCCTTGTAGCGCTGCAGCGTTTGCTGCACGCCGCGCGTGATCGAGTAGTGCTCTTCGCCGATCACGTGCGGGTCGATCTGACGCGAGGTCGAATCGAGCGGGTCCACCGCGGGGTAGATACCGAGCGAAGCGATGTCACGCGACAGCACGACGGTTGCGTCCAGGTGGCCGAAGGTCGTAGCCGGCGACGGGTCGGTCAAGTCGTCCGCAGGGACGTACACGGCCTGCACCGACGTAATCGAGCCAGTCTTGGTCGACGTAATCCGCTCTTGCAGCTTACCCATTTCTTCAGCCAGCGTCGGCTGATAGCCCACCGCCGACGGCATACGGCCGAGCAGTGCCGACACTTCGGTACCGGCCAGCGTGAAACGGTAGATGTTGTCGACGAAGAACAGCACGTCGAGGCCTTCGTCACGGAAGTGCTCGGCCATCGTCAGACCGGTCAGCGCAACGCGCAGACGGTTGCCCGGCGGCTCGTTCATCTGGCCGTACACCAGCGCGACCTTGTCGAGAACGTTCGAGTCCTTCATTTCATGATAGAAGTCGTTCCCTTCGCGGGTACGCTCGCCCACACCGGCAAACACGGAGTAACCGCCGTGTTCCTTCGCGATGTTGTTGATCAGTTCCATCATGTTCACGGTCTTGCCCACACCGGCGCCACCGAACAGACCCACCTTACCGCCCTTTGCGAACGGGCAGATCAGGTCGATAACCTTGATGCCGGTTTCGAGCAGTTCGGTCGACGGCGACAGTTGGTCGAACGCCGGAGCCTTCTGGTGGATCGCACGCGTGGTTTCGCTCGAGATCGGGCCGGCTTCGTCGATCGGACGGCCCAGCACGTCCATGATACGGCCGAGGGTTGGCTTGCCGACCGGCACGCTAATCGGGTTGCCCGTGTTCTTCACGATCGTGCCGCGGCGCAGACCGTCCGAAGCACCCAGACAGATGGTACGGACCACGCCGTCGCCCAGCTGCTGCTGGACTTCGAGCGTCAGCTCCGAACCTTCGAGAATGAGCGCGTCGTAGATCTTCGGCATGGATTCACGCGGAAATTCCACGTCGATCACCGCGCCGATGCACTGTACGATCTTGCCTTCTACCAAAGCAGTAGTACTCATCGCTTTTCCTTTAGATACTCAATTCTTCACTCGCGCAAAGGCGCAGTTTCTCCGATGGGTGCGCCGCTCGGGCGCACACGCAACGACCTGTCTGACCGAGGTCAGACGGCCGCCGCTCCACCGACGATTTCCGACAGTTCTTTCGTGATCGCGGCCTGACGGCTCTTGTTGTACACGAGCTGCAGATCGCTGATGACCGTCTTCGCGTTGTCCGAAGCGGCTTTCATCGCGACCATGCGGGCCGACTGCTCCGATGCCATGTTTTCCGCGACGGCCTGATAGACCAGCGCTTCGACATAACGCACCAGGAGTTCGTCCACCACTGCTTGCGCATCCGGCTCGTAGATGTAGTCCCACTGCGTGCTCGGCGTCGTACCGTCTTCTTCCGTGCGCTCGAACTGGTCCGCCGACAACGGCAGCAGTTGCTCGATCACCGGCTCCTGCTTCATCGTGTTGACGAAGCGCGTGTACGCGAGGTACACCGCCGAAATCTTGCCTTCCGAGAACAGGTCGAGTTGCACCTTCACCGCGCCGATCAGCTTTTCCAGATGCGGCGTATCGCCCAGTTGCACGACGTTCGACACGACCTTCGCCTGCAGACGGTTCAGGAAGCCCAGACCCTTGCTGCCGATCGCGGTTGCCTCGATCGTCTTGCCCTGGCCTTCAAGTTCCTTGAACCTCTGCAGCGACGCGCGCAGCACGTTGGTGTTCATCCCGCCGCAAAGACCTTTATCAGTCGTGACGAGGATGATACCGGCCGCCTTTGCGCCTTCGTTCGACACCATGAACGGGTGACGATACTCCGGGTTCGCACGGCTCATGTGCGCGGCGATGTCGCGGACCTTGTCGGCATACGGGCGAGCAGCGCGCATGCGCTCCTGAGCGCGGCGCATCTTTGATGCGGCCACCATCTCCATCGCTTTCGTGATCTTGCGCGTGTTTTGCACGCTCTTGATCTTGCCGCGAATTTCCTTCATTCCAGCCATTGCTTGCTCCTTTGTCGGCCCGAGTTAGCGCTTCAGCGCTTACTCGGGTCCCATGCAAAGCGGCCGAAGCAGCGCGGGAGCATTCGCATGCGGCCCGCGCCGCTTCAAGGTCCGTTTATGCCTTGCGGATCACTCGCGGATCAATACGCGCCGGACTTCTTGAAGTCTTTGACGGCCGTGTGCAGCAGGCCTTCGTCGTCCTTCGAGAGTTCCTTGGTATCTTCGATACGCTTGACCAGGTCAGCATGGCTCGACTTCAGGTGATCGCGCAGGCCCTTCTCGAACGGCAGGACTTGGGCAACTTCGAGGTCGTCGAGATAGCCGTTGTTCGCTGCGAACAGCGACACAGCCAGTTCCCACACTTGCAGCGGCTGATACTGCGGCTGCTTCAGCAGTTCCGTCACGCGGCGGCCGCGCTCGAGCTGCTTGCGGGTCGCTTCGTCGAGGTCCGATGCGAACTGCGCGAACGCAGCGAGTTCACGGTACTGCGCGAGGTCGGTACGGATACCGCCCGACAGCTTCTTCACGACCTTCGTCTGAGCCGCACCACCCACACGCGACACCGACACGCCAGCGTTAATTGCCGGGCGGATACCTGCGTTGAAGAGGTCGGTTTCAAGGAAGATCTGGCCGTCGGTAATCGAGATCACGTTCGTCGGAACGAATGCGGTCACGTCGCCTGCCTGCGTTTCGATGACCGGCAGTGCCGTCAGCGAACCGCTCTTGCCCTTCACTTCACCGTTGGTGAACTTCTCGACGTACTCTTCCGAGACGCGAGCAGCACGCTCGAGCAGACGCGAGTGCAGATAGAACACGTCACCCGGGTAAGCTTCACGGCCCGGCGGGCGGCGCAGCAGCAGCGAGATCTGACGGTATGCCCAAGCCTGCTTGGTCAAGTCGTCATAAACGATCAGCGCGTCCTGGCCGCGATCGCGGAAGTATTCGCCCATCGTGCAACCGGCGTACGGCGCGAGGTATTGCATTGCGGCCGAATCCGAAGCCGAAGCGGCGACGACGATCGTGTATTCGAGCGCGCCCGATTCTTCGAGCTTGCGCACCACGTTCATGATCGACGAAGCCTTCTGGCCGATCGCGACGTAGATACAGACGAGGTTCTTGCCCTTCTGGTTGATGATCGCGTCGACCGCGACTGCGGTCTTGCCGCACTGACGGTCGCCGATGATCAGCTCACGCTGGCCACGGCCGATCGGCACCATCGAGTCGATCGACTTCAGACCGGTTTGGACCGGTTCCGAAACCGACTTACGCCAGATCACGCCCGGTGCAATCTTTTCGATTGCGTCGGTCATCTTCGCGTTGAGCGGGCCCTTGCCATCGATCGGGTTGCCGAGCGCGTCGACCACACGGCCGAGCAGCTCCGGACCAACCGGCACTTCGAGAATGCGGCCCGTCGTCTTGACGATGTCGCCTTCCGAAATGTGTTCGTATTCACCCAGAATCACGGCGCCGACCGAGTCGCGCTCGAGGTTCAGCGCCAGACCGAAGGTGTTGCCCGGGAATTCGAGCATTTCGCCCTGCATCACTTCCGACAGACCGTGGATACGCACGATACCGTCGGTCACGGAGATCACGGTGCCCTGGTTGCGAACGTCTGCGCTCGCTTCAAGGCCCTGGATCCGGCTCTTGATCAGCTCGCTGATCTCAGAGGGATTGAGTTGCATTATTCGCTCCTGATAGTCAATTCTGTTGCGTGCCAGCCGCTAAAGCGCGAAGCGCTTCAGGCCGTCAGGGCCGTTTGCATCCTGGCGAGCCGCGCGCGGACCGAGGTATCGAGCACTTCGTCGCCGACCGTCACGCGTACGCCGCCGATCAGCGACTGATCGATTTCGACCGTCGGCTTCAGCTTGCGCTTGAACTTGCGTTCGAGGCTTGCGACGAGTTCGTTCAACTGCGCACCTTCGAGCGGGAATGCGCTGACGACCAGCACATCTGCCGCGCCTTCGCGGGCGTTCTTCAACTCTTCGAACTGCGAGGCGATTTCAGGCAGCAGCTGCAGGCGATGGTTGTCCACCAGCATCTGCACCAGATTCTTCGCTTGCGCGTTGTCCTTGAGCGGCGACTTGACCGCAGCCAGCAGCAGATCGCTTACTTGGGCGCGGCTCACTTTCGGGCTCGAGGCGATCGACAGCACATCGGGCAGACGCGCAACCTGTGCCAGCTCCTGCACGAGCGTGGACCAGGCGGCGATGTCACCAGCTTCGGCCACGCCAAACAGCGCTTCCGCGTACGGACGGGCGATGGTTGCAAGTTCGGCCATGATCAGAGCTCGGCTTTCAGTTGATTCAGCAGGTCAGCGTGAGCTGCCTGGTCGACTTCGCGCTTCAGGATCTGTTCAGCGCCCTTCACAGCGAGTGCAGCGACTTCGCCACGCAGCGCTTCGCGCGCTTTCACGACTTGCTGGTCCGCTTCGGCCTTCGCCTGCGCGATGATGCGGGCGGCTTCCGCCTGCGCCTGAGCCTTGATTTCGTCGGCGACTGCGACAGCGCGCTTTTCAGCGTCGGCGATGCGTTGCTGGCCGTCGTTGCGAGCCTGGGCCAGTTCCTGGTCGACGCGCTTATGAGCGGCTTCGAGTTCCTGCTTGCCCTTTTCCGCGGCGGACAGACCGTCGGCGATCTTTTTCGCGCGCTCGTCGAGGGCGTTGATCAGCGGCGGCCACACGAATTTCATCGTGAACCACGCGAGGATCAGGAACACGACCATTTGCGCAAACAGGGTTGCGTTGAGATTCACGGTGTTTCCTTAAACGTTGCTTGTTCGGAAAGTGAAACGGCAAGGCGCTCATCGATTCTGCTCGATCAGCGCCCCAGTACCCGTTCCGCCCTGCGCCTTTACTTGTTATAGCTCAAGCGCAAACCTCCGAGGAACCTCAGCCTGCCAGCTTCGAGAGCAGCGGGTTCGCGAACGCAAACAGCATTGCCACACCAACGCCAATCAGGAACGCCGCATCGATCAGACCAGCCAGCAGGAACATCTTGGTTTGCAGCGGGTTCATCAGTTCCGGCTGACGGGCACATGCTTCGATGTACTTGCCGCCCATCAGACCGATACCGATACAGGCGCCGATAGCACCCAGGCCGATGATGATGCCGATACCGATGGCGGTCAGACCCTGGATGTTGGCGATGAAAGCTTGCATGATCACTCCTTTGTGAAAAGTCTTTTAGAACTGGTTGGAACTGGGATTTAAAAAACTACGAGTCTTTGCCGACAACGCAGGTTAGTGCGCGTCGTGTGCCTGGCCGATGTACACCAGCGTCAGCATCATGAAAATGAACGCCTGCAGCAGAACGATCAGGATGTGGAAGATTGACCACACTGTGCCGGCGACCACGTGGCCGATGAAGCCAAGCACCGTCGTGTCCGCGCCGAAGCTCCAGATGCTGCCGAGCAGGGCAATCAGCAGGAACAACAGTTCGCCCGCGTACATGTTGCCGAATAGCCGCATGCCGAGCGAGACCGTCTTCGCGACGAACTCGATGATGTTCAGTGCCAGGTTCGGGATCCACAGCAGCGGATGCGCGCCGAACGGAGCGGACAGCAGTTCATGCACGAAGCCGCCAGCGCCCTTGATCTTGAAGTTGTAGTAAATCATCAGCACGAACACGCCGAGTGCGATGCCGATCGTGCCGTTGAGGTCGGCGGTCGGCACGAGGCGGTGGTGCGGAATGACTTCGGAGAGGCCCAGCCAGCCGATCAACCGACCCGGCAGGTCGACGGGGATAAAGTCGAGCGAGTTCATCAGCGCGACCCAGACGAACACCGTCAGCGCGAGCGGCGCGATGAAGGTGCGCGAGCCGTGGATCATGGCCTTCGATTGATCCTCGACCATTTCGACCAGCATTTCGATCGCGCATTGGAAGCGGCCCGGCACCCCGGACGTCGCCTTGCGGGCTGCCAGATGCAGCACGAGGATCGTGACGAGACCGCACACGATCGACCAGAAAAGGGTGTCGAGATTCCACACATGGATGTCGAAAATCGACGTCTGGTGTGCGGTGGAAAAGTTCTGCAAGTGGTGCGCGATGTACTCGGACGGATCCATTGCGCGCGTGCCTTCGCTAGCTGCCATATCGTTAAAGCCACCCAAATTGTCGAAAATCGTTCTAGGCCGTTCCCACCAAAATACGGTATTGCGGGAACGCGCCGGGTGCGGGCCCTGTCTCGTCCGCACACCCGTGCCGGCGCTACGCGCCGGCCTTAAATTCTTTTTGCTGCTATTTTTTGTGCTGCTACCTTAGCGCCACGCCAAGGCGATCCAGTAAGTCTTCAGCGCGATGAGGTAGGTCACCAGCAGCGGAATCCAACGTACGTCGTGATAGCAGAAGGCGATTGCGACAAACATCGCAATCGTTGTCCCCATTTTTAATGCTTCGCCGATCATCCAACTCATCACGGTCTCGGCGCCGCTCAGCTTTTCCAGTCGCGCCGCGAACAACGCACCCGGCACCCAGCAGATCGCTCCCCCCAGGAACGCTGACAGCGCAGCAGCGCCCGGCGGCTGGTAGAACAGCCACCACAACAGCGTTGCAACCAGGGACAAAACCATTTGCGCTGCGACGACCCTGAACGGCGTCACGCGCGATGGACGACCCACGCCGGGACCAAACAGCTTTTCCGCCTCGGCCCGCGTGAGCGGAACGATATTGTTATCTTCCTGCGCGTCGTCCCACGCTTCGGCCGGGTCGAACTGCCGACTGGCGGACGTCTCGGGTGCGGAGCGTTCAGCGCGGTGTCTGTCGTCACCATTTTCCGGCGACAGATTCGACGTTTTAACCGCCATCCCAATGTTCCGAAAGTCTCGTTCAGCCCGCGAGTTTACGCAGCGCTTACGGGGTTGCCGTGCAATTAAATCCGGGCGATTGTAAGCGATAGTTGCAGGCAATTCAAGACTTTAGGCCAACCTATAACGGCGTGAAACGTACCTTCACGATGCGGTAGAACATATGCTAACGACGCGAATCACGTCAAATGTAAGGTGGACGGGGGGCGGCAAAATCCATGGGGGTAGTCGCGTGGATCAAAGCTCTTTGGCAGGTCGTTTCGACGCTGCGACGGACGTCTCGAAAATGCAACAAACGCCGCTTTTTTTAAGGGCTAAACGGGACGGCTCTTCAATTGAACTGCGCCATAATCGCCGCGATTTTCACGATGATCGAGCCGCTTTGCGATAGCGGCTCGTAAGGATGATTACCGCGTCGATGTCGAAGGCTTGAAACTAGGATTCCTGATTATTTTTGCATCGTTTGTTTGGAATCCACGATAGTTGCTCGCACTGAAGGTAAACCAACTCGCGGCAGTGCTCATGCACAGGCCGCCAGCCGGTCACCACCCTTCGCTGCTAAGCGCCGTTCTGTACTCAGACGTTCGCGTTCCCGCGCAAGCGGACAAGAATGCCTTCCAACGCGTCGAGATCGCCAAAGTCCACCAGCACCTGGCCGCGACCGCGTCGACCGAGCTTGATTTTCACCGTCGCCGACAACAGGTCCGACAGTTCCTCTTCTAGCCGTCGCGTGTCGCGGCCGCCATCCGGGTTCGCGCGCGCCTTGACCGCCGGCGTCACTTTCGTGGTCATCGCGACCAGCTTTTCGGTCTCGCGCACAGACAGGCGCTTGTTGACGACCTGATTGGCCAGCGTGATCTGCGTCGCGGCATCGACTGCGAGCAGCGCGCGAGCGTGACCCATATCGAGATCGCCGGCGAGCAACATCGTCTGTACCGGTGTCGCGAGATTCAGCAGCCGCAGGAGGTTCGACACCGCGCTGCGCGAACGGCCCACCGACTCTGCCGCCTGCTCATGCGTGAAATTGAATTCGTCCAGCAGGCGCTGGATGCCCTGAGCCTCTTCGAGCGGATTCAGATCCTCGCGCTGGATGTTCTCAATCAGCGCCATCGCCGCGGCGGCCTGATCGGGCACGTCCTTCACGAGCACCGGCACCTCATCGAGGCCCGCGAGTCGCGCTGCGCGAAAACGCCGCTCGCCTGCGATGATCTCGTAGCGATCCGCCGCGATCGGACGCACGAGAATCGGCTGCATCACCCCTTGCGCGCGGATGCTTGCCGCGAGTTCCTGCAGCGCGCCTTCGTCCATGCGCGTACGCGGCTGGTATTTGCCTGCCTGCATCTTGCCGAGCGGCAGTACGTTCGGCGCACCGTCGATCACCGCTGCTTCCGTGATATCCGCGGTGCCGCCGAGCAATGCCTCCAGACCGCGGCCCAGCCCCTTCTTTCTTGCTACTGCGTTCATCGTGCTTCCTCGATCCGCTTAGGATGCCTGGGGCGCGTCATTCAGCGCGCGCACCCGCTCAATCATTTCGACGCCGAACTGCACGTACGCCTGCGCGCCTCGCGACGCCCTGTCGAACACCACACCGGGCAGCCCGTAGCTGGGTGCCTCGGCCAATCGCACATTGCGTGGAATCACCGCGTCGAACACCTTGTCGCCGAAGTGCTCTTTCAATTGATCCGAGACTTGCTGTTGCAACGTGATGCGCGGATCGAACATCACGCGCAGCAGACCGATCACCTTGAGGTCGCGATTCAGGTTCGCGTGCACCTGCTTGATCGTATTGACGAGGTCGGACAGCCCTTCGAGCGCGAAGTATTCGCACTGCATCGGAATGACGACGCCGTGCGCGGCGCATAGTCCGTTGAGCGTCAGCAGCGACAGAGCCGGCGGGCAATCGATCAGCACGAAATCGTACTCGCCCTCGACCGCAGCGAGCGCCGTCCTGAGTTGACGCTCGCGATTCTGCATGCCGACGAGCTCGACCTCGGCGCCCGCGAGCTCACGGTTCGCGGGCAGCACGTCGTATCCGATCGCCTCGGGCCGCACGCGCGCATCGGCCACCGACACGCTGTCCACGAGCACCTCGTAGACCGTGTTCGTACATTCGGCTTTGTCGATACCGCTGCCCATCGTGGCGTTGCCTTGCGGGTCCAGATCGATGAGAAGGACTCGCTGTCCCTGCGCTGCCAGGCTCGCGGCCAGATTGACTGCGGTGGTCGTCTTGCCGACACCGCCCTTCTGGTTCGCAACGCAGAAGATTTTTGCCATCGTTGGTGTGTCCCTTTTGCTGCTTGGATGAAGTGAAAATCGTTGGGGGTGCCTGGAGGCCGCGTGGCCGTTAGCTTTCGCTGTCCACTCGCACCTCAATCAGGTGCCGTTCGGCGTCGAGCGACGGCACGTTCAGCCGGATGATCTGTTCCACGTGGGCAGCCGCCGGTAGACGCGCGATTTCGGCATCCGGCCGCACACCCTTCATCGCCCAGATCGCGCCCTGCTCCGCAACCAGATGACGGGCCAGTGTAACGAAATCCGCGAGTTCTGCGAATGCGCGCGAGACAATTACGTCGAACTTTGCCGGTACTTCGGCGCCAGGCTGCAGCGTCTCCACCCGGCCGGTCACGACCGACAGGTTCGCGAGACCCAGTTCGGCCTTTGCCTGCGCTTGAAATGCCGTCTTCTTATGAACGATGTCGTTCGTCGTGACGGTCCAATCGGGTAGCACGATCGCGAGCACGATGCCCGGCATGCCACCGCCCGAGCCCACGTCGAGCACTGACGACGGTCCGCGCGGCGCCAAATGCGGCACGATCGACAGCGAATCGAGGATGTGCTGAATCAGCATCTGCCGCGGATCGCGGATTGCCGTCAGGTTGTAGACGCTGTTCCACTTCGCGAGCAGCGCGACGTAATCGAGCAGCTTGCGCTGCTGCACGTCGCTGAGTTCGAGGCCAAGTTCACGGACACCGTCCGCGAGCAATGACGCCAAGGCCTGCTGGTCGATTCCGCTTTGCGCTGCCGTCATTGCACCACCGGCGCGCTGTCGGCGCCGGGCTCGGCAGGTTTCGACGGGCGACGCCCGAGGCCACGCTTCAGATGGACCATCAGCAGCGAGATCGCGGCAGGCGTGATGCCCGAAATACGCGACGCCTGGCCGA
Source organism: Paraburkholderia sp. BR10954 (assembly GCF_040965775.1). Lineage (NCBI taxonomy): Bacteria > Pseudomonadati > Pseudomonadota > Betaproteobacteria > Burkholderiales > Burkholderiaceae > Paraburkholderia > Paraburkholderia sp. BR10954. The sequence goes on from NZ_JBFRCK010000021.1 coordinate 118,124, forward strand.
TCGTTTCCGGCCGGAACTGCATCAGCTTCTGGCGGGCTTCGAACGACAGTCCACGCACCTCGGTGTAGTCCAGCCCTTCGGGCAGACGGGTGTTCTCTTGCGCCTCGTTGCGTTCGATCTCACCGGCCTGTCGGTCGATATAGCCTTGATATTTGACGCCGATTTCGATCTGCTCCTTAATCTGCGCGAGCAGCACGGTGTCTTCCGCTAGTGCTTCCGGCGCGCCACAAGCGCCATCGCGCAGCGCGCAGACGCCGTCGTAGCTGACACCCGGACGACGCAGCAGGTCCGCGAGACTGTATTCGTGGTCGATCGGCTTGCCGAGCAATGCGGTGGCTTGTTCCGCGGATAAGGTCTTAGGATTGACCCAAGTTGAACGCAAGCGCTGTGTTTCACGTGAAACAGCGTCACGCTTGCGACTGAAAGCGTCCCAGCGGGCGTCATCGACTACACCGAGCTCGCGCCCGATCTCCGTCAATCGCATGTCGGCATTGTCCTCGCGCAAGCTCAGACGGTACTCCGCACGGCTCGTGAACATCCGGTACGGCTCGGACACCCCGCGCGTGACCAGATCGTCGACGAGGACGCCGAGATAAGCCTGGTCGCGCCGCGGGCACCATGCTTCCTTGCCTTGCACGAACAGGCCGGCGTTGATGCCGGCCAGAACGCCCTGCGCTGCAGCCTCTTCATAGCCAGTCGTACCGTTGATCTGGCCCGCGAAGAAGAGCCCACTGATCACCTTGGTTTCCAGCGATGCCTTCAGCCCACGCGGATCGAAATAGTCGTACTCGATCGCATAGCCGGGCCGCAGGATATGGGCATGCTCCAGACCGCGCATCGATCGCACCAGCTCGAGCTGCACGTCGAACGGCAGGCTCGTCGAGATCCCGTTCGGATAGAACTCGTTAGTGGTCAGACCTTCCGGCTCGAGATAGATCTGATGCGATTCCTTCGACGCAAACCGGTGAATCTTGTCCTCGATCGACGGGCAATAGCGTGGCCCCACCCCCTCGATCACGCCCGTGTACATCGGTGAACGGTCGAGACCGCCGCGGATGATGTCGTGTGTCCGTTGATTCGTATGCGTGACCCAGCACGGCACCTGGCGCGGGTGCTGTTCGACGCGCCCGAGGAACGAGAACACCGGCACCGGGTCCAGATCGCCCGGCTGCTCTTCGAGTTGCGAATAGTCGATCGTGCGGCCGTCGATCCGCGGCGGCGTACCCGTCTTCAGGCGGCCCTGCGGCAGCTTCAGCTCTTTCAGCCGAGCCGACAGCGAGACCGCGGCGGGGTCACCGGCGCGGCCGCCGGTGTAGTTGTTCAAGCCCACATGAATCTTGCCGTCGAGGAAAGTGCCAGCCGTCAACACCACCGCGCGCGATCGGAAACGAATACCCACTTGCGTGACAGCGCCGACCACGCGGTCGCCCTCGACCATTAGATCGTCGACGGCCTGCTGAAACAGCCACAGATTCGGCTGGTTCTCCAGACGATGGCGGATCGCCGCCTTGTACAGGACGCGGTCGGCCTGAGCGCGCGTCGCGCGCACCGCCGGCCCTTTCGACGAATTCAGGATGCGGAACTGGATGCCGCTTTCGTCGGTGGCAGCCGCCATGGCGCCGCCGAGCGCATCGACCTCCTTGACCAGATGGCCTTTGCCGATGCCGCCAATCGACGGATTGCAGCTCATCTGACCAAGGGTTTCGATGTTATGGGTCAAAAGCAGCGTTCTATTGCCCATGCGCGCCGACGCCAAAGCGGCTTCGGTGCCGGCATGACCGCCGCCGACGACGATTACGTCAAATTCTGTGGGAAAAAGCATCGCGGGATCTCACGCCAGATCGTCGCGTGAGCCTTCAAAGGAAAATGTATGGCCGAATTATAACGGGTTAAGTTTCGGCCCGAATTTCGTCTGAATGGTGAAACAATAAAAAAACGGCGTGTTTCACGTGAAACACACCGCCTTCAAACACAGCGATCGCCGAAAAAAGCGCGCGTTTATGCGGCCTTTTTAGCCAGGCCGAGATAGGTTTCGATCACCCGAGGATTTTGCGCGAGGTCGCTCGCCGGCCCTTCCAGCGCCAGCTCACCGGTTTCCAGCACATAGCCGTAGTCCGAGATTTGCAATGCGGCGCGCGCATTTTGCTCGATCAGTAGCGTCGCGACGCCCGTCTGCCGCAACGCGTTGATGATGTGGAAGATTTCCTTCACGATCAGCGGCGCAAGACCGAGGCTCGGCTCGTCCAACATCAGCAGATCGGGCTTGCCCATCAGCGCGCGGCCGACCGCGAGCATTTGCCGTTCGCCGCCCGAAAGCGTGCCCGCCGCCTGCTTGCGCCGCTCCTTCAGCCGTGGGAACAGTTCGAACACCGGCTCCAGCTGATCGAGAAAGTTGCGCTCTCCTGCCCGCTTGCGTCGGTAAGCTCCAAGCAGCAGGTTGTCCTCGACGGTCATCGAAGCGAAAAGCTCGCGCTTCTCCGGCACCAAACACATACCCAGTGCGACCCGCTTTTCCACCGGCATCGCGCTGACGTCCTCTCCCTGATAGGAAACCGCGCCTTTCGCATGACCAGACGTCGGCAACGCGCCCATGATTGCATTCAGCAGCGTCGACTTCCCCGCGCCGTTCGGACCGATCACGGAGACGATCTGCCCCGCCCGCACCTTGATCGCCGCATTGTGCAGCGCCTCGACCTTGCCGTACCGGACCGACAGATGGTCCACTTCGAGAATCGGTCCCGCGGCCGCCACGCCGGTCGTTGTCATGTTGTCCATCATTCCACCCCACCCAGATACGCTTCGAGCACCGCCGGATCCTGCTGCACTTCCTGCGGCAGACCTTCAGCGATTCGCGTGCCGAACTCCATCACCACGAGCCGGTCCGTCAGATTCATCACAAAATCCATGTCGTGCTCGACGAGTAGCACGCTCATCCCTTCCGCCTTTAGCTTGCGCAGCAGATCGGCGAGCTGCAGCTTTTCCTGATAGCGCAGACCAGCTGCCGGTTCGTCGAGCAATAGCAGAGTCGGATCGCAGCATAACGCGCGCGCAATTTCGAGAATCCGCTGTTGACCGAGCGCCAGGCTGCCCGCTTCGTCATACATATGCTGTTCGAGGCCGACGCGGCGAATCTGCCGAGCGGCTTCGGCCATCAGCCGCGCCTCTTCCGAGCTGTTCAGCCGCACGACACTGCGCCACACACCTGCATGGCCTCGCAGATGCGCACCGATCGCGACGTTCTCGAGCACGGTCATGCCCGGCAACAGCTTTACGTGCTGGAAGGTCCGGCCGATGCCACGCTTGACGATTTCACGTGAACTCAGCGCATCGATGCGCTCGCCGCGGAACGTGATCTCGCCGCTCGTCGCCTGCAGCACGCCGGTCACCAGATTGAACGTGGTCGACTTACCCGCGCCATTCGGTCCGATTAGCCCGATGATCTGCCCCGCTTTGACTTCGAAGCTGACATCGTTCACGGCGACGAGGCCGCCGAACTGCTTGCGCGCCTTGTTCACCGTCAGCAGGTCTTCGCCGGCCTGCGGCTTGTTGCGCTGCGGCAGAGGGACCGCGTGGTCTGCGAGATGCGCCCGCGGGCCACGCGGAAAAAAGCGTGCGACGAACGGCCACACGCCCTGCCGCGCATACTGCAGCAGCAGCACCATGATGATGCCGAACACGATCACTTCGAAGTTGCCGTTCTCGCCGAGCAGTTTCGGCAGCAGCGTCTGTAGATAATCCTGCAGCACCGTGAGGATTGCCGCGCCAAGCACCGCGCCCCAGACGTGCGAGACACCGCCCACCACCGCCATGAACAGAAACTCGATGCCGTGATTCAGCCCGAACGGCGTCGGATTCACCGCGCGCTGCAAGTGCGCGTACAGAAAGCCCGATACCGACGCAAGCACCGCCGCATAGACGAAGATCACGACGCGCATCCAGCCGGTATTGACACCCATTGCCTCGGCCATCAGACCACCGCCGCGCAGCGCGCGAATTGCGCGACCCGGACGGCTATTAAGCAGATTCTGAACAGAAACGACCGAACCGAGCACGACCACCCAGACCAGGTAATAGATATGGCGGCCGGACTCGAGGTTGATCCCAAAAACATTCAACACCGGGATGCCGTTGATGCCGTCGTACTTGCCGAGCATCTCCAGATTGCCGAACAGGTAGAACAGCGCGAGCCCCCACGCAATCGTGCCGAGCGGCAGGAAGTGGCCGGACAGGCGCATCGTCACGAGACCGAGCATCAGCGCGACCAGCGCAGTCACGATCACGCCCGCAATCAGCGCGAGCCACGGCGACACACCGAAGTTCGTCGTCAGATACGCGGTTGCATAAGCGCCGATGCCGACGAACGCGGCCTGCCCGAAGCTCGTCATGCCGCCGATACCGGTCAGCAGCACGAGGCCGATCGCAACGATCGAATAGAGACCGATGTAGTTCAGCAGCGTGACCCAGTACTCCGGCACATGAATCGGTTGCGGCAGAACCGGCAAAGCGAACAGCACCACGAGGAACAACCAGAAGAACTTCTTTTGCATGATCCGTTTCATCGTGTCACTCCTCTTCCTCTTCGGCATGCGGGCTCGCAAGGCTGCGCCACAGCAGCACCGGGATGATTAGCGTGAACACGATCACTTCCTTATAAGCACTGGCCCAAAACGACGAATACGACTCCAGCAGACCGACGAGAATCGAGCCGGCCGCCGCGAGCGGATAGCTGACCAGACCGCCGATGATCGCGCCCACGAAGCCCTTCAAACCGATCAGGAAGCCCGAGTCGTAGTAGATCGTCGTGAGCGGCGCGACGAGGATGCCGCACAGTGCGCCGAGTCCTGCCGCCAGCGTGAACGCGAGGCGTCCCGCCTGCGTCGTGCCGATACCGACGAGGCGTGCGCCGAGCCGGTTCACCGACGTCGCACGCAACGCCTTGCCCGAGATCGAGCGATCGAAATACAGATACAGCGCACCGATCAGCACGATCGCGGTGCCGATCACCCACAGGCTCTGCCCGGAGATCGACAACGTGCCCACGTTGAACGTCGCATCGGAAAACGCGTTGGTGCGCGAGCCTTCGGCGCCGAACATCACGAGGCCGAGACCGACCATCGCGAAATGCACTGCCACCGCGACGATCAACAGCAGCAGCGTGGCCGCCTCCGCGATCGGCTCATAGGCAAGGCGATAAACGAACGGACCCATCGGGATCACGATCAGCAGCGTCAGCGCGATCTGCACGATCATCGGCAGCGGCTGCAGGAAGATGCCGCGCGTGAGCGCGTAGACCGCGATCGGAAACAGCAGGTACTTCCCTGCCAGCACAGGCAGCGTGCGCGCCGCATGACGACGCCGCTCAGCATGCCGCAATACGGCCACCGTCTCGACGACGAAGCATGCTGCGCCCATCGCCATCAACAGCCAGCAGGTGGCGGGAAACTTCTGCGTTTGCAGTGCGGCGAGCGTCAACGCGCCGTACGAAACGAACTCCCCTTGCGGGATGAAGATCACCCGCGTGACGGAGAACACCAGCACCAGCGCAAGCGCGAGCAGCGCGTAGATCGCGCCGGTCGTGATGCCGTCTTGCGCGAGGATCGCCGCAATTGATAGATCCATACTTCCTCGTCCTGAAGCGTCGAAATCGAAAAACCGGGAAACAGTCGTGACGGCGCGGCGCGTAGCCGGCCATCCATCTGCAATGTCTGAAAAGACAACCGCCGCGCCGTGACCCGGCGCGGCGGTCGATGCCATTGTCGTCGAACACAATGGCAATGCGGCGTCATGCACCGCATGATTGCGCGAGAGGCGCGTACCGCTAGTTGTTTTTGTAAATCGTCTCAGTCGTTCTGCAGCTTCCACTTGCCGTCGACGATCTGCACGATCACGCGCGCGCGCTGGTCGAGGCCGTTGTGGTCGTTCGCGGTGGTGTTCATGATGCCGTGCGACACCGGCAGCTCCTTGATGTTTTCGAGCGCGTTGCGCAGCGCCACGCGGAACTCGGGCGTACCCGGCTGTGCGGTCTTCAGCGCGACCGGAATCGCGGCCTGCAACATCTGGCCGGCATCCCATGCGTGACCGCCGAAGGTCGCGACCGAACCCACGCCATAAGCCTTCTCATAGGCGTTCTTATAGGCTTCCGACGACTTCTTCACCGGGTTCGAATCCGGCAATTGATCGACGACGAGAATCGGACCGGCCGGCAGCAGTTCGCCTTCGCAATCCTTGCCGCATACACGCAGGAAGTCGTTGTTCGCGACACCGTGCGTCTGGTAGATCTTGCCCTTGTAGCCACGCTCCTTCAGCGTCTTGGCCGGCAGCGCCGACGGCGTACCCGAGCCCGCGATCAGCACCGCGTCGGGATTCGCGCCCATCGTCTTCAGCACCTGGCCCGTCACCGAAGCGTCAGTGCGGTTAAAGCGCTCGTTCGACACGATCTTCAGGTTGTGCGCTTTCGCAACGGCCTCGAACGTCGAGTTCCAGCTGTCGCCATAGGCGTCCGAGAAACCGATGAAGCCGACCGTCTTCACGCCGTGGTGCTGCATGTAATCGGCGATTGCGTCGGCCATCAGGCTGTCGTTCTGAGGCGGCTTGAACGCCCATGCGCGCTTCGCATCCATCGGCTGAATGATCGCTGCCGACGCCGCGAGCGAGATCACCGGCGTCTTGCCCTCAGCGGCCGGATCGAGCATCGCGAGCGAATTCGGCGTGACGGTCGAGCCGATGATCGCGTCGACGTGGTCTTCGTCGATCAGCTTGCGCGTGTTCTGCACGGCCTTGCTGGTGTCCGACCCGTCGTCGAGGATGATGTATTGCACGCTCTTGCCGCCGATCTCCTTCGGCAACAACGCGATCGTGTTCTTCTCAGGAATTCCGAGCGACGCGGCCGGCCCCGTCGTCGACAACGTGACGCCGATCTTCACCTGCGCGAATGCCGCCCCCGCGCCGCACATCAGCGCCATCGCGATGCCGGTGCGTACCCAATGCCTTGTCTTTTTCATTGCGAGTCTCCAAACGCCTTCAAAAGCGCCTATCTATAAGCCGGCTTGCTGGGCCGGGTGTCTGAATCTAGTGAGCGAGTTCAGGTGTGCCAAGCATGGTTTTCCCTGCTCGGCGCGCATACCTTCCCCGCTTCGTCGGGTACACGCCGCGTTTCTTTGCCGCGGCTCCATTCCAACCAGACTTTCATAAACCACTAATATGTTAGTAGCTTGCGTTCTGCATTATCGACGGTCAAGAGAGCGTGCGCTAAATGCGGGTTTGTCCTGAAGCACCGAAACCACACTTTTAAGCGATGCGGACACCTCGCCCGGGTAACAAAAAAGACGCGTCAACTGCACGCGTCTTTTTCGATGAGGTCCCGTGGCGCAGAGCCTTCGCTCAGTCGCCGGCCAGCTTCCACTTGCCGTCGACGATCTGCACCATCACGCGCGCCCGCTGGTCGAGTCCCGCGTGGTCGTTCGCGCTCATGTTGAAGATGCCGTGTGACGCGGGTACATCTTTCGTGCCTTCGACTGCGGCACGCAGCGCGTCGCGGAATGCCGGCGTGCCCGGTTGTCCCTTCTTCAACGCGAGCGGTATTGCACGCTGCAGCAGCAGACCCGCGTCCCACGCATGACCACCGAACGTCGACACGGAACCCGCGCCGTACGCCGTTTCATACGCATGCTTGTACGCGAGCGCGCTTTTCTTCACCGGATTCGCCTCGGGCAATTGCTCGGCGACCAGCAGCGGGCCGGCGGGCAGCCACGTGCCTTCGCAATCCTTGCCGCACACGCGCAGGAAGTCGTTGTTCGCGACGCCGTGCGTCTGATAGTACTTGCCCTTGTAGCCGCGCTCCTTCAGCGTTTTCTGCGGCAATGCGGCCGACGTGCCCGCGCCGGCGATCAGCACCGCGTCCGGATTCTGCGACATCATCTTCAGCACCTGGCCCGTGACCGACGCGTCGTTGCGCGCGAAGCGCTCGTTCGCGACGATCCTGATCTTCGCGAGGTCAGCGGCCTTGCTGAATTCCTTGAACCAGCTCTCGCCGTACGCGTCGGAAAAGCCGATGAACGCGACCGTTTTCACGCCGTGATTGGCCATGTGCTGCGCGATCGCCGTGGCCATCAGAATGTCGTTTTGCGGTGTCTTGAAGACCCATGCGCGTTTCGCGTCCATCGGTTCGACGATGCCCGCAGCCGCGGCCAGCGAAATCATCGGCGTGGAGGTTTCGGCGGCAATGTCGATCATGGCGAGCGAATTTGGCACGACGGTCGAGCCGATCAATGCATCGACGTGGTCTTCGCTCGTGAGCTTGCGGGCGTTCTTGACCGCCTGGGTGGAATCGGTTGCGTCGTCGAGGACGATGTAGCCGATCTTCTGGCCCGCTACTTCTTTCGGCAGCAGCGCAATGGTGTTTTTTTCCGGAATACCGAGCGATGCGGCCGGCCCTGTTGCCGACACGGTGACGCCGATTTTCACGTCCGCGAATGCATGGCCGCTCCATGCAGCCGAAACCCCGGTGGCGACCAATGCCGCGCTGATCCAACGCAATGCCGACTTCATCCTGCTCCTCTATTAAATCCGTTGTTCAATTGCAATTAAATCCACGGATTTAATTGCCAACCCAGTGGTCGGTGAATAGCGAGTTTAGCGGACGCAAGTGCCGTGCTGCAAGCGTTTCGAAGGCTTGTAATGTTTAGCTGCAGCGGCTGCCGAGGAATAAAAAATGGCGCGCGAAATAAGCGGGAGATCGCATCAAGTAATTCGAAAAACACAAATGAAAAAGCGCTGTTGGATATCAATCCAACAGCGCTTTCTTCTGGGCACTTAGTGCCTCAATTGTCTCCTCGTTCTCCACCTGCAAATTCGTGGTGCATCAGAACTGGATGAAGATTAAACGACGACCCCAACAGTCACAACTAGCAATTACCCTAGTGGTGCACTGCGGCACCGGATTGGGGCGTGTTATGCCCATTTCATCACAAGGTTAGCCACAGTTTGGCCCACAGCCCTGATCCAGCGGACCTTCAGCACAAGCAGCAATTAGATCGGAGGTCGAAGCAATCACGTATCGCACTGCATCAAGCAGGCGCCCTCCCGAGCGGGATCAGGCAGCCAATCTCAAGCCCGCAACGGTCGCACCCGCGCAACGATCTCACCGACGATGCCGCGCCGGAACGCCAACACACACGCGATGAAAATCAGCCCCGTGACGATCGTCACCGATTCGCCGAGCGAGCGAAACCACTCGATGCCGGTCATCGACGCGAGCGCCGAGCCGATATCGCCGAGCCGGTCTTCGAGCGACACGATCAGTGCGGCGCCGAGCAGCGGCCCGAACAGCGTGCCCATGCCGCCCACCAGCGTCATCAGGATCACGAGGCCGGACATCGTCCAATAGGCATCGCTCAGCGTTTCGAAGCCTTGCACGAGCACCTTCAGCGAACCCGCGAGACCCGCGATGCCGGCCGACAGAATGAAGGCGAGCAGCTTGAAACGGTCTGTATCGTAGCCGAGCGACACCGCACGCGGCTCGTTTTCCTTGATCGCGACGAGCACCTGCCCGAACGGCGAATGCACGATCCGCACGATCAGCAGGAACGCCAGGACGATCACCGCGAGCACGACGAAATACAGCGCGACATCGGACGAAAGACTCAACAGGCCGAACAGCTTTCCGCGCGGCACGCCTTGCAGACCGTCTTCGCCGTGCGTGAATGGCGCTTGCAGGAACACGAAGTAGACCATCTGCGCGAGCGCGAGCGTCACCATCGCGAAGTAGATGCCTTGACGGCGAATCGCGAAGAAGCCAACGACGAGGCCAAGCAGCGTGGCCGCCGCAGTGCCGCTCAGCACGCCCACCTCAGGCGAAAAGCCGAGCGTCTGCATCGCATAGCCGGTCACGTAACCGGCCGACGCGAGAAACATCGCATGGCCGAAGGACAGCAAGCCCGTGTAGCCGATCAGCAGATTGAAGGCGGCCGCGAACAGCGCGAAGCACAGCACCTTCATCACGAAGAGCGGATAGATGCCGAGCACCGGCACCGCGAGCAGCACGATCAGCAGCAGACCGTAGAGCACTTTTCTCTGCATCATTTTTCCCTGCCGAAAAGACCCGCCGGACGCACGAGCAACACGAGCGCCATGATCACGAAGACGACGGTCGCCGACGCCTCGGGGTAGTACACACGCGTCAGTCCTTCGACTACGCCGAGCATCAGGCCGGTCAGAATCGAGCCCATGATCGAACCCATGCCGCCGATCACGACCACCGCGAACACCGTGATGATCATCGGCTGGCCCATCAGCGGCGAGACCTGAATCACCGGCGCGGCGAGCACGCCGGCAAACGCCGCGAGCGCGACGCCGAAGCCGTAGGTCAGCGTGATCATCAGCGGCACGTTGACGCCGAATGCCTCGACGAGCTTGGGGTTTTCGGTGCCCGCTCGCAGATACGCGCCAAGCCGTGTCTTCTCGATCACGAACCATGTCACGAAGCACACGATCAACGACGCGACGACCACCCACGCGCGATAGTTGGGCAGATACATGAAGCCGAGATTGGTCGCACCCGACAGCGCCGACGGCACGTCGTACGGCTGGCCCGACGAGCCGTAGATCGAATGGAACACGCCTTCGATCACGAGCGTGATGCCGAACGTCAGCAACAGGCCATACAGATGATCGAGCTTGTAAAGCCAGCGCAGCATCGAGCGCTCGATCGCGACGCCGACGAGTCCGACGATCAGCGGCGCGAGCACGAGCATCACCCAGTACGGCAGATTGAAATACGACAGCCCCATCCACGCGAGCATCGCGCCGAGCATGAACAGTGCGCCATGCGCGAAGTTGATCACGTTGAGCAGGCCGAAAATCACAGCCAGCCCGAGGCTCAGAATCGCGTAGAACGAGCCGTTCACGAGCCCGAGCAGAAGCTGGCTCAGCATCGCCGGCAGCGGAACGCCAAAGATGTCCATTGAAGCCCTTAGCCCTTCAAGCCATCGTCAAGGTGAGATAGGTAACGCACGATCCGGCCGGCACGCGACGTGCCGCGACGCTGCCCATCACGTGCGACATCTGAAACGGTTACCCGCCAGCGCGTACCCCTGCTGCGCCGGCGGTTCTCTCAGGTCGGCGCGGTCCCCGACCGCATCCCGCCTTCCCCCCCGTGCTTACTTCCACATCGCGCAGCGAGTCTGCGCCTTGGTCGTGAAGGCCTGATCGCCCGGAATCGTCGCCATGATCTTGTAGTAGTCCCACGGCTCCTTCGATTCGGCCGGCGTCTTCACCTGCATCAGGTACATGTCGTGGATCATGCTGCCGTCCTGACGGATGTAGCCCTTCGCGTAGAAGTCGTCGATCTTGGTCTTGCGCAGTTGCGCCATCACCTTGTCCGGATCGGTCGAGCCCACCGCCTGGACCGCCTTCAGATAGTTCATCGCCGCCGAGTAGTCGGCAGCCTGCAGGCTCGACGGCATCTTCTTCATCTTGTCGAAGTAGCGCTGCGACCACTTGCGCGTGTCGGCGTCCTTGTTCCAGTACCAGCTATCGGTCAACACGAGACCCTGCGTCGTGTCGAGACCGAGGCTGTGCACGTCGTTGATGAACATCAGCAGCGCAGCGAGCTTCGTCGTCTTGGTGATGCCGAATTCCTTCGCGGCCTTGATCGAGTTGATCGTGTCCCCGCCCGCATTCGCGAGGCCAAGGATCTGCGCCTTCGACGCCTGCGCCTGCAACAGGAACGACGAGAAGTCCGACGCCGACAGCGGATGACGCACTGAGCCGAGCACCTGACCGCCATTCGCCTTCACGACGTCCGAGGTCGCTTTTTCGAGCGCCTTCCCGAACGCGTAGTCGGCGGTCAGGAAGTACCACGTCTTGCCACCCTGCTTCGTAACCGCCGAGCCCGTGCCGTTTGCGAGCGCGGTGGTGTCGTATGCGTAGTGGATCGTGTACGGCGTGCATTGCTCGTTGGTCAGCGTATCGGCGCCCGCGCCGACGTTGATGTAGACCTTGTGCTTCTCGCCCGCGACGGTGTTCGTCGACAGAGCGGTCGCCGAGTTGGTGCCGCCGATCACCATGTCGACGCCATCGCGGTCGAACCATTCGCGAGCGCGCGACGCCGCGATGTCCGCCTTGTTCTGGTGATCCGCGTACAGCACCGTGATCGGCTTGCCGTTGACCTTGCCGCCGAAGTCGGCGACCGCCATCCGGATCGCTTCAAGACCGCCCTGCCCGTCGATATCCGCGTACAGTCCCGACAGATCCGTGATAAAGCCGATCTTCACGGCATCGTCGGCCGCTTGCGCGCTGCCCAGCGTCAGTGCGGCGCCGGCGGCGACCGCGAAGCAGAGTGAGGCAATTCGCGCGAGTGGGTTCTTTTTCATGCATGTCTCCTGGTTCTTCGCTTGTGGTTATCAGAGGCAGTCGGGCGCGTGCGTGTCCGTGTCTATACGCCCAGTAAATCGTGCAGCACCGGCATCTTGCCTTCGAGCTCGCTAGCCCCGAAATGCTCGACGATCATGCCGTGCTCCATCACATAGAAACGATCCGCGAGCGGCGCCGCGAAGCGGAAGTTCTGCTCGACCATCACGATCGTGTAGCCGCGCGCCTTCAACGTGATGATCATCCGTGCAAGCGCCTGCACGATCACGGGCGCGAGCCCCTCCGAGATTTCGTCGAGCAGCAGCAGATTCGCGCCAGTGCGCAGAATCCGCGCGACCGCGAGCATCTGCTGTTCGCCACCCGAGAGCCGCGTGCCCTGGCTCATGCGCCGCTCGTGCAGATTCGGGAACATCGCATAGATTTCCTCGAGCGACATCATGTGCGCCTTGTCGCCGACGGGCGGCGGCAGCAGCAGATTTTCCTCGCACGACAGACTCGAAAAAATACCGCGCTCTTCGGGGCAATAGCCGATGCCGCAATGCGCGATGCGATGCGTGGGCAGGCCAATCGTTTCGCGTCCATCGATCCGGATCGAGCCGGTACGGCGGCCCGTGAGACCCATGATCGCGCGCAGCGTCGTGGTGCGGCCCGCGCCATTGCGTCCGAGCAGCGTCACGACCTCGCCGCGGCCTACCGACAGATCGACGCCGTGCAGAATGTGGGATTCCCCGTACCAGGCTTGCAGTCCCGCGATTTCCAGCGCGGGTGCGCCGCTTTTCGTTTCGTTCGCTTCGAGGCCTTCGCGCTCGACCGTCGTATTCATGCGTGGGCTCCGGCGAGCGCCGCGTCGGCGCTGCCCATGTAGGCTTGCATCACGAGCGGATTCTTCGACACTTCCGCGTAGCTGCCCTCGGCGAGCACTTCACCCCGTTGCAGCACGGTGATCGTGTCGGAGATACCGGCGATCACATTCATGTTGTGTTCGACCATCAGGATCGTGCGGCCCGCCGATACTTTCTTGATCAACGCAGTCACGCGGTCGACGTCCTCATGACCCATGCCTTGCGTCGGCTCGTCGAGCAGCATTAGTTCGGGCTCCATCGCGAGCGTGGTCGCGATTTCGAGCGCGCGCTTGCGGCCGTAGGCGAGCTCCACCGTCAACACATCGGCGAAATCGGTCAGGCCGACCTGAGTCAGCAGATCCATCGCGCGATCGTTCAGACGCCGCAACGTACGCTCGCTCTTCCAGAAGTGAAACGCGGTGCCGAGCGAGCGCTGCAACCCGATGCGCACATTCTGCAATGCCGTCAGATGCGGAAATACCGCGGAAATCTGGAACGACCGGATGATGCCGCGCCGCGCGATCTGCGCCGGACGTTCGCCGGTGATATCGACACCGTTGAAAACGATCTGGCCCGCGGTGGGTTCGAGGAATTTGGTGAGCAGATTGAAGCAGGTGGTCTTGCCCGCTCCATTGGGCCCGATCAGCGCATGGATCGAGCCACGGCGCACGCGCAGGTTCACGCCGTTCACGGCGACAAAGCCTTTGAACTCGCGGGTGAGGCCGCGCGTTTCGAGAATCGTATCGCCGAGAATCATGTTCCCTTCCATACGGAGTAAGGCGAAGCACTACGATCTTTCCGCGCGAAGTTCTGCGCGACTTGTTATTTTGGCGGCACCCCTTGCCGCTCGTTGGCGTGCTGCACCAATACGGACGGTGATCGTGGCGCGGCACGCAGCATGGCTGCCATTGTCGCCCCAATGATGCAGCGCATTCATTGGGATTTGCACTTAGTGGACGAGGCCTGCGGCGTGCGTGCGTGACATGCGGTTAGCACGCTTCACGAACGCGGCGGAAATCATGACCGATCCGCTCAGTTTCCATCGCACGTTGCATGTCACACAGATGACATCGACGCAGCCACACCCATTTGCGCTGCGATGCTGCCGCTCACGCGCGCGCGACGATCCTCGCGGATCATGTCGCTCGCACGTTCGGCGATCATCAGCGTCGGTGAATTGGTGTTGCCCGAGGTGATGTTGGGCATCACCGATGCATCGACGACACGCAAGCCTTCCACTCCGATAACCCGAAGCCGGTTGTCGACGACCGCGGCGGGATCGTCGGTCGTGCCCATGCGGCAGGTGCCGACGGGATGGAAGATCGTCGTGCCGACCGCGCCCGCGGCCTGCTGCAATTCTTCTTCTGTTTGATACTGCGAGCCCGGCAAAATCTCCCGCGGCTGATAGCGCGCGAGCGCGGGCGCCGCGACGATGCGGCGCGTCAGACGTAGCGCGTTTGCTGCGACGTGGCGGTCGTACCCGGTCGACAGATAATTTGGAGCGATCAATGGTGGGGCGGACGCATCGGCCGACGCAATATGAATGCTGCCGCGCGACGTGGGGCGCAGTTGACACACCGACGCCGTGAACGCATTGAAGCGATGCAGCGGTTCGCCGAAGCGGTCGAGCGACAAAGGCTGCACGTGATACTCGAGATCGGGGCGGGTCAGCGAGCGATCGTCGGCATCGGACTTCGCGAACGCGCCGAGTTGCGACGGCGACATCGACATCGGTCCGCTCTGAAACAACGCGTACTGCATGCCGATCATCAGCTTGCCCCACCAGTGCGCGGACATCGTATTCAACGTGCGCACGCCCTGCACCTGAAACGCCATGCGCAGTTGCAGATGGTCCTGCAGATTCTCGCCGACGCCGCGCAGATCCTGAACGATCTCGATGCCGAGATTCTGCAGACGCGCACCATTGCCGACGCCGGACAATTCGAGCAGTTGCGGCGAGTTGACCGCGCCGGCGGAAAGGATCACTTCACAACGCGCTTTGGCGACATAGTCGACCTCGGCGCCACGATATTCGACTCCGGTGCAGCGGCGGCCGTCGAATATGACACGCTGCGTGTGGGCACCAGTAATAACTGTGAGGTTCTCCCGCTTCAACGCGGGCCGCAAAAACGCCTTCGACGCATTCCAGCGAATGCCGCGCTTCTGGTTGACGTCGAAGTAGCCGACGCCGGTGTTGTCGCCGCGATTGAAATCGTCGGTGGCGGGAATGCCGGTTTGCTGCGCGGCTTGCGCGAACTCTTCCAGAATCTTCCATTTGAGGCGCTGCTTCTCGACGCGCCAGGGTCCGCCCGCGCCGTGCGCTTCGTTGGCGCCGCCGTGGTGATCCTCGCTGCGCCTGAAGACCGGCAGCACCGCGTTCCATGACCACGTGCTATCGTTGGTCACACGCGCCCACTCGTCGTAGTCTTCACGCTGACCGCGCATATAGATCATGCCGTTGATCGACGAACTGCCGCCGAGCACACGCCCGCGTGGATACGACAGCGTGCGGCCGTTCAGACCCGGCTCTGCCTGAGTCTTGTACAGCCAGTCCGTGCGGGGATTGCCGATGCAATACAGATAGCCGACCGGCACATGAATCCAGTGATAGTCGTCTTTCCCGCCAGCTTCTAGCAGCAGCACGCGGATCTCGGGATCTTCGGTGAGCCGGTTCGCCAGCACGCAGCCCGCAGTGCCCGCCCCGACAATGATGTAGTCGAACTCGCCTTCGAGCCGCCGTACGGCGCGAGGCGTACTGTCGGTATGACCCATCGTTCAGTCTCCTAAGCATTTTTTGCAGCGCAGGCGTGGAAGTTCGATCGCTTCCACGCTTGCGCCGCGACGCGCTTTTATTCGCTTTTACTCTTTTGCTCGCGCGTTCGCCGACTTTATGCGGCGCAAAGCCGCCAGCTTATTTGGCGACCGGCATCGTGAACTCTGCGCCCTTCGCAATGCTGTCGGGCCAGCGCTGCATGATGCTCTTGTAGCGCGTGTAGAACCGCACGCCTTCCTCGCCGTACGCGTGATGATCGCCGAACAGCGACTTCTTCCAGCCGCCGAACGAATGCCAGGCCATCGGCACCGGAATCGGCACGTTGATGCCGACCATGCCGATCTCGATCTGCCGGGAAAACGCGCGCGCAATGCCGCCGTCGGACGTAAATAGCGACACGCCGTTCGCAAACTGATTCGCGTTGATCAGCTCGACCGCCGAGGCAAAATCGGGCACGCGCACGACGCACAGCACCGGTCCGAAGATTTCTTCGCGGTAAATCTTCATGTCGGGCGCCACTTCGTCGAACAGCGTCCCGCCGAGGAAAAAGCCCTTCTCGTGCCCCACGACCTGATGAGCGCGTCCATCGACGACGAGCTTCGCGCCCGCGGCGACGCCAGCGTCGATATAGCCGACCACCTTGTCCCGATGCGCGCCGGTGACGAGCGGCCCCATCTCGGCCGCCGCTTCCATGCCGTTGAGGATCTTCAGGCTCTTCACGCGCGGCGTCAGACGCTCGATCAGTTCATCGGCGATATGCCCCACCGCGACCGCCACCGAAATCGCCATGCAGCGCTCACCGGCCGAACCGTAGGCGGCGCCGATCAGGGCGTCGACGGCCTGGTCGAGATCGGCGTCGGGCATTACGACCAGATGATTCTTCGCCCCGCCCAACGCCTGCACCCGCTTGCCGTGCTTCGTGCCTTCCGTGTAGATGTATTCGGCGATCGGCGTCGAGCCGACGAACGACAGCGCGCTCACTTCGGGATGCACGAGCAGTGCATCCACTGCGACCTTGTCGCCGTGCACGACGTTGAACACGCCGTCCGGCAGGCCCGCTTCCTTCAGCAGTTCGGCGAGCCGGATCGACGCGGACGGATCGCGTTCGGACGGCTTCAACACGAAGGTGTTGCCGCACGCGAGCGCGACCGGGAACATCCAGCACGGCACCATCATCGGGAAATTGAACGGCGTGATGCCGGCGACCACGCCGAGCGGCTGGCGCAGATTCCAGTTGTCGATGCCGCCGCCGATCTGATCGGTGAAATCGGTCTTCAGCAGGTTCGGGATGCCGCACGCGAATTCGACGATTTCGATGCCGCGCATCACTTCGCCCTTGGCGTCGGAAAACACCTTGCCGTGCTCGCGCGTGATCAGCTCCGCGAGTTCGTCGTGATGGCGGTCAAGCAGTTCCTTGAACTTGAACAGCACCCGCGCGCGTTTGATCGGCGCGGTTTCGCTCCACGCGGGAAACGCGGCTTTGGCCGCGGCAACAGCAGCGTCCACCTCGGCGACGCTCGCGAGCGGCACGCGCGCGCTGACGCTGCCGAGCGCCGGATTGAAGACGTCGCCGAAGCGCCCGCTCGTGCCTTCGACGGTCTTGCCGTTGATGAAATGGCTCAGCGCGCGTGCGCTCGCCGCGCTGCGTGCGGCGTCGTGCTGCGAGGTTGCGTCGGAATATGTCTCACTCATCTCGTTCCTCTTTTGCAGTGAAATCTACCGCTTCGCGCTCGATACCGCGCGCCGAAGCATTGCTCAACGCTCAGCGTACGGCGTCTGCAAGCGACAAATCCAATGAGTAATGCTCAACTGCGCTATAAGCCGCGCTAATATCAGGATATGGATCTGACTCTGCTTAGGGCTTTCGTCACCGTCGCACGCGAGGGCAACCTCACGCGCGCCGCGGTGCAGCTACATCTGACCCAACCCGCCGTCAGCCTGCAAATCAAGCACTTGCAGGAAACGCTCGGCGTGACGCTGTTCACGCGGACTTCCCACGGGCTCGCGCTGACGCGCGACGGCCAGGCGCTGCTGCCGCACGCCGAACGCGCGCTCGGCGCGGCAGCCGACGTACAGCGCGCCGCGCAGACGCTCCGCCAGGAAGTGCGCGGGCGCCTGCGCATCGGCACCATTCTCGACCCCGAGTTTTTGCGCCTGGGCGGCTTCCTGAAGCAACTCGTCGAGACCTGGCCGCAGATCGAAACCGCGCTGCGCCACGGCATGTCGGGCTGGGTACGCGAGCAGATTCGGGCGGGCGAGCTCGACGTCGGCTATTACATCGGCCTGCCCTCCGACGACGACACCCGCGACGGCGCCACGTTTCACGCGGTCACGCTCACGCATTTCCAGTATCGCGTGCTCGCGCCGGCGGGCTGGAAAGATCGCGTGAAGGGTGCGCGGGACTGGCGCTCGCTCGCGGCGCTGCCGTGGATCTGGACGCCGCCGGCGTCCGCGCACAACCGGCTGCTGTCGCGCTGTTTCGGCGAGGCGGGTGTGAAACCGGTCAAGGTGGCCGAGGTGGACCAGGAGCCGTCGATGCTCGATCTGGTCAAGTCGGGAGTCGGTCTCACGCTTGCGCGCGACGCGACGGCAATCGCCGAGGCGCATGCGCACGCGCTGACGATCGTCGATGGCATCACCGTGCCTACGCAGCTGAGCTTCATCACGCTGGACGAGCGCAAGGACGAGCCGGCGATCGCGGCGGCCTTGAAGCTGATCGATCAGCAGTGGGCGATCTGAGCGAGGACTGTCTGACGCGCTGCGATATGAGTCTCGCTAATGCCCGCACTCGTCCCGCCTGCCGCCCGGGTTGAAAGCATTCCGTCACGAAGTTTTTGCTAGATTGTCGGTTTGCGCTCGCGCAGCGCCCTCGTAGCGCTTTCCGTTCCGCCCGACCTCGTCCTTCCAGGCGGCTTCTTCCCGGCACCACCAGCGGCCCCGGAAGCCGTCGATCACTCCGCCCCTCCACAGGAGCCCACATGGCACGCAACATCGAAATCAAAGCCCGCGCCCAGCATTTCGACCAACTGCGCGAGCGCGCCGCGCAGCTCGCGACGGACGCGCCGCTGATCTTTCGCCAGCAGGACTTTTTCTACGACGTGCCGCGCGGCCGCCTGAAGCTGCGCCAGTTCGACGACGGCACGCCGGCCGAACTAATCTTCTACCAGCGCGACGACCGCGACGGCCCGAAGGCGTCGTACTACACGCGCAGTCCGGTCACGAATCCCGAAGCGATGCATGCGCTGCTCGCGACCGCGCTGACCACGCGCGGCATCGTCTCGAAAGAGCGGCACGTGTATCTGAGCGGGCGCACGCGGATTCATCTCGATCGCGTCGACGGTCTCGGCGATTTCGTCGAACTCGAAGTGGTGCTCGCGCAGGACGACGACGAAGAAGGCGGCCACGCCGAAGCGGAAGCGCTGTTCAAGAGTCTCGGCGTATCCGAAGCGGATCTGGTGCCGGTCGCGTATGTCGATCTGCTGAATGCCGACGACGAGCCGAAGCGGGCAGCATAAAGTTCGCGTGCCTGTAGGGGCCGCGGCGCGGCGCGCCCGGCTCCCTCTTCCTGCCGGTCGACACCGCCGGCAACGGCCTCAAGCCTTCAAACCGGCGCAGCCCCCGGCGCCAGATGCCCGAGCGGCAACGGCCCATTGCGCTTGAACGTGGTCAGCACGATATTCGAGCGCACGCTATCGACACCCGGCACGCGCATCAGCTTCTTCATCACGAAGGTCGACAGATAGTTCAGATCCGGCGCGACGATGCGCAGCAGATAGTCGGCATCGCCGACGACCGCGTGACACTCCAGTACCTCTGGCAGCACGTCGATCTGCTGCTGAAACTGCTCGATGATCGAATCGCCGTGATGCTTCAGCTTCAGGCTCGTGAAAGCGGTGACGCCGAGGCCGAGCTTTTCCGGCCGCAACACGACCCGATAGCCATCCACCACGCCGACCTGTTCCAGCCGCTGCAGCCGTCGCCCAATCTGCGACGGCGACAACGGCACCTGCTCGGCCAACTGCTGATGCGTGGCGCGGCCAAAGCGCTGCAGCACGTCGAGCAGCGCGAGATCGAAGTGGTCGAGTTCAAGCATGTTGATGTCCCGCAGAAATTGGCTAGTTAACGCACGATTATCGCATACCTCTTTGTTTTCACGCCTCACTTGCGCCCATTCCGCATGTACTCCGCTCTACACTCGCATGTACCGATTTCCTGCGATTTCCCCGTTAAAGCTTCGCCATGTCCGCCGCCAGCACCGCCAAACTCAAACAACAGTTCGACGCCGGTCTCGAGACCCGAGCCGACTATACGATCGACCAGCCGCTCGAACGCTACGGCACGGTTGACCATGCGGTCTGGCAACAGCTGTACGCGCGCCAAACCGCCTTGCTGGAAGGCCGTGCGTGCGATGAATTCCTCGCGGGCGTCGAGCGTATCGGCCTGCCGTCGGAGCACGTGCCGTCTTTCGACGACGTCAACGCGAAGCTGACGCCCTCAACCGGCTGGCGCATCGTCGCCGTGCCTGGCCTCGTGCCGGATCAGGTGTTCTTCGAGCATCTGGCGAATCGCCGCTTTCCGGTTACGTGGTGGATGCGCCGAACCGACCAGCTCGACTACCTGCAGGAGCCCGACTGCTTTCACGATCTGTTCGGCCATGTGCCGCTATTGATCAACCCGGTGTTTGCCGACTACATGCACGCGTACGGCCGCGCCGCGCTCGCCGCCAATGAAGCGGGCGCGCTGCCGCTGCTCGCGCGGCTCTATTGGTACACAGTGGAGTTCGGGCTGATCCGCGATGCCGCGAGTCCGAACGGCGTGAAGATCTACGGCGCCGGCATCGTCTCGAGCAAGGCCGAGACGGTATACAGCCAGCAAAGCGCGGCGCCGAACCGGCTCGGCTTCGCACTGGAACGTGTGATGCGCACCCGTTACCGCATCGATACGTTCCAGCAAACCTACTTCGTCATCGATGACTTCGCGCAACTGTTCCGCGTCGCACAAACGGACTTCGCGCCGCTGCTGGCGAAGCTTGCCAATGCACCGGCCTACGCAGCGGGCGACGTGCTCCACGGCGACCGCGTGATCTCGCGCGGAACCCGCGAGGGATGGCAAACCAGCGGCGACGTTTAAACGCCAAGCCGCCTTAGACCCACCCGGCCCGGCGCACGGCGAGCGTTGCACAATCGTGAAAAAATACCGGTTTCGCCCGCCTGCCGGCGAGCGTGTTCGATCAACGAGGTGACTCCATGATTCAGAAACTGACTTCCGACGAGCGCACCCAGCAACTGGGGAAACTGCATCGCTGGGAAAGCGTGGCGGAGCGTAACGCGATTCGCCGCACCTTCGAATTCGCCGATTTCAACGAGGCGTTCGGCTTCATGACGCGCGTGGCGATCAAGGCGCAGGAAATGGATCATCATCCGGAGTGGTTCAACGTGTACAACAAGGTTGATATCACGCTGTCCACCCATGAAGCGAACGGCGTGACCGAACGCGACATCGCGCTTGCGACATTCATCGACAGTGTTACTAGCTAATACAAATAATTACGGGCCCTTATGCGTGTTTATATACAACTTGCCGCGTAATCGGTCCACAATGAAAGGACAATGCAGGCAATACCCTGGGCAAACCTTCAGTTCTACAGGCTATCCTTAAGTTGAACGTAAGCTTCCCAGGCCTGCCTTGCAATCGGGTCAAAACGATCGAGTGATAGCGACTTCTGACGCTGTACAATCAGCAGCGCATACGGCTTGGATAGTGCGCTTGCCTCCTTGCACAGAACGTGTTCGTCGCCGCTCGAAGGTGAGCGGGCGCGCCAGAAGTTGATCGCGGCTTCCAGTTCGTGAATGCTGATCTCGGACATGACTTCGTGATGACTGGCACGGCGCTTCGAGTCGGCTCGACAGCTGCTTCGTGGGGCCGCTGCCGCCGCGTCGCACGCTGGCTGTGTTGCAGGCGCCCCGGCGAACCGCTTGCCAAAACGCCTAAACCCATTGTACTTGAGCGAAATCCATGCGACTCCTTCTGATCGAAGATGACCGCCCCATCGCACGCGGCATCCAAAGCAGTCTCGAACAAGCCGGCTTCACCGTCGACATGGTCCATGACGGCATCTTTGCCGAACAGGCCCTCACCCAAAACCGCCACGAACTCGTGATCCTCGATCTGGGTCTGCCGGGTATCGACGGCATGACGCTGCTGTCGCGTTTCCGCCAGAGCAACCGGCACACGCCGGTGATCATCCTGACCGCGCGCGACGAATTGAACGACCGCGTGCAAGGCCTGAACTCCGGCGCGGACGACTACATGCTGAAGCCGTTCGAACCGGCCGAGCTGGAAGCGCGCATTCGCGCGGTGATGCGCCGCAGCGGTCCACACGGTGACATGCCGCGTCCGGAAGTGTCACTGGGTGGCGTGCGGCTGTCGGGCGTCGACCGCCGCATCTTCAACGACGACAAACCGCTCGAACTGTCGCCGCGCGAATTCGCAGTGCTCGAAATGCTGCTGCTGCGTCACGGCCGCGTCGTCAGCAAGGCGCAATTGCAGGATCACCTGACGCACTTCGGCGGCGATCTCGGCGATACCGCGATCGAAGTCTACGTGCACCGTGTGCGCAAGAAGCTCGAGAACTGCCGTGTCGAAATCGTCACCGTGCGTGGCTTTGGCTATCTGCTGCAGGAAATCCGCCAGGCCGCATGATCGTCGTGAAGGCCGCGCATTGCGTCGCGGCCTGACGGCGCCGGACCGGCGCCGCGCATCGGCTGTGCCCGCTGCGCGTCGTGCCGGACCCCGGACTGTCTCAAGGCGCTCCGCGCCGTTGCTACCGCAGTTTCCACCGCAGTCACAACTTCCCCGCGCCTACGATCATGCACCAGCCGGCCGCCAATAGTCTGCGCCGCACGCTGCTGCGGCGCCTCGCTGCTCCCCTGTCGCTGCTCGCGCTGATGAGCGGCTTGATCGCCTACTGGCTCGCCTGGCAGTACACGCAGCACGTGGTCGACCGTTCGCTCGCGGACCTCGCGACCGCTATTTCCAAACAGATCCAGATTGCCGGACCGGAAGCGCCGATCACGGTGCCGCCGCTCGCGCAAGCGATGTTCTCCGACCCGGTCGAACATCTGGTCTACCGGATCAGCACCGGCGACAGCGAAATCGCCGGCGACCATAATCTGCCGCTGCAAGGCATCAACGTGCGCCGCATGCATTACGCGTACGTATTCGAGACGCAGCACGAAGGCGTGACCGTGCGGGTCGCTCAGGTGCGCGTCGAGCAGCCGAGCGGCAATCCGATCGTCGTCGAAGTCGGGCAGCCCGTGCATCACCGCTACCGCATCGCCGCGGAGTTCCTGATCGCGATCATGATGCCGTTGCTGCTGCTGCTGCTCGCCGGCTGGGTGATCGTGTGGCGCGTCGTCAATCAGCAGCTCAATCCGCTGACCGCGCTCGCCGATTCGCTGAACCGGCAAACGCACACGTCGCTCGAGCCGGTCGACGAAACGTATGTGCCGGTCGAGATCCGTCCGCTGACGGGCGCGCTGAACGCGCTGCTCGATCGTCTGAAAGCCGCCCTCGATGCGCAACGTAAATTCATCGCCGATGCCGCGCATCAGCTGCGCACGCCGCTAACCGCGGTCAAGCTGCATGCGGAGCAGGCGGTGGTCGCGCGCGATCCGCAGCAGACGCTCGCCGCCGTGCGTGAACTGCGCGCCGCGGCCGATCGCGCCGTGCGGTTGTCGAATCAATTGCTGTCGCTCGCGCGCGCCGAGCCGGGCGAACAGGCGGCCCGCTTCGTCAATGTCGACATGGCCGCGCTCGCCTTTGACACGGGCGCCGAATGGGTGCCGCGCGCGCTAGCGGTACACGTGGACCTCGGCTTCCAGCGCCTCGACGATCCGTCGAACGACGACCCGTTGATGGCGCGCGGCAACCCGGTACTGCTGCACGAAGTGATCGCGAATCTGCTCGATAACGCGCTGAAGTATGTGCCGCCTTCGCGGGCCGACGGCGGACGCATCACGGTGACGGTTTCGCAGACCCTGATCGACGATCTGCGCATGGCCGAGATCGTCGTCGAAGACAACGGGCCGGGCGTGCCGCGTTCGCAGCAGGCGGATCTGTTCAAGCGGTTCTTCCGCGGCGACGGGCAGACCGAGGCGGGCGTCGAAAGCGGCGCGGGTCTGGGCCTTGCGATCGTCCACGACATCATGGTGCTGCATCACGGCAGCGTGCATTACGAGGACGCGCCGGAGGGTGGCGCACGCTTTATCGTGAGGATTCCGTTGCTGCCGCCCAGTGCGTCGGCAGACGCTGCCACCGCCAGCGATGCCAACGAACGACGCGCCACGAAAAAACCGGCGCACTCGGCGCCGGTCGATTTGTAGAAGGTTTGCCGGGCTGCCCCGGCGGCATTCGCCTTGGCGCCTCGATCAGCGCAGACAGCTAACGCCGCGCGCCGGCCCGTGGCTCATTTCTTCTTCGATTTCTTCGCCGATTTGCTGGACTTCTGGTCCTTGTCGGCAACTTTACCCGACTTGCTGCCGCCCTTGCCCTTTTGCGGCGGCGCCAGCATCGTGCCGCGGCACTTGCGCGCGCCGCAACGGCATTCGTATTCCTTTTTCAGCTTCTTCGTCTGCCGCGCGTCGATCACGAGGCCGTAGTCGTAAAAGATTTCCTCGCCCTCCGCGATATCGCGCAGCGCATGCACGTATACGTGTCCGTCGATTTCCTCGGCTTCGCAGTTCGGCGCGCATGAATGATTGATCCAGCGCGCGCTATTGCCATTCACCTTGCCGTCGATAACCTTGCCGTTATCCAGCGCGAAATAAAACGTGTGATTCGGTTCAGCCGGATTATGCGGATGACGGCGCAACGCTTC
Organism: Paraburkholderia sp. BR10954; assembly: GCF_040965775.1. Taxonomy (NCBI): domain Bacteria; kingdom Pseudomonadati; phylum Pseudomonadota; class Betaproteobacteria; order Burkholderiales; family Burkholderiaceae; genus Paraburkholderia; species Paraburkholderia sp. BR10954. Next base: position 142,986 of record NZ_JBFRCK010000021.1, read on the forward strand.
TTTCCAGGTAATCCGCTCGCCCTTGTATTCGATCAGTCGTTCGCCCGCCGCGATCGGTTCGAGAGCAAACACGCCTTTGCCGTGCACACCCGAACGGCGCACGGCGATCCTGCGTGAATTCATTGAATGAATCCTTGTGAAGAACTGGGGGATCAAGTCTGGCAATCGTCAGGCGCGTCTCGCGCGCGGCTTTTTCTGACGCGAATAGCAAACGCGGCGCCCTGCGAGCGCCGCGTCGACTTGCGACGCGCATCGCGCCACAACCGGCATCCTACACGCTGTCGACGGCTTCCTTCAACCGTCGGCCGATGCGTGTGTTCAACGTGCGACGAGCGTCACCGTTGACCGAACGTAATGTCGCCGAACAGCGCTTTCTGGTCGCGCGGTTGCGAACGCCAGTATTGCGGCGGCGCTTCGACGGTCGCGCCGAGGTTGGCGGCCGCATGCCACGGCCAGCGCGGGTTATAGAGCAGCGCACGAGCCAGCGCGATCAGGTCGGCATCGCCCGCTTCGATCAGCTGCTCGGCGTGCAGCGGATCGGTGATGAGCCCGACGCCGATCGTCGCGAGACTGGTTGCGTGCTTGACCGCCTTCGCGAATGGAATCTGATATCCCGGCTCGAGCGGAATTTTCTGCAGCGGCGACACGCCGCCCGACGACACGTCGATCCAGTCGCAGCCGCGCCTTTCGAGCTCGTGCGCAAACGCGATCGTGTCTTCCAGCGTCCAGCCGCCTTCGACCCAGTCGGTCGCCGACACGCGCACGCCGACCGGTTTGTCGGCAGGGAATGCGGCCCGCACGATGTCGAAGATTTCGAGCGGGAAACGCATGCGGTTTTCCAGCGAGCCGCCATAGTCGTCGGTGCGCTGATTCGCGATCGGTGACAGAAACTGATGCAGCAGATAGCCATGCGCGGCATGCATTTCGAGCGCATCGATGCCAAGACGCGCGGCGCGGCGCGCGGACGCGGCGAACGCCTCGCGAATCCGGTGCAGGCCGGCGACATCGAGCGCAAGCGGCGGCTCCTCGCCTGGCTTGTGCGGCAGCGCCGACGGCGCATGCGGCAGCCACCCGCCTTGCGACACCGGAATCAGCTGGCCGCCTTCCCACGGCACATGGCTCGATGCCTTGCGGCCCGCGTGCGCCAGTTGCATTGTCACGTTGATGTGCGAATGCTTGCGGATCGCGGCCAGCACCGGCACGAGCGCCTCTTCGGTCGCGTCGTCCCACAAACCGAGATCGCCGGGGGTGATGCGGCCATCCGGTTCGACGGCGGTCGCTTCGATGCACAGCATGCCGGCGCCGGACAGCGCGAGCCCGCCGAGGTGAATCATGTGCCATGAGGTCGCTTCGCCGCGCTCGGCGGAGTACTGGCACATCGGGGAGACGACGATACGGTTGGGAAGCGTCACGCTACGCAGCGTGAGCGGAGAAAAAAGCGCGCTCATGGATTACGTCCAGTGAAAGCCCGAGAGCGATCGAGCATAGCACCGCACGCGGTTTGCTGCAGAAAGGGGGCACCTCGCTGGCCACTTACGTCGCCATTCGGCCAGCCATTCAGATCTTCGTCTCGACCTGATCGAGCCATTCGCCGAACATGCGGCACCCGGCGGCTTCGAGCGCGGGACCGTATCGAGCGGTGTCGGCGCGCAGCTGACGCGCGTCGATGCCGTGACCCGAAAGTTCATTGGCATTGCCAATCAGCCAGGGTTCGAACCGATCGGTGCGGATCTCGGGATGACACTGCAAGCCCAGCACGTGATCGCCCCATGCGAAGGCCTGATTCTCGCAGGTAGGAGTCGAAGCCAGACGGGTCGCGTTGGTGGGCAGATCGAAGGTGTCGCCGTGCCAATGCAGCATCGACGTATGAGCGCCATCAAGATGACGCAGTGGCGAGGCGCGGCCCGCATCGGTCAGCGTAAGCGGTGCCCAGCCTAGTTCGGCCTGAGCCGCGGGGTAGACGCGCGCACCCAACGCCCGGGCGATCAGCTGTGCGCCAAGGCAGATACCAAGTGTCGGCAACCCGGCCGCGATGCGCTTTTCGATCAACGACAGCAGCGGCGCTAGCGTGGGGTACAGCGCATCGTCGGTGGCGCTGATGGGGCCGCCCAGCACGACCATCAGCGACGCGGCAATCGGATTGGGCGCCTCGATACGGGCGACGCCCACGTCGAGATAGCGGACCGGACGCCCGCGCTCGCCGAGCACGAGCTCAAGACTGCCCAGATCCTCGAAGTGCACATGGCGGATGGCGAGTACTTCCCGATTCATCGGCCTGCCCTATCTTCAGGTTCACTAACGACTTGCCGCCAACGACTTTATCCTTGCACGGCACCAGCCGGCAAGCAGGCGGCGTATACCGCCCGCCGTAGCCGGCCAGGTCATGTTAGCGGATTGTTCCGAAAGACGCCGGTTATTGGGCGAAGATCTTCCAGGTCTTCTTCTGGGTGGCTACGTCCGCCGTTTCGTGCACGGAGCAGTCGAGACGCACATCGGTATCCGACATGTTCAGGTCGAGCAGCGCACAATGATGCGGCGTCTTCTTCGGATTCTTGCTTGCCTGGAAATGCGTGCAACTCAGGCACATGCGATGCGACGGAATCGTGTTTTGCGCTTCGAGCTGATAGATGGTCTTGAGCAGCGTGCGATAGAACACGGACTGTTCGTCCTCGCGCAGCGTGCCGACCGCCTTGGACAGGAAGTCCGGCCATTGCGCGGCGCGTTTGGCAGCGGTGCGGCCACGCGAGGTCAGGCGTACCGCGAGCGCGCGACCGTCGTCGAGTGCGCGACGCTTTTCGACGAGACCCTTGGTCTCGAGCGTGCTGACCGCATCGCTGGTGGTCGCGGCGGTCAACGCCGTTTCGCGCGCGATCTCGCCGAGACGCATCGGCCCCTTGCGTTGCATCAGCAGCACGAGGATCTCACCCTGGGTCGGCGTCAGGCCCGCGCCTTCCGCCCATTCCCAAGCCTGGCTTCGCATCGCCGTGCTCAATCGCAAGAGGCTGTGGGTTACTCGCCCGTTTGCCTGTTCTCCGTATACGCCTTCGCTCATAATCTTCGATTCGTTTATTTACCGCTTTGGTGCGATGCCGGCGGTTGCCTGCCGGGGTACGCCCGTCGCGTGTGTGGGTAGCTTCGTCCAACCGCGGATGAAGCCGTTTGTACTATCTCAAAAATACACCGCCTTGGAAGCCGAAGGCGGCGAAAAACGACATTCTATGCGAGACCTGCAAATCGTACAGCTAACTTATCCAACGCGAGCTGTGGATAAGCAGGGGAAAACGTTTGGATAGCCTGTGTACCGTTTTGCAACAAGCACTTGCAGCGTGTCGAGCGTTTCCTCGGTTGCGCTTGCCAGGCTTGACCGGAGCGTCTCTCGTCAGCCTGGTTATCAATTCCCCAGAGCATTGACTTTGCAGGTATTTATTCAGTTGTCCACAGCCTTTGGCAACGCCTGCTCACTGCCCCTAGGCTGGTATACGTAAACTTTCGACAAACCTGAAGGGTTGCGCGCACGAAAAGTCATAAAAATTTTTTTACGAAAAAAAACCCGCACGGGGCGGGTTTCCTCGGAACGTCGCGTAACTGACGCACGCAAACGGTTTCATGAGGTCTTCGCGGCTAGGCTCGCCACTGCAAACACTGCTGCCGAACCGCTTCATGCAAGGACTTCTCCTGCGCAAACACGCTGCGCAGCCACGTCGCGTCGTTGACCTGGCCACGCGCGATCGCGCCGACTTCGGCCAGCGCATTGACCGAGCCGAGCGCTTGCGCATGCGATCCGATCTGTTCGAGCGTTTCGAGGATATCTTCGGAAATCGTCTTTCGTTCACCGGTTTGCGGATTGATGCAGGTGCCGCCGAGTCCGAAACGGCAGGCTTCGAAACGGTTGAACGTGTAGACCAGATAGTCGTCTTCCTGCGGCGTGATCGGCTTGTCGAGCAGCAAATGACGCGCGAGCGTCTGGATGTAGCAGGCGATCGCCGCGGCGCGATCCACCGAAAACGGCGTATCCATCACCCGAACCTCGATCGTCCCAAATCCCGGCTTCGGACGGATATCCCAGTAGAAATCCTTCATGCTGTTGACCACGCCCGTGTGGACCATCTTCGAGAAATACTCCTCGAAGCTGTCCCACGTCAGCACGAACGGCGCGCGGCCCGACAGCGGAAACGCGAACACAGAATTCAGTCGTGCCGAATGAAATCCGGTATCGACACCCTGTACGAAAGGCGACGACGCGGACAGCGCAATGAAATGCGGGATAAAGCGCGACATCGAATGCAGCAGATACAGCGCGCTGTTCGGATTCGGGCAACCGATGTGCACGTGCTGGCCGAACACCGTGAACTGCTTCGCGAGATAGCCGTACAGCTCGGAAAGATACTGAAAACGTGGCGTATCGACGATCTGCCGCTCGCTCCATTGCTGGAAGGGATGCGTTCCGCCGCCGCACAGACCGACGTTCAGATGGTCGGCCGCGGATACCAGCGTGTCACGAATCTTGCGCAGATCGGCGACCGCCTGTTCGTGCGACGTGCAGATGCCGGTCGACAGCTCGATCATGCTTTCGGTGATTTCCGGCGTGATGTTGCCGGGGATTTTTTCGTCCTTGATGAGGCGCAGCAGATCGGTGCCGGCTTTGGTCAGATCATAGTCGTGCGTATTGACGATCTGCATTTCGAGTTCGATACCGAACGTGAACGGTTTCGAATCGATGAAGGGTTCGAGTGACATGGCGTTCCCTGAGTCAGGTCGTTTGAGGCGAAGGAATTGAAAAGACGGGTTCGTGAAACGCGCATGGCACCCACGCGCGTTTCACGCTCACCCCACGCGCCGCTCGGCGACGAGCGCGAGGCTGCGATAGACGAGCCACGGCCCGAGAATCTGCAGCACGAAAATCGAACACATGACGATCGCGCGCAATTGCGGATCGAAGCTCGGATACAGGTTGTACGTGTCGTCGACGAGCAGATACGCGAGCGCCGACATCGGCGACAACGACAGGCCGAGTGCGATGCCCTGCTTCAGATTCAGGCCGCTCGGCTTCGCGAAAGCCAGCACGCCGACCAGCTTCGCGACGAGGCGAGCAACGATCAGGCCCAGCGCCGCCACTCCGCCCAACGCGATGTGCCTCCATTCGAACGACGTCAGCGTCAGCACGAACAGGATCACCGTCAGCAGCCACCCCGCGGTGCCGAAATGCTGCGGCCACAACTGCGGACGCGCTTCGTGATTCTTCACGATGATGCCCGCGGCGAGCAGCGCGAGAATCGTCGATAGCTTGAACAGATGCGCGATTGCGATCGCGAGCAGCACGAGACCGAACAGCGCGACGAACGAATGCTCGTCGTGCATGTTCAGGCGCCGATAGAAGAACGTGCAGGTGCGCGCGAGCAGATACGCGAGCACGAGCGAGCCGACCAGCAGGTACAACGGCTGCAGGATCGTCGCGAACACGTTGCCGTAAACCTCCTGATGCAGCCAGCTCGACACGAGCTTTTCGATCACGACCGCGTACATGCTGTTCAGCGCGGTCAAGGTCAGAAGACGCTGCGTGACCTGTCCTTCGGCGCGCAGTTCGGTTTTGAGCTGGATCACCATCGCGGGAGATGTCGCCATCGCGATCGCGGCCAGTACGGTCGCGACCATCAGCGGCACGTGCAGGAATAGGAGCACCGGCAGCACCAGCACGAAGGTCAGCGTGGCTTCGGCCACGCTCGACAGAATCAGCCACGGATTACGGCGGATCCAGCGCAGATCGAGCCGGCTGCCCAGTTCGAACAGCAACAGGCCGAGCGCGACGTCGAGCAGCGGCCGCGCGGCGCTCGCGGAATCCGCATCGATTACGCCAAAACCGGCTCCGCCGGCTATGAGGCCGATCACCGCATAGCCGGAAATGCGTGGTAAACGCCACGCGCGAAAGCAAAGCTCGCCGCACAGACCAGCGACAAGCAATGCGAGACCTGCCCAGAAAATGGCGTCGGGTGAAAGCGGCCACGCTGGCAGAAACGAAAACGCCGAATTCATCGTAATGGGTTCTCCTTGGCAGCAACGGCAGACGACGCGAACCGGCGCACACGCACGCCGTGGCACGAGCGAACCGAGAGCGCTCGTTGTCGCAAGCGCTTCGCGAAGTCAGCGTTGCGAGGTTTCAATGATCGGATGATCGGAATGCGCCGCGGCCGCAAAAAACCGCACTGAGTCGGGCACATTCACGGGATGCGGCAGTAGCAACAGGCACGGTGAAGGAACGCCGTCGACCTTGAATCAGATTCTGTTTGACCGGCACCGTTCCGTTGCTGCGCGTGCCGTCAGATGCGGTGGCACGACGCGGAAAAGAACGGGGATTGTGCCATAGCTTGTTCCGCGTTAACCGAAAAGACGTTAACTCGCTGGCAAAACGGTAAAAAAGTACGTTATTTTCATACCGAACGGAAAAAGCGACCTTTTTTCGCGGTATCCCGTCAATTTCGACAACATCGCGAACGGTGAATCCGCTCCCTGGCATTACGTTCGCGTGTGTGACCTTGATGCGCGGTTTGATCTGCGTTTTTTTGCGCTCTTCCCAGGTTAACGGCGAGCATCGAGTAATCCGTTTACGTGAGCTCGAACGAAATTCATCCAGCCCGATAGGCGGGGTGCTAGCCCCCGTCTTTGCTGTTTACTGGTTTACCGTATGTATACGTAGTAACAGTTAACAAGCTGCCTCCGTTTCTGTGGATAACCTATGTTTACCGAAATAAATCATCATGTTGTCGGCCGCATAACCGGATGGACAGCATGTGCGGCTGCGGCCGGTATACGCGCGCAACTTTTCGCACTTTTTCGCGATGTCCCAGTTACCCCGTTTACGTCCACAACGGCTCCACACCACTTGCGCCGGTTAACTGCGCGGTTATCCACAGGTTGCGGTGGATAAGCGGAGGTGTCGGTTAACGTGGTTTGCAGCGCGGGCGGAGTTAACGTGCCGGGCGTTAACTCCGCGATGGTCGAAGCCGGTTAACCGATCGTCCCCTGTCGCAACGAACGCAGCAGAAAACGCGCGGGGTCGATGTCCTCGGCGAGATCGCGTTCCAGCGGCCACGGCTCGCCTTCGATCTGTGAGGCGATCAGTTCAGCGCCGAGCGCGGCCCATACCAGCCCGCGAGAACCATAAGCGAATGCGCCGTATAGACCGTCGACGCGCGGCAGATCGAGCGGCCATGCGCCGCGCAGGCGAGCAGCATCGCGTGCGGCAGCGGCTTCGTCGGCGAGCTGGCCGATCATCGGCATGCGGTCCGAGGTCACGCAGCGAAACGCAACGCGTCCGCTGAGCGAGGTCAGCGACGCGTCATCGAGTGCGCTTGCGAACGACGGCAGCATCTGCGCGACGCGCTCGAGATTCTCGCGGTGACCGTCCGCGCGCAGCGACGTGTCGGGGTCGTCGAGCTCATAGGTCGCGCCTGTCAGCGTGACGCCGTTCGCGAGTGGCACGGCATAGCCTTCGCCGATCACCGGCAGCGCGAGCGGCGCGACGGTCCCCGCCGGCAGCAAGCTCAACTGACCGCGAATGCTGCGAGTCGGCGCATGACGCAAGCCAGCGATGCGCGCAGCTTCATGCGCACCGGCGACGATCACGACCGGCGCTCGCGCGACCACCTTTCCCGCGATATCGAAGACGGTCCACTGGTCGCCGCAACGTTCGAGCCGCGCGACGTCGACGCCGAAGCGTCGTTCGAGCAAGCCGCCTGCCGATGCCAATTGCGCCGCGCAAAGAGAGGCGGGATCGATCCAGCCGCCGCGCGGAAAGAGCCAGCCGCCACGCGCGAGCGGCATGCCGGCGAGTTGCGCTGCATCGGCCGCGGAGACCGGCGTCACGTAGTCGGACGGATAGCGAAACGTGGCGATGGCCGCGCCGATCGCGCGCGATTCGTCGTCGTCCGCGGCGATCTGCAGCAGCCCGCGATCTCCGCGGGCCAGTCGATGCCCTGCGTTTTCGAGTGCGGTCCAACGATTGAGCGAGTACAGAAAGCCCGCCCGCGTGACGCGCGACGCGACACTGTCGTCGCGCGAAATCATTGGGTGGAATACGCCGGCCGGATTGCCCGACGCATCCTGCGCAACCGACCCGTGCCGCTCGAGCGAAGTCACGCGCCAACCGCGTGCCGCAAGCCGCTCGATCACTGCGCAGCCGGCCAGCCCCGCTCCGATCACGACCGCATGTCGTTCATCATGGCCGAACGGCGCGGGCGGTTCATAACGGCGCACACGCCAGCGCGGCGCGAAGCGTCCGACCAGCATCGCGCGTTTCCAGCCGAAGCCGTCGACCTTGCGATATTCGAAGCCGCATTGCGTCAACGCGCGTTTGACGTCGCCCGCGCTGCTATAGGTGGAGAAGGTCGCGTCGTCGCCGGCGACGCGCGCCAGCGCCTTGAAGATCGCCGGACTCCACAGTTCGGGATTTTTCGCGGGCGCGAAACCATCGAGATAAAAAGCATCGGCACGCAGCCGCAATGCGGGCAGGCTGTCGAGCGCATCGGCGAAGATCAACGTCAGCACGACGCGGCCGCCTTCGAATTCCAGCCGGTGCGCACCGGGCACGAGCATCGGCCATGCGTTCGCGAGCGTGTCCGCGAGTTGGGCGATGAGCGGATCGGAGATCGTCGATGCGTGGACGCGGCGCAGATCGGCGGCGCTAAACGGATGCTTCTCTGTCGACACGAAATGCAGCCGCTCGCAGCGTGCGGGATCGGCGCGCCACGCGGCCCACGTGACGAGAAAGTTGATGCCGATGCCAAAGCCGGTTTCGAGCACGGTGAAGGTTCGACGGCTCTGCCATCTTTCGGGCAATTCGTTGCCGCGCAGAAAGACGTAGCGAGCCTGCTCGAGCGCGCCGACGGCGCTGTGATAGATGTCGTCGTAGTGCGGTGAAAAGGGGCTGCCGTTGTCGCGGAAAGCGAGGACGGCGGGGATCAGCGGATCGGTCATGCGCGACGGGAAAACACGCTCAAAAGATCGCTCGAAAGAGCGGGTTCGATGGTCGGCGTCGGCCCGCACCGCGCGCGAGTCACCGCAAAAGACCCATCAGGACGCTTTCAGACGCTTTGCTGCGTTGGCAAAAACCAACGCTAACCCCCGCCAGGACTGGGTTTCAGCCCTCGTTTAGGGGGTGCTGAAGGGCAAAATTTCGATTTACTTGCAAGAACGGCCCGAAAACCGTGCAATTCCTCGAAACCCTTATCCTGATTGGGTTTGCGCTGCGCTATCATAGCAAGCGCCGCGAAGGGAGCGGCAGCACGGCCGCCGAACAGTATCCTGTCCGGCGTGGGAGATCTTCAGGATCGGGGCCGCAGCTGCTCGACGGCGCGGTGCGCGCACGTATAATCGGCGCGGTCGCGCTGTTCGTATCAACCTAAACTCAGAAAGGAACCTTAATGAACAAACAGGAACTGATCGACGCTGTCGCAGGACAGACGGGCGCCAGCAAGGCTCAAACCGGTGAAACGCTGGACACGTTGCTTGAAGTGATCAAGAAGTCTGTGTCGAAGGGTGAGGCGGTCCAGTTGATCGGCTTCGGTAGCTTTGGTTCGGGCAAGCGCGCAGCGCGTACGGGGCGTAATCCGAAGACCGGCGAAACCATCAAGATCCCGGCTGCCAAGACTGTCAAGTTCACTGCAGGCAAGGCGTTCAAGGACGCAGTCAACAAGCGCTAAGCAGACTACTGCCGGGCAGTTGACACCCGCGAGAAAAACCCGCCAGTGGCGGGTTTTTTTTCGTCCGTGCATGAGGTTCGAATGCGCGGCGTGCTTCGTTCAGTCATGAGGATGCGCGTTCTTGCCGTGGTCATGTCCACAATGCTCGCAGTCGTCGCCGTGTCCGTGATGTTGATGGTGATGCTTGTCGTGATCGTGATCGTGATCGTGGTCGTGGTCGTCGAACTCCCATGCCGGGAACGGATCGGGGAACTGCTGCCAGGCTTGCGGCCCGAGCGCGTATTCGTCGTCGGTGAGCAGACAGGCATCGAACTTCGCGCGCCAGAGGGCGGGGTCGATATCGACGCCGATCAGGGCGAACTCCTGACGACGATCGCCGATGCTCATATCCTCCGGCTCGCCGTACCAGTCGGCGGCGATTTCGGCGGCCAGCTCGTCGTCGCCTTCCGGCCATTCGCTGCGATCCTGGGCGGCCCACCACATGCCCGCGGGGCCGTGCCGGCAAGCACCACCGGCCTGCGAGAGCGAACCGCCGATATCGTTGCGCGTCGCGAGCCAGAAGAATCCCTTGCTGCGCAGTACGCCCTTCCACTCCTGGTGCAGCAGCTCCCATAGCCGCTGCGGATGAAACGGCCGGCGTGCGCGATAGACGAAATAGCCGACGCCGTATTCGTCGGCTTCGCTGTGATGCATGCGGCCATCTTTACCGCCGTGCTGATTCTCGTGCTTGTGCTCGAGCGCCGCGAGCCAGCCCTGCGCATTCGACGCTTCGTCGAAATCGAAGCGTCCGGTGTTCAGCACCTGATCGAGCGGCACGTCGGCAAAGCGGCTCACGAGCTGCACCGCGCGCGGGTTCAGGCGCGCGAGGATGCGCTGCAAACGCGCGAGCTCGTCCGCGCTGACGAGATCAATCTTGTTCGCGACGAGCACGTCACAAAACTCGATCTGCTCGATCAGCAACTCCACGATCATGCGGTCGTCGCCTTCGTCGACCGTGACGCCGCGTTCGGAGAGCGCATCGGCAGACGCGTAATCGCGCAGAAAGTTGAACGCATCGACGACCGTGACCATCGTATCGAGCCGGGCGGCTTCGCTGGGCGATGGGGCTTCGTCGCCATCGAATGTAATGGTCTCGGCAATCGACATGGGCTCGGCGATGCCACTCGATTCGATCACCAGCACGTCGAAGCGCTTTTCGCCGGCGAGGCGACGGATTTCGCTTTGCAGATCGTCGCGCGGTGTGCAGCAAATGCAGCCGTTCCTGAGTTCGACGATCTGCTCGTCGACGCCCGACAGCTCGGCCGCATCACGCACGAGCGCCGGGTCGATATTGACGTCGGCCAGATCGTCGACGATCGCGGCGACGCGCAAACCGGCGCGATTCGCGAGGATGTGGTTCAGGAGCGTGGTCTTGCCAGCGCCCAGAAAACCGGAGAGCACGGTGATGGGCAATAGCGGCTGGTTCATCGCGGTACGAAATACGGGAAGATTGGAAGGCGTGCGGGGCGTGGGGTCAAATCGTCGGCGTCGCTGCGACGGCGCGACAAAAGCACGAAGTCGCATTGTGCATTAAAATGCGTGCGGCTCGTGCGAGCGACAGCGTTGGAATGGCTTACTGCGCGGGCATCAACTTCCAGCTGCGCAGAATCGCAGCGATCTGTTGCGCGTATTTGTCCCGCAGCGTCGGCGTCTCCGAGTGGTATGCTCCGACCGCCTGCCAGGTATTGCCGTACTTGTTCATCTGGCGGCGCAGATGCCACGCCGCGATGTACACGTTCTTGCACGGCTCCATCAGCGTGCCCTGCGAGATCCCGTACTGGGCGAGCACCGGCAGATGCACCGAATTGATTTGCATCACACCGTAGTCGGTCGAGCCGTTCGCGTTCTTGTGCTGCGCATCCGGCCGGTTGTGCGACTCCTGCCACGCGATAGCCCGTAAGATCAGCGGATTGACCTTCTGATACTTCGCCGCTTCATCGAAGCAGTCGGCGCGCGCGGAACCGGCTGCGGCGAGCAGCGCGAGCATGGCGGCAACGGTGACGAGCGGACGTTTCATCGGTCAATAGGACTAAGCAAACCCGAGGTAAGAATCGGTAAGGCAGTTCACCGACCGCCGTCTCGGCCGCAACGGCAAGCTGGCCGGGCGTTTGTCGAGCATCGGGGAAAACCCGCGTCAGCAAACAAATAACAGTGGGTCGAACGGCTCGTATCATACCGGCAGTCCGACCTTCGTCAAGTTGGCTAACCGACATAAGACCGCACAAAGCCGGGTAATGGCGTGAGTGTGCGGTGGCGGGTAGCTTTCAATTTAATAACAGCTCTGCGATCTTCGTGGATTCGCATGGGGCCCCTTGTTTTGTTTCAATTCCGACATGAAAAGCTGTTACTGTTCGATTTTTTCGGACGTCGGGACGCTGGAGCTCGAAGCGAAACTCGCTTTTAGGGCCGGCTCACAAACCGACCGAGCGGTAACTTGCCGCCGGGTCCGCATCGCATGACCGTCGGTGGCAGAGGCTGCCGGCATCGATATCACATCCCATGAGAAGAAATTGTATGACTTTGCGTCGGGTGGCAACGGCGCTGCTGGTGGCTGGACTGATCACCGCGCAAACTGCACAGGCGCAGGTGACACTCAACTTCGTCAACGCCGACATCGACCAGGTTGCCAAGGCGATCGGCGCGGCGACCGGCAAGACGATCATCGTCGACCCGCGGGTGAAGGGCCAACTGAACCTCGTGTCCGAAAATTCTGTGCCTCAGGATCAGGCGCTCAAAACCCTGCAGTCCGCGCTGCGCATGCAGGGGTTCGCGCTCGTGCAGGATCATGGCGTGCTGAAAGTGGTGCCCGAGGCCGACGCCAAGCTACAGGGCGTGCCGACCTACGTCGGTAACGCGCCGACGGCGCGCGGCGACCAGGTCGTCACGCAGGTCTTCACGCTGAGGAATGAGTCGGCCAACAATCTGCTGCCGGTTCTGCGTCCGCTGATCTCGCCGAACAACACGGTCGCGGCCTACCCCTCCAACAATACGATCGTCGTCACCGACTACGCCGACAACGTGCGGCGCATCGCCCAGATCATCGCGGGTGTCGATAGCGCGGCCGGCCAGGCGGTTGCAGTCGTGCCGCTGAAGAACGCGAATGCGATCGACATCGCGCAGCAGATGAACAAGATGCTCGATCCGGGCTCGATCGGCAGCACGGACGCGACGCTCAAGGTGTCGATCTCGTCCGAT